>JAABRA010000166.1 GCA_011391155.1 Burkholderiales bacterium
CGTTCAAGACCACCAAGCCCGCCCCCACCAAGTAAACGTTTCACCGGTGCCAGCGTCACCGGTCAACGGCAGATCAAAGGGCATGTCGCATTCCGGCATGCCCTTTTTCCCGTGCCCACCAACGCCCGACCGATGGCGCAACAGGGTCAGACTACTTTATATTTGATAGCAACTTGTGACCATTCCACGATGGGAGAAGGCGAAAATATCAAAAAAATCGTCAGCAGGGTCCGGGGCGCCCGGCATTTCAGCCGTCACCGGCTGCTGGCCTGACCGATCTGCGCAGCCGGATACAGGCGCAGAAGGACGTCGCGCGCCATCTGTTCGACAAAACCGGCAAGCGCCCCGTGCATCTCATCGCCCCTCCTGGACGCTTCGATCAGGGTCAACATCGGCTTCCTGTGCGTTTGCATTTCGGTGAAGGCCTCACGTTCCCAGACCTCCTGACGCTGTCTGGCGTCGGCCTCTGAATGCTCGCGCTGCAGGTGAATGACGGCGAGATAACGCAGCAGACACGCCTGCGCCAGTGCCAGCAGCATTTCGTCACTGAATGAAACCCTGATTCCCCCGCTGGGGGCGGTCCGGTTGTTCCAGATGGCCCCGATGAGGGCCGTGCTGCCTCCTGCCAGCGCTCCGAGCGCAGCGGCGGCGCCGAGAGTCATGCCGCCGGTCATCAGGTCAATTGACGCACCCATGGCGGCGCCTGTGGCCGCGCCGCCCATAGCGGCCTGCGGCGCACTGACGGCGACCTGCACCGCATACTTCCCTTCATCTGGCTGAAACGCCTGGTCATCGGCTGCCCCCGCTTCAAGGCCATGCAATGCCAGAAGTTCCAGTACAAGTTCAGCATCGCGCTGCCTGACCCGGGCACGCACCGTCTCCATGGCCGCCCTACGCAGCGCCTCGTGCGCCCTGCGCTTTTCCGTGCGTGCGCGGTCAAGAAGCGGCAGTCCGGGAATTTCTTCAGTCTGGCGCGCCGAGTATTCCAGGCTGGCCGCAATGGCTGTCATCGCAGCCGAGAATCGCATACGGTTGCGTTGATCCCAGGCGGCGATCAGGCGGGCACTGCCCTGGGTTTTGGCGCGCGGCATGCGGCGCGCCGCAGCGTTCAGCAACGCTCGCTCCAGCACCCAGCAAGGTGCGAAATCGTCAAACGCCAGGACATCCATTGCAAGATCGTGACTTCGCTGGTGCATTCTGCAGTGCTCCAGCAAGCCGTCGTCGGCTCCGCCGAAACCGCTGCCCGACCGCACCAGTATCACCACCGGACAGCGCAGACCTTGCAGCAGGGGCAGCGCGGCGGCCAGATCCTGCGCCTTACTGACCACATGCAGCATCACGTCGACGGTCGCTTCAGGCGCGGGATCAATGGGCGCAGGCGGCTTCGCACGAAACCACCCTCGCCAAGCTTGCAGGTGCCCCCGGGTCCCGTACCCCTGAACGCCCGCGCCCGGCAGTGGCGTTTGTCCTGCAACGCTGCGGGTTGTGAATTCGACCAGCCACAGCGCATCGCCCCGCGCCGAGTCAATGAGTTTCCGGCTCGCCGGCCGTGAGCCGCCCCGGTCCGCGCGCCGCTCCTGAAGCAAAACCTGCTCCAGCGCTATCTGGTCTGCCGCCTGGTGTGCCAGCACACCCAGCCTCACGTTCGCCGGCATGAGGTTGTCGATGATGCGCTGGAAGTAAGGCTCGCCCAGGTCAATCCCCACCTGCCTGGCCAGTTGCCGCTCGCGCCAGGCCGCGGCGGCGGCCAGCGCCAGCCGCGGCAGCACCACCAGCATCAGCAACAATCCGACGTACAGCCACAACCAGCGACTTCCATCGTCGCCCTTCGCGCCGGCCCCCACCTCGAACTGCAGTCGTGCGATGTCATCGACCGTGAAGGGTTCCATGCCCAGCGTCCGAACCAGCGGCCAGGACAAGGCCTGGAGGATGAAATGCACCTGTTCCGTGTTCAGCAAGGTGCTCTCCCAGCCGACGGTGTAGGCCCTGACCGTGCCCCTGAAAATCAGCGACAGGGCGACGCCTGCCCCCCAGGCGGCAGCGGCCAGATGCATCATGTGTCGAAGCCGCTGCCTGCCCAGGGCGGCGGTCATTGCATGCCAGCGCTCAAAGAACAGCGCGGCAATTTCAGCGCCCAGGGCACTTCGCCAGCGCCGCCACAACGGCGCACCGTCAATCCAACGAAGCAAAACCCCAGACGAGGCTGCCGCTTGCGGCTCGCGTCGCCGAAACATGGACAACACCAGCAAAAGATACACCACCAGATTCCAGGCCAGCACGCCCAGAAAGGGCTCGGACAACAAGTCGACCCTGCGTGGATTGAAGACCCGATCAATCACGACGCCAAGAATCAACGCCCCCAGCGGCAGCGCCCACGACATCGCCTGTTGCAAATACGGTGTGGCCTGCAGGGAGGCCAGCATCCGGTTGCGTCCGCGCACCGCATCCAGCAGCAATTCAGCACGCCGGGCCAGCAACGGCCCCGTGTCGGCGTCCGGCCCGCCGGTCCCGAGCGCCTCCCGGGCCACACGTGAATCGATCTGGTCGCGCTCCGCGTCACTGAGCAGTTTTCCCTGCGTGTCGGCGGCTTCGATGGCCTGGGCCAGCACGATCAATCTCGCCCTCGGCTCATTCAATTTCATGCTTGCATCCTGTTTCCGGTCGCAACCGGCCTGATCCCCGGGATTCGCACAAACACGGGGCTCTGGCACCAGATTTCTTGAACCCAGACCACCACCAGTCGACGGATCGCTCCTTTTTAGATAGCTTATCATGACCGCTCGACGCCGGGGAAGGCCCCAAAAGGCCTGAAATCCGGGCGATGGGCGTTCAACGACCCCTGCGCGAAGGCTTCACCACCGGCTTTTCCGCCAGGCGCCCCGCCCCGCCGTCACGCGGCGGCAGGCCGGTGTGCTGGGTCAGCAGGCGGCCTTTGGCGGGGGCAGCCTTGGGCTCGGCCACGGTCGAGTTCTTCCGTCGCGGGCTCTGGTAGGCGCCGTCGCCCAGCGGCTGCCAGGTCGGAATCAGGTGCTGCTTGCCGTTGCCGATCAGGTCGGCGCGGCCCATCGCTTTCAGCGCCTCGCGCAACAATGGCCAGTTGGC
>JAABRA010000167.1 GCA_011391155.1 Burkholderiales bacterium
ACAGTCGGGTAAAGGGCTTGAATGGATTGGCACGCGTCAGGTCGGCCTGCGTCACCTGGGGCGCATACACCCAGCCCGAAAGCAGCATCGGCGCCACCAGCGCCGCGACAAAAATGGCGACCAGCACAGGCAGCACTGCCCACAGCGCAGACTGTGCCGCGTCGAGAAAAACCGGGGAAAACGGCTGTGCCGCGTGAACGAACGCCGTTTGAGTCAGGGTCTGCAAGGCATTCAAAAGGCGCGGTGCCTGCCAGGCCAGCATGCCCAGCGCCGACAGCAACACCACCCACGCAGTGAGTTCGGCAGAACGCGGCACATCGCCCGCGCTGCGCGCCTCTTGCAGGCGCCGCGGACTTGCCGGTTCGGTACGGGAAAGATCAGACTCCTCGGCCATGCGCGTCTCGAATTTTGAGGGAGTCTAGCACGAGGCGGGAGCGGGTTTTATGCCGTTGAAACAGCAGGTGCCCGCGGGTTCAGGGCGGGCCTTTGAATGAGTCGGGCAGCGCGCGCCTGGCAGCGAGTTCGGATATTGCGAGATGTGGCGGTCGGCCATGAACGACCAGCACCCGAATCATCGTTCCCTCAAACTCTCGCTGGTCGCCTGCATCAGTGGACTCAGGAAATACTCGATCACCCGCCGCTTGCCGGTCTTGACCTCGACCGTCACGGCCATGCCGGGAGTGAGCCGCACTGTCTTGGTCTCCACCCGCAGTGTGTCCCTGGCGAGCTTCACCCGGGTCGAATAGATCAATCCCAGCTTCTCGTCCTGGATGGCGTCCGATGACACCTGGCTGATGGTTCCGCGGATCGTGCCGTACCTGGTGAACGGAAAGGTCTCCACTTTCACTTCGGCATCCTGCCCCGGATTGACGAAGCCAATGTCCTTGTTGGGCAGCATGGCTTCGACTTCGAGCACGTTGTCCTTGGGCACGATCACCATCAAAGGCTGGGCGGAGGTGACGACGCCGCCGACGGTAGTCACCGCCAGTTGCTGCACGGTGCCCGCCACCGGCGCAGTCATGCGCATCAGGCGGCCCCGCTGGTCGGCCTTGACCAGTTCCTGTTCCAGCGACGCAGTCTTTTGTGATGCCACATTGTGCTGATCCAGCAGTTGCCGCCGTGTTTCAGCGGCGAGGGTGGCTTGCTGCTGTTGCGCCTCGGCCAGGGCAGCCCAAATTTCAGCGGCTTTTGAGCGGCCGCTGGCCAGATCCTGTTCCTGCTCGATGCGGGCCTGTTCGCGTTCCAGATAACCGTGCTGGGAGATAAAGTTCTCCTTCACCAGCATTTGGTAGTCCTGCGCGCGCTGGCGGGCGATGGGCACGGTCTGTTCGAGCTTGACGACTTGATCCTGGGTGGCCTGGAGCTCCGCCCGGCGGCGTGCGATCTCGGCCTGCAATTGCAACTGGCGCGCCTGGTATTCCTGATATTGGCCGGTGGTCTGGCTTTGCTCGGCATGCAGGCGGGCAGCATCGGCACCTTCCAGCGGTTTCAGCCTGGGCGGCGTGCCGCTTGCCAATGCCTCCAGCAGGGCTTCGGCGCGCAGCGCCTCCAATCGCGCAGTCAGGGCTTCGTTGCGCAGCCGGTCGCCGTCGGCGGTGGCGGTAGTGGCGTCGAGCTCGATCAGCACCTGCCCCAGCGTGACTTCCTGGCCGTCGCGCACATGGATCGCCTTGACCACGGCCGTTTCCATCGGCTGGATGACCTTGGTGCGATCGCTGGGGATGATCTTGCCGACTGCAGTGGCGACCACATCGACGCGGCCGAAGATGGCCCACAGGACCGCAATCAGGGCGAAGGCAATGATCAGCCCCAGCGTGATGCGGGGTGCGGGGTGTACCGGCGTGTCGCGCAAGGCCAGCGCCGCCGGCAGGAACTGGGCTTCGTGGGAATGCAGTTCGGGGCTGTCCGTTTCGCGCCGCCGCGACCAGGCGTGGCGGAAGATTTTGGAGTAGCGCTTGGCCAGATCGGAAAAAGCGTGCAGCTTCAGCATGACGTCTACCATTTGCCTAATGATTTATTTGTACATACAATCCGCGCATGCGCGTCGAATTCGATACGGCCAAAAATGAACGGAACATCCGGGAGCGCGGCCTGTCGTTTGAAGAGTCGGCAGCGTTCGATTTCGAGACCGCCGCCTATTTGAAAGATGAGCGGAAGGAATATGGCGAAGAACGCATCATCGCCGTGGGTTACCTCAACAGACGGCTGCATGTCCTGTGCTTTGTCGTGATTGCAGACGGAATCCGGGTGATCAGTTTTCGCAAGGCAAATTTGAGAGAGGCAGACAAACATGGCAAAGCGCTCACCCTTGACCACTAAATCCGGCGAAGTCCGAGAGCTGACCGAAGAAGACTTCAAGCAGGCAGTCCCCTTCTCCGCGCTGCCAGAATCCCTGCGCAATACGCTGTCGCGCCGTCCGCGCGGCCCCCAGAAAGCGCCGGTCAAGGAACGCATCACTATCCGCCTCTCGCCCGAAGTGGTGGAACCGTTTCGCGCCACCGGCGACGGCTGGCAGACCCGGCTCGATGCCGCACTGAAGGACTGGCTTAAAACCCACACGCCCACCTGAGTACTCATCCCGCTTGCAGCCGATGCAGACGGGAGTAGTGCCCCGCTTCGTGCTGCAGCAATTCCGCGTGCGTCCCGGCCTCCACGATCTGCCCATGATCCATCACCAGGATGCGGTTGGCATTACGGACTGCTGACAACCGGTGGGCAATGATGATGACGGTGCGGCCCTGGCAAATGGCCTGCATGTTCTGCTGGATGATGCGCTCCGATTCGTAATCCAGCGCGCTGGTGGCTTCATCGAAGATCAGGATGCGCGGCTCGCTCATCAGCGCGCGGGCAATGGCAATGCGCTGGCGCTGGCCACCCGAAAGGGTTGAGCCGTGTTCGCCGACCATGGTGTCGTAGGCTTCGGGCAGTTCCAGGATGAATTCATGCGCGCCGGCCAGCTTGGCGGCCTGGATCACCTGCTCCAGCGGCGCACCGGGGTCGGCCAGCGCAATGTTCTCGCGCAAGGTCCGGTTGAAAAGCACGTTCTCCTGCAACACCACGCCGATCTGCCTCCTCAGGCTGGCGGCATCGATGAG
>JAABRA010000168.1 GCA_011391155.1 Burkholderiales bacterium
CAAAATGCGCCGCGCCGGCCACGGGATCCATCAGATGGACATAATAGGGCAGCACACCGACCCCAAACAGCCGCCGGCAGTGCGCGGCCAGCGTTGTCGCATCATCATTGACGCCGGCCAACAGCACGGATTGATTGAGCAGCGTCACACCCAGCACTCGCAGCCTGGCCAGAGCCTCACCAACCGCACCCGAAAGCTCCTGTGCATGGTTGGTGTGGATGACAATGACCAGTTTCAAACGCGATCCGGCGAGGATCGTCAACAATTCCGGCGTCACCCGGTCAGGAATGCTGGTCAGCGTGCGGCTGTGCAGGCGCAGCGTGGTCACATGCGAAATGGCCTCCACTTGCGACACCAACGCCGCCAGCCGGTCATCAGACAGGCTGAGCGGATCACCGCCCGACAGGATCACCTCTTCGAGCGCGGGATCGGCCGCAATCGCTGCCAGCGCCGCCGCCTCGCCAGAACGGGTCAGCATCGCCGAACCGTAATCATAGTGGCGACGGAAACAATAACGACAGTGGATTGCGCAGGCACCCGACGCGATCAGCAGGGCACGGCTGCGGTACTTGCGCAGCAGGCCTGGAGCCGCGCGATAGTCGGCTTCTTCAAGCGGGTCAGTAAGCCGGCCTGGCTGGGGCAGCACTTCCTCGCCCCGCGCCAGCACCTGCAACAGCAACGGATCACCGGGATCGCCGAACCGGATCAGGGACAGGAAATGCGGTGGAACCGACACTGGAAACTCTGGCGCGGCAATCACACCGGCAGGAAAATCGGCGGGCGTCAGGCCAACCCGGGCAAGCAATTCCCCAGTACTGATCCGCGCGGCGCGCTGCTGTGCCGCCCACGCAAGCCGCGGATGGCACGCGATGTCCGCAGAGGGAGACAGATTGTTCATGCCGAAAAACCCGAGGGGAAAAGTGGTGGGCGCGACAGGGATTGAACCTGTGACCCCTGCCGTGTGAAAGCAGTGCTCTACCGCTGAGCTACGCGCCCACTTTTCCGGCTCGGGACGGGCGGATTAGACGGCCCGGGCGGCGCTGTAAAGCCCCGCCCGCACCGCGACAAAAAAATGCCCGCCGCATTTGCGGCAAATCAGTGCCGCACAGCCGGTTCAGTGGTCACGACAGCGGCTGGCTGCACTGCCTTTTCATCGGCTTCCGTCCATTCGATCGGCGTCAGCGGCTGGGTCAACGCCAGCGCCAGCACTTCATCGACGTGTGACACAGGGATGATTGTCAATCCCTGTTTCACGTTGTCAGGAATATCGATCAGGTCCTTCTCGTTCTCGGCCGGAATCAACACGGTGGTGATACCACCGCGCAGCGCCGCCAACAGCTTTTCCTTCAGGCCGCCAATCGGCAGCACACGGCCACGCAGCGTCACTTCGCCGGTCATGGCAACATCACGCTTCACCGCCACGCCCGTCAGCGTGGAGATGATCGCCGTGACCATGGCGATGCCCGCCGACGGGCCGTCCTTGGGAGTCGCACCTTCCGGCACGTGCACATGGATGTCCTTCTTTTCGAACAGGCTGGGCTTGATGCCATAATGCGCCGCGCGCGCCCGCACGAACGACAGGGCGGCCGAAATCGATTCGGTCATCACAGTGCCCAGTTTGCCAGTCGTCTTGATCGTGCCTTTGCCCGGCGACGTGACAGCCTCGATGGTCAGCAGGTCGCCGCCCACTTCGGTCCAGGCAAGGCCGGTCACCGCCCCGATCTGGTCCTCGCTGTCGGCAAGGCCATAACGGAACTTCCGCACACCCGCGAACTCCGCCAGATTGTCCGACGTCACTTCGACGCTGGTGGCCTTGCCTTCCAGAATGCGGCGCAGCGCCTTGCGCGCCAGCTTGGCAATTTCACGCTCCAGCTTCCGCACACCCGCTTCGCGCGTATAATAGCGAATGAGGTCGCGCAGCGCGTCTTCGCCAACGCTGAACTCCTCTTTCTTCAGGCCGTGCGCCTCGTACTGCTTGTCGATCAGGTGGCGCTGGGCAATCTCGACCTTTTCGTCCTCGGTATACCCAGACAGCGTGATGATCTCCATGCGGTCCAGCAGGGCCTGGGGCATGTTGTAGCTGTTGGCCGTGGTCACGAACATAACATCCGACAGGTCGTAATCGACCTCGAGATAATGGTCGTTGAAGCTCTTGTTCTGCTCCGGATCCAGCACCTCCAGCAGCGCGGACGACGGATCGCCGCGGAAATCCTGCCCAAGCTTGTCGATTTCATCGAGCAGGAACAGCGGGTTGGATGTTCCAGCCTTCTTCAGATTCTGGATGATCTTGCCGGGCATGGAACCGATATAGGTGCGGCGGTGGCCGCGGATTTCGGCTTCGTCGCGCACGCCGCCCAAGCTGTGGCGGATGAATTCCCGCCCTGTCGCCTTGGCGATGCTGCGGCCAAGGCTGGTCTTGCCAACGCCGGGCGGGCCGACAAGGCACAGGATCGGTCCCTTCAACTTGTTGGTGCGCGCCTGCACGGCCAGATATTCGATGATCCGGTCCTTGACCTTTTCCAAGCCAAAGTGATCAGCATCCAGCACGGCCTGCGCCGCGACGATGTCCTTTTTCACCTTGGAACGCTTGCCCCACGGCAGACCCAGCAGCGTGTCGAGATAGTTGCGCACGACCGTGGCTTCCGCAGACTGGGGTGCCATCGCCTTGAATTTCTTCAGTTCAGCCAGCGCTTTTTCCCGCGCTTCCTTCGACAGTTTCACCTTGGCGATGCGCTCTTCAAATTCGACCGCTTCGTCCTTTTCCTCGTCGTCGCCCAGTTCGCGCTGAATGGCCTTCATCTGCTCATTCAGATAATATTCGCGCTGGCTCTTCTCCATCTGCCGCTTCACGCGGTTGCGGATCTTCTTCTCGACCTGCAGCACACCAAGCTCGCCCTCCATGAAGGCAAAGATCTTCTCCAGGCGCGCGCCAACGTCCGGCTCAGCCAGCAGCGCCTGCTTGTCGGCAATTTTCAAGCCAAGGTTGGCTGCAACCGTGTCGGCGAAACGGCCCGGCTCCTCGATGGCGGCAATCTGGCTGGCGATTTCCGGCGCCACCTTCTTGTTGAGCTTCACATATTGTTCGA
>JAABRA010000169.1 GCA_011391155.1 Burkholderiales bacterium
AAGTAGAGCGATGCGCCCAGATCCAGTGGGTCGCGCTGGCACAGAACCACTGGGACTTCCGGATGCAGCACGCCCAGAAAGCCCAGTATTCGCAAATGAGCGGGCGAGGTATCGACCACTCTTTGTTGGCCGGGTCGGCCAAGTCCGGCCATCGCGCTGGCATAAAGGCGGGCCAACGAGCCATCGGCCTGAAAAGCCAGTTGCCTTGCGCGAGCCAGGGGGTCAGCCCCCCGCTTACCGACGAACTTGGAAAAACCCGCCAGTTCCCCCCCCGCCACCACGGCTGAGTGTTGGGCCAGCAAATGTTCGACCAGGCTTTTCCCGGAGCGCGGGAGCCCCGTCACTATGAGTGCAGGGCAAGGTGGGGCCGGGGGGCGGGTGCAATCGGCATTCATCTGCTCGAAATATTTCCGGTCCATTGCAAGCAACGGGTGCCAATCGGGGTCAACCAGCCGGTCCGCTTGCAGGCCTTTGGCAACCAAATCATTGCCCTGTCGATATCGCGCGAAAGCCTCGGCGTCCCGGCCTGCAGTCAGCAAGACGCGCCCCAGAAGGAACGCCGCATGGGCGCGCGTTTTCAGGCTGACCGACACAGCATCGGCCATTCGTGCGAGTTCGTGAACATAGGGGTGATCGGGCGCAAACACCTCATACGCCAGCAAACCCTCCAAGGCGCTCGTCGTTTTCGGGTCCAGTTCAAGCGCGTGCCTGAAGCATGCCCGCGCATAACCGTCCTCCCCAATGTGCATCAGGCAGTGGCCAAATCTGGCGTGCAACCGGGCATCGTGCGGTAGCAGGCGCAGGGCACGGGCGTAAGCCTGAGCTGCGTTCCGGTAGTTGCGCAGTCCGGCAAAAGCCTTGCCGTGCAGGGTCCATCCAAGTGCATGCTCGGGGCTCAGCGTCAACACTTTCCCGGTTGTGCACAGCAACTGTTCAAATAGACCCTCGGACTCTTCCGCCAGAGCCTGTTTGACCAGAGTCTCGATCGTTGCAACGGCCAATTGATATCTCCCGATGACAGACTAATGCGAGCCACATCCCGTGTACGGTTCGCCAACATCTTTACACCATGGAGAAGTCACATACCTCTCGTCAGGCACCGAGAATTCATCAACGGAAAGAAGCTTCGACCGCCTCAGGCTAAGCCCCGTTGATCTGCGCGGGCAGTGTCGGCCTCCAAATAGCTGGGCAAAACTGCCGGCTCCGGGCATTACAAGCTACCAAGCTGCCGGTAGTTTACGATGGTTTTACTGGCCTTTCGCATCGACACAGCCGCTATCGATAGACGTATCTGTCCCCTCCTGACAACGTCATGCGATCAAACGGGCGCCTGGCAGCACAGGCGGAGTTCACAGTTCAAACTGGCCGCCACCAACGAACGCGAGGTTTTCGGTGTTGACGGAGACCCGCACCCAGCAGGCACCTCAAGACAGCCTTGGGTTTCGCTCAAAAGCTGGCGTTGCTGGTGCCTGACCAACCGTCGGTGCGGCGCATGATGGCAGATCTGCAGGCGCGCGCCAGATTGACCCGACATGGGCCACCGAATTGATCCTGGTCCTGGTCCAGGTGTCAGGCTGGAACCGGCTGGCTGTGCCACCACAGCCGGCATTCCTCGCACAGGCCGCCGTTGAAGCGTGCCTGCAGCACCCCGTCGAGCACCATGCGCGGCAGCGGCGAGCCAGGCTCGCGCGGCGGCAGGTGCGTGCCCGTGGAGCGCGCCCAGATCGCGAACAGCTCCTCCGACGCCACCTGATAGGTCACATGCCAGTGCGACACGCCACCGCCCGGGGTGTCGGCCAGCACCTCGTAGCGCAACTGCACGTCTTCCTGCAGCTTCACCCGCTGCCAGTAGTCGGCCAGCTGGGCAAGGCCACGCTGCACCGCAAACGGGGTGTTGTGGTACGCGCCATCCTCGGCAAAGAGCGCACAGAACAGCCGCTCGTCACGCCCTTCCCACGCGGCCTTGTAGCCCTGCATGAATTGTTCGATGTCCATGGTCGGTCTCCTCAATCTTCCAGCACCCGCACCTTCACGCTCTTGCCCTTGATGCGCCCGGCGTTCAGGCGCAACACGGCGTCGCGGGCGATGGCGCGGTCCACGGCCACATAGGTGGACCATTCGTTGACGTTGATCTTGCCGATCTGCTCGCGGGTGTAGCCCAGGTCGGCGGTCAGCGCGCCCAGCACGTCGCCGGGGCGGATTTTTTCCTTGCGCCCGCCCTGGATGTAGAGCGTGACCATCGGCGGCACCAGCGGGCCGGCGCCGGTGGGCGTCAGCTCGTCGAGCTTGTGCCATTCGGATTCACGGCCCTGCAGCTGCTCGATCTTGCCCACGTAGCCCATCTCCTTCATGCTGGCCAGGTTCAGCACCAGCCCGGTCTCGCCCGCGCGCCCGGTGCGACCGATGCGGTGCACGTGGACTTCGGTGTCGGGCGTCACGTCCACGTTGATGACGGCGGCCAGGTTGGCGATGTCCAGGCCCCGTGCGGCCACGTCGGTGGCCACCAGCACCGAGCAGCTGCGGTTGGCAAACTGCACCAGCACCTGGTCGCGCTCGCGCTGCTCCAGCTCGCCGAACAGCGCCAGCGCGCTGAAGCCCTGCGCTTTCAGCACCTCGGCCAGGTCGCGGCATTGCGCCTTGGTGTTGCAGAAGGCCAGCGTGCTGGCCGGGCGGAAGTGGTTCAGCAGCAGGCTGACGGCGTGCAGGCGCTCGCTGTCCTTCACCTCGTACCAGCGCTGCTGGATCTGGCCGCCGGCGTGCACGGCGTCGACCTTGACTGTGATCGGCTCGCGCATGAACTGGTTGGCCAGCTTGGCAATGCCCTCGGGATAGGTGGCCGAGAACAGCAGCGTCTGGCGCGTCTTCGGGCACTGGCGCGCGACGGTGACGATGTCCTCGAAAAAGCCCATGTCGAGCATGCGGTCAGCCTCGTCGAGCACCAGGGTGGCCAGCGCATCGAGCTTCAGGCTCTCGCGCGCCAGGTGGTCCATCACGCGCCCCGGCGTGCCGACGACGATGTGCGCGCCGTGCTCCAGCGTGGCCAGTTGCCCGCGCAGCGGC
>JAABRA010000170.1 GCA_011391155.1 Burkholderiales bacterium
GAGGTCCGCGGCACGCTCTTTGCCGCGCTGGTGCTGTCGCCGGTGGCGCACGGCGAACTCATCGGCGAGGGCATCGACCGCGCGGCGATCCTGGCCATTCACGGCGTGGTCGCCGTGTTCACCTCGCACGACATCCCGGGCGAAAACAACTGCGGCCCGATCATTCACGACGACCCGTTCCTCGCCGCCGGCAAGGTGGAGTTCGTCGGCCAGCCGGTGGCCGTGATTGTGGCGCGAGACATGCTCTACGCCCGCGAAGCCGCCCGGCGGGCGAAGGTCCTGGTCCGGGAATTGCCCGCCATCCTGACGATCGACGAGGCGATGGAGCAGCAGAGCTTCATCATGCCGCCCAAGGGCATCACCCGCGGCCAGCCGGTCGAGGCCATCGCCGCGGCGCCGCACCGCGTGACCGGGCGCACCACCTGCGGCCAGCAGGAACAGTTCTACCTGGAAGGGCAGATCGCCTACGCTATTCCCAGAGAAGATGGGCAGCTGACGATCTACGTCTCCACCCAGCACCCGGACGGCAACCAGCGCGAGGCCGCCGCGGCCTTGAACCTGAACACCCATGACGTCGAGGTGATCTGCCGGCGCATGGGCGGGGCGTTTGGCGGCAAGGAGGGCAACTCCAGCATCTTCTCGCAGAGCGCCGCACTCGCCGCGTTCAAGCTGCAGCGCCCGGTCAAGCTGCGCGCCAACCGCGACGACGACATGACCATCACCGGCAAGCGCCACGACTTCCGCATCGATTACGACTGCGGTTTCGACGACACCGGGCGCATCCTGGGTCTGGACGTGGTGCTGGCCTCGCGCTGCGGCTACAGCACCGACTACTCCGGCCCGGTGAACGACCGCGCCGTGCTGCATATCGACAATTGTTATCACCTGCCCAACCTCAAGATCATCAGTCACCGCTGCAAGACAAACATGCAGAGCGCCACGGCGTTCCGCGGCTTCGGCGGCCCCCAGGGCATGTTCGGCATCGAGACCGTGATCGAGGAAATCGCCCACAAGCTCGGCATGGACCCGCTCGACGTGCGCCGCGCCAACCTCTACCGCGACCCGGCGGTCTCCGGAGATGCCACGACGCTCACCACGCCGTACGGGCAGGTCATCGAGGACTGGATCGGCGACAAGGTCATGGACCAGGTCGAGGCCGAGTCCGGCTACCGCGCGCGCCGCGAGGCCGTGAACCGGTTCAATGCCCAGAGCAAATACCGCCGGCGCGGTCTGGCGCTGGTGCCGCTGAAGTTCGGCATCAGCTTCACCGCCACCATGCTCAACCAGGGCGGGGCGCTGGTCAACATTTACCAGGACGGCTCGGTCAGCGTGAACCACGGCGGCACCGAAATGGGCCAGGGCCTGAACACCAAGATGGCGCAGGTCGCCGCGGACGGCCTGGGCATTCCCGTCAGTCTGGTGCGCGTCACCGCATCGGACACGCAGAAAGTGCCCAACGCCAGCGCGACGGCGGCGTCCAGCGGCGCGGACATCAACGGCGCGGCCATCAACAACGCCTGCGACCAGTTGCGCGCGCGTCTGGCGCCCGTGGCAGCCCGGTTGCTGGGCTGCGCCGCGGAAGATATCGAATTTGGTGCCGGCTACGCCCGGGCGGCGCCGGGATTGCGGCAAATCGATGCCGACAGCCAGGTGGCCTGGCATACCCTGGTCAAGCAGGCCTGGCTGGACCGGGTCGGCCTGTCGTGCACGGGCTTCTACTGGACGCCGGACATCAAGTACGACTTCACCACCCTGCAGGGCCGCGCCTTCTACTACTTCTGCTACGGCGCAGCCGTGAGCGAGGTCGAGATTGACACCCGCACGGGCGAGTGGTGGCTCAAGGCCGTGGATATCGTGCACGACGTGGGCCAGAGCATCAACCCGGCCATCGACCGGGGCCAGATCGAGGGCGCCTACGTTCAGGGCATGGGCTGGCTGACGATGGAAGAGTGCGTCTGGAGCGCGAAGGGCAAGTTGCTGACCAACGGCCCGAGCACCTACAAGATCCCGGTGGCCGGCGATGTGCCTGAGCACTTCAAGGTCAGCCTGTTCGACGGCCAGAACGTCAAGCCCACGCCGTACCGCAGCAAGGCCGTGGGCGAGCCGCCGCTGATGCTGGCGCTGTCCGCCTACTTCGCCCTGCGTGATGCGGTCAGCGCATCCGCGGGACACCAGGCCCGGGTGGACCTGGACGCGCCCGCCACGCCCGAGCGCATCCTGCTGGCCTGCGAGCGGGCGAAGGCCGCTCGCCGCTGATTTCGGGTTTAGTCCTGGCCTTCGGTCAGCGTGTCCAGCTGGAATTTTCCGCTCTTGTGCCACAGCCAGGTGTCGGTGTAGGTGACCTTGCCCAGGCGCTCGGGAACGGGGTAGGGCGCCGCCTGGCGCGCGGTGCGCTCGATTTCCTTCACCACTTCCGGCGCATGCTTGGGCGCGCGCAGCCAGTGGAGGGACGTGACGTTGCCGCGCCGGTCCACCTCGACCTCCAGCGTGCCGATGGCATAGAGCAGTGGCGGCAGGCGGCCCTTGTAGATGCGCTCGGCGTTGCGCTGGTAGAGGTGGCGGGCGGCATCCAGCCGGTACTCCCGCGGTGTTTTCGCGCCTGAGGGCGTTGGCGGCCCCACAGGCGCGACGCCTGGCGGCACCGGCGCCGGCGCAGGCACCACCGCGGCTTGGGGCGCTGGCGTGGGCGCCGGGGAAGACTTGCACCCAGCCACGATCGCCGCCAGGCCGGCCATGCCGGCCAGAAGGGCAGCCATCCAGCCGGGCCGGCGCGGGGTATCCGGGCCGGTGCTGGCGGTGCGGGGGCGGTGCGGCTTCGACTCTGAAAACATCGGGATTCCTGCAGGGATCAAGGGTTGGGGTGGGGCGGGCCTGAGCCGGTTGCGCCCGGGCACGGCATACTTTGCCTCAAATCACCGGGGTCCGTCGGGGCGCCTGGCAACACAAGGTAAGGCTTCGTGAGCAAAGCAGCGTATTTTTTCACACGTCTGGCGAACGAGCCCGCCGTGCTCGTGACCGTTGAGGCCACCCAGGGATCGGCGCCGCGCGAGG
>JAABRA010000171.1 GCA_011391155.1 Burkholderiales bacterium
GTTTCCGCACCTCTCTATCAGGGACAACCTGCGCTACGGCCTGCGGCGCATTCCCGCGGCCCGCCAGCAGAGCCTGGAGCCCGCCATCGAGCTGCTGGGCATCGGCCATCTGCTGGATCGCAAGCCCGACGGCCTGTCGGGCGGTGAGCGCCAGCGCGTGGGCATGGCGCGGGCGCTGGCGGTTCAGCCGCAGCTGCTGTTGATGGACGAGCCGCTGGCCGCGCTGGACCTCAAGCGCAAGCAGGAGATCCTGCCCTACCTGGAGCGCCTGCGCGACGAACTGGACATCCCCGTGCTCTACGTGACCCATTCGCCCGACGAAGTGACCCGGCTGGCCGACCACCTGGTCGTGATGGACGGCGGCAACGTCATCGCCAGTGGCCCGCTGACTGAGACCCTGGCCCGGCTGGACCTGCCGATCCGCCTCGGCGAAGACGTGGGCGCCGTGTTGGAGGCCACCGTGGCCGTGGTGGACCCCCGCTGGCATCTGGCACGGGTGGATTTTGCGGGCGGCACCCTGTGGACGCGTGACGAGGGTCTGCCAGTGGGGCGCCGGGTACGGGTCCGGGTGCTGGCGCGGGACGTGAGCCTGGCGCGCGAGCAGCCGTCAGTCAGCAGCATCCAGAACGTGCTGCACGGCCGGGTCGATGCCATGGCTGACGATGAACACCCCGGCCTGTTGCTGGTGCGCATCCAGATCGGCGCCAGCCGGCTGGTCGCCCGGCTGACCAAGCGCGCGGCCGCCGCGCTGGAGCTGGCCGTCGGGCAGGCCCTGTGGGTGCAGGTGAAATCGGTCGCGCTCATGAAATGAACCCTTGCGCGCGCCACCTTTCCCTGCGCCAGCCGCCGTTTTGCGGGCTGCGGGTCCATGGCTGATTCGGCGTTTCTGACCGGCGACCTGAAGCTGGCCGGGCGCCTCGATGCCCGGTTCTTCACCTTGCTGGCAGCGATTGACAGCACCGGCTCGATCAACAAGGCGGCGAGCACCGCCGGCTACAGCTACAAGGGCGCCTGGCTGGTGCTGGAAACCGCCGCCAACCTGGCCAGCGAACCGCTGCTGGCGCGCACCACCGGCGGCAAGGGCGGGGGCGGCACGCAGCTGACGCCTGCCGCCCGCGAACTCCTGGCGGCCTGGCACCGCCTGGAGTCCGCCCACCTCGGCTTCCTGCGCGCGCAGGAGGCATGGATCACCCAACAACCGGCGCTGGCCGGGCTTCTCCGGAGAATCTCCATGAAAACCACGGCACGCAACCAGTTCGCCGGACGCATCTCGGCCATCGAGTCCGGCCCCGTCAGCACCCAGGTCACGGTGACGATTGCCGGTGGCCAGGAAATCGTCGCCACCCTGACCACGGCGGCCGCCACGCGCCTGCAACTGGCGCCAGACAAGGAGGCGATTGCGCTCGTCAAGTCTTCGGCCGTGGTGCTGGTGACGGACTTTGCCGGCTACCTGCTGTCAGCGCGCAACCAGTTCGCCGGCACGATCTCGCGCGTGGAGCGCGGCGCGGTGTCGTCGCTGGTCATCCTGACGCTGCCCGGCGGCACGAACATGACGGCCAGCGTGACCAACGACGCGGTCGACGCGCTGGCCCTGGCGGTGGGCCAGCCGGCCACGGCGGTGTTCAAGGCGTATTCGGTGATGCTGGCCGTAGCGGCCTGAGGCGGCCGGCAGTGACCGGGCCCCGACATTTCCGGACCTTGGCGCATACGGTGCGCCGACCTACCGGCGTGGCGGCGGTTCACATTCGGTCGGATTGGCCACGAACAGCCAGCCCACGGCCACAGCCGCAGGAATGGCCAGGAACCAGGCCTGGCTTTCCGAGAACGCATTGCCAATGACGGCAATCGCCCCGCCGAACCCGATGCAGGCCAACAACGCGGCCAGGCGCCTGAGGGGGCGGGGCGGCGCTGAGCGCGGCGGGTCAGGCGCTGGCATGGTGAGTGCCTACAAGGCCCCGATGGCCATCAGGGCGCGCCGGATGTCCTCGATGCCTTCGGGCGACAGCGGCGCCTGCGGGAGCAGCGGCGCGCCGACCGCATAGCCCTGCAGTTCGAGCCCGCCCTTGATGCAGGCGGCGAGGTTGTACTTGGCGAAGGCCTGGTTCAGCGTCCAGAGTGTGCGCTGCTTCTCCATCGCAGCAACCCAGTCGCCGCGCCGGCACAACTCGTAGAGTTCGACGCTTTGCCGGGGTGCCACGCACGCCGGCCCGGCCATCCAGCCGACGCCGCCAATCATCATCACGCAGGCAGGAATGTGCGCGGACGCCGCGAAAACCTCCATGCGCCCCTGCACCAGGTTGATGATCGACAGCAGGCGCCCGGTGTTGACCGAGGCGTCCTTGATGTAGCGGATGTTGGGGACGTGGCTCAGCCGGTTGATCACCGGCAGGCTCAGGTCCGAGCGCTGGAAATTCGGGTTGGTATAGAGCGTCACGGGCAGCGAAACCGCATCGGCGATGGCCTTGAAGTAGGCATAGATGCCCTCGTCGGCGACCGGGAAGTAGGCCTCCAGGATGGCCAGGATCCCGTCGCAGCCCATGCGCTCGAACTCGCGCGCCTGCGCCACGGCGTCCACGATCGTCGTGGAGGCAACGCCCGCGATGACCGGCACGCGGCCGTTAGTCGCTTCGATCACCACCTCGACCACGCGGCGCCGCTGGGCCCATGACAAATAGGCGAATTCGCCCGTGGAGCCCAAAGGTGCGAGGCCGTGGACGCCCGCCTGGATGAGGTCGTCGCACAGCCGCGCCAGCACCGGCGCATCGACTTCTCCGGCGGCGTCGATCGGGGACACCACATAGGGGAAGACTCCGTGAAAATTTACTGTGTTCATGTTCTTGTGTTCCTGGTGTCTGCCAGCAATCGTGCGATCGTTTGAAAAGACTGTAGCCCAAAAGGCCCGCGGCCCGAACTTTTGCGGCGTCATTCGGCTGCACGCCAGGGTTCAGGGCCATTGGCTCGCTACGACCTTAGGGCGCAAGCGACCTCAAGCGCCCGGTGTTCCTGCGGCGTCCGGTTCTGCGTAGTGCGCGCACAGCGTCTCG
>JAABRA010000172.1 GCA_011391155.1 Burkholderiales bacterium
TGTGGGGCCTGCCGGGCCAGCCGATGCTGGGCGTGATCCGCCCACACAACGGCCAGCCCGCCACGGTGGGCAACGGCACCATGGTGTCGCTGTCGGCCGGCAGCCGGGAAGCCGTCGACCGCATGTACGCGCGCGCCCTGGCGCTGGGCGCCACCGACGAAGGCGCGCCGGGCGAGCGCTTCAAGGGTTTCTACGCCGGCTACTGGCGCGACATCGACGGCAACAAGCTCAACTTCTTCCACATGGGGGCATGAGGCGATGTCCGCCCTGCTGCTGATGTTGGCGCTCGCCGCGGCACCTGCTGCCGGCGCGGTCGGGTGCCCGCCGCCGGTGATGGAGGCGCCGCGATATCCCGCCAAGCAGCTCAGGGGCGGCGTGGCCGGCACCACCACCGTGCTGGCCCGCATCGACGAGTGTGGCCGGGTGGTCGAGGCCAAGGTGAGCGAAGGCAGCGGCCAGGCCGCGCTGGACGATGCCGCGCTGGAAACGGTTCGCGGCTGGGTGCTGTCCCCGGCACAGCGCGAAAAGGTCGGCGGACCCTGGGTGAAGATGCCCGTGCGTTTCGCCGGTACCCGGACCGTGGTGCCGCAGGCGCCCAAGTGGCCGGTGACGCATCGCCGCCCGATGTACCTGCTGGACGAGCAGGGCATCGGCTTCGACACCATCGCGGCCTTCCAGGCGGCCGACGTGGTCAAGAGCGAGCCCGTGCTGACGTCGCCCTACGCCAGCACCTTCGACGGCTCCGGCACGCGCATCTCGACGCCCTTCATGGCCGACGCCACCGATCCGAGGACGTTCTGGCTCGCCTACCAGATGCAGCCGGCGCCGACCCGCGGCGCCGACGGTGAGCCGCGCCCGAGCCGCACCGAAACCGCCGGCATCGCGCGCTACCGGCTGGTGATGGAGGACGGCAAGCCGGTGGTCCGCGTTGGCCTGCTTTGCGAGCGGGCCGCGGACGAGTGCGATCGCTTGCGCGAGTTCCTGCTCAAGGGCCTGCCGATCGCCAAGCCGCCTCGTTGATCAATGCTGGGGCCGCGGGCTCGGCCTGCGTGCCCCGGTGTTAGGCTTTGGCCATCCATCCTCGTACCGGGAGCCACGCACCATGCTCAGCATCCTCTGGACCATCCTGATCGGTTTCGTCATTGGCCTGGTGGCGCGCGCCATCAAGCCGGGTGACGACAAGCTCAGCCTGCTCTGGACGATGATCCTGGGCGTGGGCGGCTCGCTGCTGGCCAAGTACGTCGGCCAGGGCCTGGGCTGGTACCAGGAAGGCGAGCCGGCGGGCTTCATCGCTTCGGTGGTGTTCGCCATCGTGCTGCTGGCGATTTACGTCGCGGTGCGAAAGAAGAAGTAAGCGGACGCCGACGCCAGCCGCGGCTCAGGCCGCCACGACCTGGATCTCCACGTCGTCCAGCCGCACCACCTGGCCCACGCGGATCTTGGCGGTCTTGCGCAGTTCGGTTTCGCCGTCCACGGTGACTTCGCCCGTGGCCACGATCGCCTTGCCCATGCCGCCGCTGTCGCACAGCCCCACCAGTTTCAGCAGTTGGTTGAGCTCGACGTATTCGCGGTCGAGTTCGAAACGGATCATGGACATGGCGTGGCCGCAGGGCAGGGTGGGCCACCATTGTGGTGCCGCGGGGCGCGGCCGGGAAGCGGGCAAAAAAATGGCAGGGCCGCCTGTCCCGAAAACAGTCGATTGCCCTGCCGAAGGTCGTCAACGCCAGGGGGCTGTTGACCGTAAATCGCGCCCGGGGCATCCGACGAGGGAGAGCCAGCCGAGGCGTGGAGTGAATGGACCATTCCGGCCCGGCCGCACGCAAGCGCACGGTGGCCGGTGCGCCATTGATTTCGGTCCTGCCCTGCTGAAAGTCTCTAACGGGCCGCGGCCAAGCTGCGGTTTTTGCGGGGTTGCCAGCCGTTCATGTAGCAAATCAGTACAAGACATGCCCAGCAAGGCTTACCTGGTGTGTTTCCGCTAACAAACGGGGGTTTGCCGGGCCGGCTGCAAGCAAGCGCTTGAATTTGCCGTGGACCCCGCCGGCACCGGACAATGGCGTATCAACCAGGAGCGTCCATTTGAGCACCGAGACAACGTCCCCCTCCGCCCCCGTCAACCTTCGCCAGCTGTGTGCGCGCTTCGCGCAGCCGCACCTGGGCAAGGCCGTCTGGCAACTCATCAACACCCTGCCGCTGTTCGCGGCAATCTGGGCCCTGATGGCCTGGAGCATCCACGCCGAGTGGAACTACGTCTGGACCCTGTTGCTGGCCCTGCCGGCCGCCGGCCTGTACGTGCGCACCTTCATCATCCAGCACGACTGCGGCCACGGCAGCTATTTCGCCAGCGCCAAGGCCAACAACATCGTCGGCGGCGTGCTCGGGCTGATCACGCTGTTCCCGTACGGCTACTGGAAGAAGACCCACGCCGTGCACCACGGCACCTCGGGCAACCTCGACCGCCGCGAGATGGGCGACATCGAAACCCTCACCGTCGCCGAGTACCAGGCGCTGTCGGGCTTCAAGCGCTTCTGCTACCGCTTCTACCGCAGCACGCCGGTGCTGCTGGGCATCGGCCCGGCCTACCAGTTCGTCATCAAGCACCGCTTCCCGTTCGACCTGCCGTTCTCGTGGAAGAAGGAGTGGGCCAGCGTGCTGGTCAACAACCTGATGCTGCTGCTGGTCGGCGGCCTGCTGGGCTGGGCGATCGGCTGGAAGACCGTGCTGATGGTGCACCTGCCGATCGTGCTGATCGCCGGCGCGCTGGGCGTGTGGCTGTTCTACGTGCAGCACACCTTCGAGAACGCCTACTGGACCCGCGGCAAGGACTGGGATTCGAACGAGGCGGCCATCAACGGCAGCTCGTTCTTCGACCTGCCGCGCGTGCTGCACTGGTTCACCGGCAACATCGGCTACCACCACATCCACCACCTGGCCAGCCGCATCCCGAACTACCGCCTGCGCGAGGCCTTCATGTCGCATCCGGCGCTGCAGGCCGGCCCGCGGCTCACCATCTGGACCAGCTTCAAGTCCGCCCGCCTCAA
>JAABRA010000173.1 GCA_011391155.1 Burkholderiales bacterium
ACACCGGGAAGGGAGGGGCCTGTCCTGCTCAGTGAAGCCTTTGTTTCGCAGGACAGGCCCCTCCCTTCCGCGGTGCCGCCGGTGCATACCGGCATGGGCGCCCGACGAAGTTCGGGTGAATCTGCGCTTCGGTGCTTGCGCGTGCCGATCCGGACTAAGGCCAGGCATCTTTCCTGCCGATCAGGCTCGGCTAAATCGGTCGTGGCACGAACCTCGTCCATGCCCATCGCGGCGCGTCCCTTCGGACACTGGATGCGGTGGCAAGGCCAGCGTGGAAGGTGGCCAGTGAGCTAGTCCTCTCCGCCCGGCGGCGGGGGTGGGTTCGACGCGTGCACACCGTGGCATCCGTCGTCAGAACGGATCCGCAGGCGCGGCGGCAATGGCGACAGCGCCGTTACCGGCAAGACGCAATCATGTATTCCTGCAAAAGCCGTCAGTTGTACTGAACGGCAGCTCTGGGATCAGCCCGTCATCGCCTGTGCGCCTCTTCGAACGCCGGGGGCGACGTGCTCTCCTGCGTGGAACCCACCTCCGCCGCCGGGCGGAGAGGACTAGCGCACTGGCCACCTTCCCCGCTCGCGCCGACGCGACATCCAGTGTCCGAAGGGACGCGCCGCGATGGGCGAGGACAGGCCTAGTGCCACGGCGGGGTTAGCCCAGCCTGATCCGCAGGAAAAATGCCCCCACTGGGCCTTGATCGGCACGCGCAAGCACCGGAGCGCACGCTCACCCGCCTTCCGTTGGGTGCTCAAGTCGGGATGCACCGGCGACACCGCGGGAGCGAGGGGCATGTCCTGCGAAATAAAAGGCCTCACTGAGCAGGACGTGCCCCTCGCTCCCGCGGTGTCGCCGGCGCCAGCGCCAGCGCCAGCGTCAGCCTCAATGCTGCGCAGTCTTCACCAGCAGGTTCTTGGCCAGCGCTCCGTGCAGCCGGCCGATGCCGCGGGCCAGGTGCAGCATCACGAACAGGCCCAGCACGCCCACCGCGAACAGCACCGGGATCCACAGCACGCTGTCCCACATCGGCGCCGGCTGCAGGTGCAGGTGGAACTCGGCCAGTCCCAGCCGCCCCAGCGCGGCGGCGGCCGAACTCGCGATCAGGCCCAGCGACAGCGAAAGGCCGGTCACGGCGGCCGTGAAGTAGACGACGCCCAGCGGCAGCATCAGCAGCATGTACAGCATGGTCGACCAGGTGCGCGGGTCGGTGAACATGCGGCCGATGCGCGTCAGCAGCGGCAGCCCGCGTTCGGCATACAGCGGTCGGCGCGGCATGCGCTCGCCCAGCATCACTTCGACCATGCGGCCCTCCACCAGCGCCAGCAACCGCACGATGCCCACGAACAGGATCGCGAACGGAATGCCGATGATCAGGACCGCCAGGCCCAAGGACATGCTCAGGCCGGTGGTCACCACGGTGAAATAGACGATGCCCGTGGCCAGCGAAAGCAGCATGTAGAACAGCGACATCCAGGCCCGCGAATCGGTGGCGACACCGAAGAACTGCCCAGCGAGGCTGCGCCTGACCTTCGCCGGCGGCGGGCTCAACGCCCGGCTCACCTTGACCTCGGTGTCGCGGTAGATCGCCGCCACTTCCTCGGGTGCGCCGTAGCTGGTGGCGATGTTGGCCAGCAGGGTGGCTTCATCGGTGCCGGGGTTCTCGGCCAGCTCCGAGCGAAGGTACTCCTCGGCGTCGTAGAGCGCGTCCTGCAGCAGGGCCGGGTCGGCGTCGCGCAGTTCGTGGCGCAGCTGGTCGAGGTACTCGGGGATGGTTTTCGGGGTGGCGGCGTTCATCGCAGGTTTCCTTCCAGCACGGAATCAACGGAATGGCGGGTGGTGCGCCAGGTGTCGGCCCATTCGGCCAACGCCTGCCGCCCGAGCTCGGTGATGCGGTAGTAGCGCCGCGGCGGACCGCTGACCGAGGGCTCGACGTGGCTTTCGGCCAGGCCCGCGGCGCTGAGGTTGCGCAGCACCGGGTAAAGCGCGCTCTGCTTGCCGACCAGCAGCGGGTCGCCGGTCTGCTCGAGTCGCTTGGCGATCTGGTAGCCGTACAGGGCGTCGGTGGATTGGCCCAGCACGGCCAGCAGGACCAGGGACACGGTCCCGGCGCTGAGCTCTTTCTGGAACTTCTTCAGATGGGGCTCGGTTTCGACCATGGATCTGTCCTCGACTGACCGATACAGCCTACTTGGCTATATCGTTGAGTCAACAGTAGTCATTTGACGCCCCGGCCGCGCAGTGCCGGAAGTCAGGGTGGTAGTGTTTGGTCGATCCCCCAGCCCAGAGGAATGTCCCAAATGAGCGCTGCGTCCATGTCCGGCCCGATGCCCGCGGTCTTCCTGGGGCACGGCTCGCCAATGAACGCCATCGAGGACAATGCCTGGCGACGAAGTTGGCAGGAGCTGGGCCAACGGCTGCCGAAGCCGAAGGCCATCCTGTGCATCTCGTCCCATTGGGAAACCCAGGGCATCTACGTCGGCGCCGCCGAGAAGCCCGACACCATCCACGATTTCCACGGATTCCCGCGCGCGCTGTTCGACGTGCGCTACCCCGCCCCGGGCAGCCCGGAACTCGCGCATCGCATCGCCGAACTCATCCCGCAGCCGCGCGTGCACCTGGACACGCACCGCGGGCTCGACCACGGCGCCTGGGGCGTGCTCAAGCCGATGTATCCCGAGGCCGACATCCCGGTGGTGCAGATGAGCCTGTCGATCCTGCAGCCCGGCGCCTGGCACTACGACATCGCCAAGCAGCTCGCACCGCTGCGCGACGAGGGCGTGCTGGTGGTGGGCAGCGGCAACATCGTGCACAACCTGCGAATGTGGCGGCCGGCCATGGCCGAGCCCTACGACTGGGCGCAGCGCTTCGACGAAGACATCGCCGACCGCATCGCCGACGGCCACCACGAGGGCATGCTGGGCTACGAAACGCTGGGCCCGGACGCGCTGCTGGCCATCCCCACCCCCGAGCACTACCTGCCGCTGCTCTACGTGCTGGCGCTGCAGCGCGAGGACGACGACGTTTCGTTCTTCAACGACGCCGT
>JAABRA010000174.1 GCA_011391155.1 Burkholderiales bacterium
CCACGCCATACAGCACGAAGGTGAGCTTGAAGGCGTTGCGAAACTCCGATTCCGCAAACAGCGCGCGAAAGTTGTCCAGGCCCGCAAAACGGCCCGCCGTGCCCAGCGACACATCCTGCATTGACAGCCAGATGGCGTAGAAGAACGGGAAGATGATGAGCGCCGCCACAAAGAGCACGGCCGGCCAGATCATCCAGCGCATGGACAGCGCGGCTTGGCCCCCGGCGCTGGCGTTGCCAGGGGGTGTGGTCGCGTTGATGCTCATACGGTCCGAGACGCTGCCCGCATGCCTGCCTGCCCTTACTGCAGCTTGGCCACGTCGGCGTTGGCCTCGCAGGCAGCTTCGCGCGCCGTCTTCTGCCCCAACACCACTTCCTGCACGGCACGGCCCATGCGCTCACGCGCTTCGGCAATGCGCTCGGTGGGTGGTTGATAGACCTCGGTGCCGGTGCGGCTGATCTCGTTCACCGCATTGGCCCAGTCGCCGCGGATGGGCATTTCGGCCGCCCACTTCTTCATCTCCGGCCCGGCGAACACCGAAGAACGCGGCGGCGCCACGCCCGTGGCCACCAGCTTGGTCTGCACTTCTTTCGAAGTCGCCCATTGGATGAAGTACCAGCCGGCGTCCTTCTTCTCCGACGCCGCCGACAAGGCAATGCCCCAGCCGAAATTGACCGGCACCGAGACCCCGGTGGCCTTGCCTTTGGGCAACACCTTCACGCCCAGGTCCTTGTCGCGCCCGGGGAACTTCATGATGTTCGGGAACTCGTTCGACGACTCATGGGTCATGGCGATGCGACCCTGGCCGAGCAACTCCACCACCTGCGGGAAGGAGTGATTGGTGGCGCCCAGCGGGCCGTAGTCCTTCAGCAGATTGGCATACATCTCCATGCCTGCGATGACCTTGTCGCTGCACAGGTTGGGCTTGCCATCGGCCGTCTTCCACTCGCCGCCCAGGTTGCGCACAAAGGCACCCATGGCGTAGGGAATGGTGATCCGCAGGCCCCGAGCGGCCCAGACACCCTGGTTGGCGTCGCAGGCCTTCAAGGCCTTGGCTGCCGCGGGAATGTCTTCCAGGAATTGCGGCTCGGCAATGTTGCACTTGGCGAAGATGTCCTTGCGCCAATAGAACAGCGGGCCTTCGGTGTTGATGGGCAGCCCGATCAACTTGCCATCCACGCTGTGCCCAGTGATCAGGCCCTTGCCGAAATCAGGCAGGTCGAAGTCAGGTGCCGTCTTCGACGGGTTGCTCACCAGGACACCGAGGTTCTCGTACCAGCCTGCGCGGTCAAACAGCCGACCTTCGCGCATGGTCAAGGTCATGAACACGTCAACGTCTTTCGAGCGCGCCTGCAGCAGGGTTTGCTGGCGGGTGCGGAAGGGTTCCTCGGCCAGGATCTCCAGCCGCACGTTCACACCCGTCTTGGCGGTGAAATCCTTGGTCAACTCACGCATGGCCTGCGACCAGGGATGGTTGTTCAGCAGCACATTGATGGTCTGCCCGTTGGCGCGCTTCCAATCGAAGCTCTGGGCATGGGCCATCGGCAGCAGCGCCAGGCCCAGCAGCGCCACTGTGGTCCGTTGCACAGCGAAGGTCCGCTTCATCTCTTTTGCCATGGTGATACTCCTGTCGCGACGTGTTGCAGGGTCAGAACTGAGCGGACAGTCTAGGAGCGACGAGGCTTTCGACCCAATACGTGCCGAGCATCACTCTGTACTTTCTTGCGCATCCTGATTCGGTCTTTCCCTCCCCTCTGGGACAACCTGACCAGCTCGGCATCGTCGATGCGGACGATGGGATTGCGCGCGGTCAGAGACGCATTGGCGAAAACATCGGCGCTGTCGTTGATGTACAAAAAACCGACCTCGTGCGCACACCGTCGGTGACGCAGCTCGTCGAGCTGGAAGCTCCCGATCGTGACACCCATGATCTTGTCGAGCCTGGCGCCGTGAACGACACGTTGTGGGTTTGCCCGGCCCAACTCCCCCATGGAGAACTGCGTCGG
Organism: Burkholderiales bacterium; assembly: GCA_011391155.1. GTDB lineage: Bacteria > Pseudomonadota > Gammaproteobacteria > Burkholderiales > Burkholderiaceae_C > JAABQG01. The sequence goes on from JAABRA010000174.1 coordinate 2,007, forward strand.
GTTCACAGTCGACCGCTCAGCAGCGGTTGCTGCCGATGATGTAGCTCCCGTGAAGTCACGATCTGGGCCTCACGGCGGTCACTCAGGCACCAGTGACATCGCGGACCCAGCGGCCGGTTTCAAAGGTACTGCTGACCTTGTCAGCCTGACGGTGATGTCGCGCTACCCGAACGTCTGCCGACCTCGGGCGCCAACGGGTACCGCCGACAATGACCTGCCTCGTGGTCAGTGCCACCGAATTGAATTGATGTGCCCGAGGCCGACAGCGCGAACGACATCCGCATGGCTCGCCAGGAGTTGTGCAGCGCGTCCCGAAAGGGGTCGGGCCGAGTAATTTCGGATCAAGTCGGCGTGAGCTTGCCTGCGGCTCAGTGAACCCTCAGCACCTCAAACTGCTGTCGGATTGGAGCGACCTGTATCGACACCGCATCACCCTCGCATTTACCCAGCATGGCCCTGCCCAAAGGGGCTTCGCTGCTGATGACCTGAACGAGCTGAGCACCGCTGGCCAACTTCATGCTGCCCCCATCCGGGCCGAGAAAGAGGAGTTGCTGCTTGTCGCCGGAATCGACCAGGCAGACCAGCGCGCCGAGCTGTATGCCTTTGCTGGCGTCGTAGGGGCTCGGACGGAATTGACGCCAACCGGCCATCGCCTGGCGGATGGCCTCGGCGCGACGAGCCTGACCGGCGGCCAGGTAGGCGGCTTCGAGCCCCAACGTGTCGTATTTGTTTTCGGCGATGTTCTCTTCGTGAGTCGCCGTTTCATGGGCCGCCCGCACGGCCTGTTCGGCTTGCAGCAGGTCTTCGGCGAGCCGTTCCAGCACCTGCTGCTGCAGCAAGAATTTATCCATGATGAAAGGTCAGCATCTCGAACCAGCGGGGGTCAGGTTTTGATTATGAAGGGCGCCACCAGCCTTCGACGCTTCTGTTGGTTGCAGGGCAGCAGACTGCCGGCCAGCATGGCCACGGTCAGGAAGGGCAGGGAACGTTTGGACCCGGCAAACACGCTGGCGACCTGCGGCACCACGTAGCTG
>JAABRA010000175.1 GCA_011391155.1 Burkholderiales bacterium
CGCGGCCGCGCTGGCCCGGCGCTGGGTCGCGCAGCCCGGCGCTGCGGTGGCGCCCGCCGGGGGCGAGATGCGGATGTCGCTGATGTCGGCAAGCGGTCCGGGCGAGGAATCGCAGGAATCGGGCGGCGTCCTGCCAGCGCCGTCCGGGCGGCGTTTCGAGGGCGGGGTTTTTACCCAGAGCTTCAGCGAGGGGCTTCGGATCTACCGCGGCGACGTGTCGCTGGCCTTCACGTATTCACAGGCGTTCGTGTCCTTGTTCGTGCGCGAAAAGTCGCGCGGGAAGGCCGGGCAGACGCCGCAGATTCTGGTGCGCCCCGACGGCGCCAGCATCAATCTGTTCAGGGGCGGCTGAACGCCAGGGGCGCCATCCAGCGGCCGCTGCGCTCCGGCGGTAGTGACTGTCCAGACCCGTCGGGTGCCCCTTGACCAGTAACCGGAGGAACCCCACGTAATCCAGCATTCAAACTCACGGCATACAGGGCGTGGCATGCGCCCTCCTGCTCGTCTTGACGGGCTGCCAGACACCCACTCCGCCGCCACCGACGTCGGCTGAGGTGGTCGGCGAATGCCGGCCCGGCTCCGGCTACCTGCGCGGCTACCTCGATCCCAAGGCGCTGCCCGACAGTCTGGCGCTGCTGCCCGGGCCGCCGGTCAACGAATCTGCCGCGCCGGCGGCCGGTCAAGGCCTGGCCGATCTGCTCAAATAGGCGAGCTTGCCGTCGCCCCCCTCAAAAACTACACTCCACCCGACAGAAGGCTCCACCGCTTACAACGCCCATGATGGTCGCCAGCAGGCCGATTCCGCCACCCTCCGGGTTGCCGCATGAACAAATTCACCCTTCCCCTGGTCGCATTCACCGCACTGCTTGCAGTGCTCGCGGTCGGCCTGACGCTCAACCCGCGCGCGGTCCCCTCCCCGCTGGTCGACAAGCCGGCGCCAGATTTCAACGTGCCGCAACTGCATGATCCGAACCTGAACTTTTCGCCCGGAGAAATGGCCGGCAAGGTCTGGCTGCTCAACGTCTGGGCCTCTTGGTGTGTGGCCTGCCGTGAGGAACATCCGGTATGGATGGCATACGCCAGGACCGACGCGGCGGTGCCAGTCATCGGACTGAACTACAGGGACAAGCGCGACGATGGCCTGCTATGGCTGGTGCGTTTTGGCGATCCCTACCAGCTGTCCGCCTTCGACGCGGACGGCCGCGTCGGCATCAACTACGGCGTCTATGGCGTTCCCGAAACCTACCTGATCGACAAGGCCGGCAAGATCCGCTTCAAGCAGACCGGGCCTGTCACGCCGGCCGTTCTGGAAAAAACCATCCTGCCCCTCATCAAGGCATTGAATCCATGAAATGGCTGCTCGCCGCGCTGACCGCGCTTTGCATTACCCTGCCGACGCTGGCCGGACAGGCCGCGCCGGGGGTTGACGACCGCTTGATCGAACAGCGCTTCAGCCGCATTGCCGAGGAGCTGCGCTGTCTGGTCTGTCAGAACGAGTCGCTCGCCGGTTCGCGGGCCGACCTTGCGATGGACCTCAAACGGGAGGTGCGCCAGCTGATCAAGGAAGGCAAGACCGATGCGCAGGTCAAGGATTTTCTCGTGGCGCGCTATGGCGATTTCGTTCTCTACCGCCCCCCGGTCAAGCCCACCACCTATCTGCTGTGGGCGGGACCCTTCGTGCTGCAGCTCGTCGGCATCGTCCTGCTCATCCGCTTTCTGCGTCGGCGCAGCCGGAAAGTCGATGGAGCCGCGCCCGGCGCGAATGAAAGCAGCACGCCAATGCCCGGTCGCGTGTCCTTGGGTAAAGAATTTCCCTTTCCAGAAAGATCTGACGTTCAGCGCGAGACGCCGACGCGGAATTGCGAATAGCCAGGCTCAATGGGCGCACAATTCATTTGTCGGGAGACTTTGAAAAATTCACGCCTAACCTCTGACAATTCGATGTTGTGTATGCGAGTCCCAACCCACTCCTTGTTGTCTCTGGCACTCCTGCTTCCGGCTTCTCTTTTCGCCGCCGATGCCCAGGAAACAGCCAGGACCGTCTGCGCCGCCTGTCACGGCATCGATGGCAACAGTACCGAGCCCGCCACTCCGAAACTCGCCGGCATGGATCAGGAGTACCTGATGCGCCAGCTCAAGGCCTTCGCTGCGGGCAGACGCCACGATGACGCGATGTCGGCCATCATCGCCACGGTCGATTCCAGTGATTTCGCCAAACTGGCCGCCTACTACGGCCTCCAGAGGCCCGCGCCGGGCAAGGTGCGCGATGCCCAACTGGCCGCCCGGGGCCGAACACTGTTTGAGGACGGCAACACCGACACCGGCGTTCCCGCCTGCGCCGGCTGCCATCAATCCGATGGCAAAGGCAACGCGCGCTTTCCCCGACTGGCGGGTCAACATCAGGCCTACACGCTGAAACAGCTCGCGGATTACAAAAGCGGGCGTCGCGCCACCGACCCCCTGATGACCAGCGTCGGCAAGCGCCTGACAGCCGATGAGGCGAAGGCGCTGGCGGAATATGTTGCCGGGCTTTGATCGGAGAAACAGATGATTCGACGCTTGCTTGGAACCCTGCTGACCGGCCTTGGCTGCTCGCTGGCGCTGGCCAGCCCACCGCCCGAAAGCTGGAACGCACCTTACGCGGAAAAGACGGCAGCGCTCGGTTTGAAGGGCGACATCACCCGCGGAGAGGCCGCCTTCGTGATTTGCCAGGGCTGCCATCGCGTCGGCGCTCTGGGGCGGGCCGATGGCAGCTACCCACGCCTCGCCGGCCAGCACGCCACGGTGCTGATCAAGCAAATGGCCGATGTGCGCTCCGGGCGACGCAGCAATCCGAAAATGTTGCCATTTGCCGACCATCAGGCGCTATCGGTCCAAGACATTGCCGATATCGCCGTCTATCTGCAGGCGCTCCCCGTGCCAGCCAACCAGGGACGGGGTCCAGGCGACGATCTGGCGCGCGGCCGGCAACTCTATGAGCGCGACTGCCAGATCTGCCACGGCAGGCAGGGCGAGGGCATGGCCGACA
>JAABRA010000186.1 GCA_011391155.1 Burkholderiales bacterium
CAGGCTGTAGCCGGCGTAGCTGCCGCTGACCTGGCCGGGGCTGCTCTCGGCAAGCGTGAACACATTGGGGAACATCGGCAGGATGACGGTGTCAATGCCGGCGCCGCCATCAACGATGTCGTTGCCCAGGCCCGTGGTGAGGGTGTCGTTGCCGGCGCCGCCTGAAAGGGTGTCGTTCCCGTTGGACCCGGGGACGGCCATACCCGCTGGCGCAACGCCGGTCAGGGTGGTGAATACGTCCCCCTTGCCGTTGGTGTCGGTGCCGGCAGGCAGGATGGGCGGCAGCCAGGTCGTGACCGTGTCGAGGCCAAACACCGCCAGGGTGGCGTCACCGGAGAGCGTCAGGGTGTTCGTCAGGGAGTTGGACAGATTGCCGTTGGCATCGACGGGGGTCAGGGCGCCGGTCACCATGTCCTTGAGCCAGACGCCGGGGTCGGCGCTGGCGTAAGTAGGTAAAGCCCCCTGGTAGGTCAGACCGGGCACGCCATCGAAGGTATTGGCCGCCGTCCTGAACAGCACGTAACGGCCGTCGTCGGAAATCGTGGCACTCAGGGAGTAACGGTTGGGCAGCGTGCCGTCAGCCCCGATCGAGGCCAGCACGATTTCGCCGGTCTGCAGGTCGGCGCGGTAGACCGCCTTGATGGCCTGGCTGGTCAGCACCGCGTCGTTGCCGGGGTCCGGATTGGTGAAATCCCCGGCACTGATAAAGCTGACATAGCGGCCGTTGCCCGAAATCTGGGCATTTTCGCCGCCACCGGCCTGACCATTGAGGCCGATGCTGACCAGGCGTAATTCGCCGGTCTGGGTGTCCTTGAGGTAAATGTCAGTGGCCGTGTTGAGGTCAGCCGCCACGGCCTTGGTTTTGGTCTGAAAGATGACGTAGCGGCCGTCGTTGGAGATGTGCGGGTCATCCGAGCCCGATCCGAGCTGGACTCCGGTCGCGGACTTGGACACCATGGTAACGGAGCCGTCCTGACGGTCCACGCGGAATATCTGGTTGCCGGAAACGGTTTCTCCCGTGATGTTGGTCTCCGTGCTGGCGAACACCACAAAGCGGGCGTCGCTGCTCATGTCGGCATCGCTACCCTTGGAGTTCGCCACCATCGGTGTTTTTTCCGGAACGACGTCGAAAACCTCGCCGGTGCTCATGTTCTTCAGGTAGACCGAGGCATTCACCACCGGCGACGGGCCGAAGCTGCCCAGGTCGGTCGCGCTGCTGCCGAACAGCACCCAGTTGCCGTCATCCGAGATCGAAAACACGCCAGCGGCGGAGGGTGAGTTGGCGCCGGTGGCCGAAACCGACACCAGGGACAGGACGCCCGTCACCGTGTCCTTGCGGTAAACGTCCCAGCCGGCGGTGTCGCTGTCATCGGTGAAATTGGTGGCCCCGCTGGTGAACGCGATGTAGCGGCCATTTCCGGAAACCGCGATATTGAGGCGACCCACGCTGTCAAAGCTCTCGGTGGTGCCGGAGTCACCACCAGTCAGTTGTGCGCCATTGGAGAGGGTGGAAATCAGGGTGTAGGTGTTGTTGGCCATGGGTGCGTGCAATTGAGGCGGGCAAGCCGGAAAAATTTGCTGAAATTCTAGAGGCAGGCACACCGGCCAGAAGCGGCCCCCCCTGACACGGGGGGTGCCGCCAATCCGGAGACAGGACACTCCACGGGGTCGAAGCGGCCCCGCGGACTCAACGCCGCATCACGCCCCCCAGATCGAATCCAGCAGGGCCTGATCCGTCATCACCCCGGTCAAGGTGACGGGGTTGGCGAAGGCGTAGTCGATCACGGCCTCCGCCTTGTCCTCGGTGGCCGCATCGCCCGTGACCCGGGTCAGCAAGGTGTTGATCGCCGCATCAAAGCCTTCGGCCGGAGCCACCGCCAGTTTGTTGACGTAATACATCGCCGCTTCATGGCGGTGGGTCAGCAAGGCGCGGTCCTCCGGGCCGCTGGAGGACGCATAAGCCCCCAGGATGACTTCGCCCACGAACGCGCCGCGGTCGTTGAGGTCGGTCACGCCCAGGCCGTCGAGCCGCCCGGTCCAGTAGTCCCAGCCGCCGGCATCAGGCTGGCGCGCGAAGCAGTTGAGGTACACCGTGCGAACGAATTCGCGGTTGCTGCCGCCCACGGGGTACAGCGCCTGCGCCTCGGTGCTCCAGGCGAAGTCCTTGGAGATGGTGGCGAAGTCACGGCCTTCTTCCAGCAGTTTCTCCTGCCAGTATTCCAGACCGCTCACGTCCGGGGCCCGCCCGAAGAAGGCCAGGTAGAGGTCGGTCAGGCGCCCGAGCTGCTCCTGAGCCGCACCGGAGACCAGTTCGCTCAGGGGCAGGGTGCTCTGGAATCTTTCCGGGTCCTCAGCAGACGGAGGCCGGCCAAACTGCACGAATTCCACATCGTTGAGGCTCAGGCTGTAGCCGGCGTAGCTGCCGCTGACCTGGCCGGGGCTGCTCTCGGCAAGCGTGAACACATTGGGGAACATCGGCAGGATGACGGTGTCAATGCCAGTTCCGGCGTTGACCGTGCCACTGCCGAGTGGCAGTTGCAGCGTGTCATCCCCGGGGGTGCCGGGAACCGTCTGGGGCGCAATCGTCAGCGTGAAGTCGTCATGGACGCTGGCGCTGGCAGCATCCGTTGCGGTGACCCGAATGTTCAGGTTGCCCGGATCCGCCGGACCCGGTGTGCCGCTGAAGGTTCGGGTGCCCGGGTTGAACGTCAGCCAGGCCGGCAGCGGCTGGCCGCTGGCGAGCGCTGCGCTGTAGCTGAGCACATCCGCGGTATCGCGGTCGGCAAAGCTGTTTTGCGGCACCTGGAACAGGAACGCGGCGCCCTGGGCCGCATTCTGGTCCCCAATCTGGGTCTGCAAGGTGGGCACATCGTTGGCGCCCGCAATGTTCACCGTGTAGGGCGCCGTGGCGCTCAGGCTGCCATCCGAGACCGTGACCGTGAAAGATTCGCTGGCATTGGCCGAGACGCCCTGGAGTGCTGGCCCGTTGGGAAAGAAGGTGTAGGCCCCGGTGGCCACATTGACCTGCAGGGAGCCGAAGGTGCCGGACCGGGTTGCCGTGCCACCGGCCACCGTGCCGCCCTGGATGCCGTAGGCCAGCGCGGTGTTCAGGTCAAGGTCGGAGCCCTGAAGCGTGCCATTGAATTCCAGAAGGTAGACGTCATTCGACGCCGTGTCGATGAGGTTCAGGGCGGCGGGCGCAAGCAGCGTCGGAGCATCATTGACCGGGTTGACCGTCACGCTCACCGTGTAGGTGCTGGATCCACCCCGTCCATCGCTGACCGCATACGTGAAACTGTCGCTGCCACTGTAGTTGGCAGCGGGGGTGTAGGTGTAGCCGCCATTTGCCGCAATCGTTAGCGCGCCGTGGCCGGGATCGCTGGCCTTGGCGTAGGTGACCGGATCGCCATCAAGGTCGCTGGCGGGCGGCAGCGTGCCGCTGGCCACCGTGTCTTCGGTCGCAGGAATGGCGGCGTCGGACGCGGTCGGCGCATTATTTTCAAGGCTGGCCTGCACACGCGCCTCTTCACCGATCAACAGTTGCGTGGCCTGCACGATCGATGCCAGGTTGACGTTTTTCAGGGTGGCCGCCACTTGGGGCTGGAGCGGCCCCGTCGCATCGCGGTCGAGCCAGACCAGGGTGTCGCTGCCCGACTGCGTCAGCGAGATATAAGCAGCCGCGCTGGCGCCGGGCACCAGCTGGATCAGGCCGTTGAACAGGATCCGGTCGCCCGAGGCGCCCGCCTCGAAGTCGCGGATCAGGTCGCCAAAATCCTCCAGCGCGTCGTATACGAAGAGGTCGGAACCCGTGCCCCCAGTCAGATCGTCCGCCCCGGCGCCGCCGATGATCACGTCGCTGCCGGCGCCGCCATCGATGGTGTCCACGCCCCCGGCCAACGGCGCAGCGCCCATCATGTCCGCAAAATCGTCGCAGAAAGTCAGCTCGCTGTCGCCGCAGTCGCCCTGAATTTCATCGTCGCCGCCGCCGCCCGCAAGCAGGTCGGACCCGGAGCCTCCGGTCAGGTCATCGGCACCCGCGCCGCCGTTCAGGGTGTCGTTGCCAGCGTCTCCTTCCAGGTAGAGCGATCCCAGGGTCGCGGAGGTCCCCGCGGTAAAGCGGTCATTGCCATCGCCCAGCGAAAACTGCCCGCTGCGCCCGGACGTGACGACATCGTCTCCGCCCAGCAGGTAGTACGCGCTCGGGTCGCCGGACATCGCGACGCCCAGGTCGAGCGTATCCGCCCATTCGGACGTCATGGCGACCGGGCGCGGCGCCAGCACATGAACGCCCGGCGTCAGCCCCGGCAACTGACTGGCATCCAGCGTGGAGACCGACACGTTCTTGAGCGTGACCACCCATTGCTCCGGGTAAGCAGTTCCCGTGGCATCCCGATCCAGGTAAACCAGGGTGTCAGCACCAGCCTGCTGGAGGCGCACGTAATGGCTCCAGTTCAATCCTGCCTGCGGCACGATCAGATTGTTGAACAGCAGACGGTCGCCGCCGGCGCCTGACTGGAAATCGGTGATGGTGTCGCCAAATTCATCCGGACGCTCCCAGACGAAGAGGTCGGAGCCCGCGCCTCCGGTCAGCTGGTCGGCGGCCCCGCCGCCCACGATCAGGTCGGTACCCTCGCCGCCATTGATGGTGTCGATCCCGGCGACGCCTGAAACCACATCCTGATAGCTGGTAAAGATCACCCGCTGGTCGCCGCAATCACCAAACAGTTCGTCGTCGCCACCGCCACCGGTCAGGGAATCATCGCCGGAGCCTCCGGAAAACCGGTCGGCCGCACCGGCGCCGGTGAGGGTGTCGGACCCGTGGCCGCCATCCACAGCGGCGCCGCCGAACAAGGTGGATGGATCAAAACCTCCTTCGGCAGGCACGCCACTGGATACGAAAGTGAAGCTGTCATTGCCGTCGCCGAGAATGTAAGTTCCGCCAAATTCGGCACCGATCACGTCGTCACCGGCGAGCGTGTAGAGCGGCGTGAACACGCTCTCGTCTTCGCCCATCATGTCGATCGTGCGCGTCACCGTGTCGGCCCATTCGCTGCCAACGCTCATGAAGGCCTGCGGCAGGTACAGGGGCGCACTGGTGAAGCCTGCAACCTGGTCGACCGCCAGCGCGGTCACGGCGACGTTTTTCAGCGTGGCCACGAGCTGGGGTGTGAAAGCGCCGCCGGCACCGTCTCGGTCAAGGTGCACCAGGGTGTCAGCACCCGATGGTGCGAAGCTGAAGTAGGCGCCCAGGTCCGGCGTCGCCCCGTTGGGAACGATCAGGTTCGGGAAGAAAAGCACGTCGCCGCCTGCGCCGGCCTCGAAGCCGCTGATGGCGTCGCCAAACTCATTGGCGTTTTCCCAGACGAAGAGATCAGACCCGGCACCCCCCGAGATCTGGTCGGCCAGTTCGCCGCCCAGCAGCAAATCGTCGCCATCGCCCCCGGACAAGGTGTCGACACCGCTGACGAGCGCTGCCCATGGAAATTCGCAATAGACGAGCCAGAAATCCCCGGCGTCGCCGTAGAGCCGGTCGCCCCCCGTGCCCCCGACCAGTGAATCGTTGCCGGATCCGCCCCACAGCCAGTCGGCGCCGCCAGCGCCCAACATCGTGTCGGAGCCTTCGGCGCCATAGGCGAAAAGCCCGGTCTCGTCGGTAGAGCCAGTGGCCGTCAGCGAGTCATTGCCTGACCCCAGGACGAACAGGCCGTTCCACGCCGACGTCATGACGTCGTTGCCGGCCAGGCCGTAGATCATCTCGAAGGCGTTGCTGGCGGCGAACGTCTCGGTGTCGATACCGATCGTGCCGATCGCGCTGTAACTGTCAATCTTGATGGCCATGATCCGGTCACTCCTTCAAACGGGTCGTTTAAGACCCCGCAAGCGTCCCTGCCCGAAGCGCATGGATCTGCTCCCAGCGCCAGGGACACCTCTGCCGGGACGATTCCGGGGCAAAGCTGCACAACCGGGCCACACCGCCCCGGTACCAAATTATTCTAGCCGTGGCAGATTGCAGTGCTGAGTTCCCTGCGCGATAGCGACCCTGCATTGCAGAAGTTTTGTCGCAGATCAAGTCATGGCGCCCACTTCAACCGCGGCGTCAGGCCAGCTCTGCATCCCCCGCTCAAGCGCCCCAGATCGAATCCAGCAGCACCGGATCCGCCATGATCCCGGTCAGGGTGATGGGGTTGGCAAAGGCATGGTCGATCACGGCCTCGGCCTTGTCTTCGGTGGCCGCATCGCCCGTGACGCGGGTCAGCAAGGCGTTGATCGCCGCATCAAAGCCTTCTGCCGGCATGATGGAGAGCCGGTTGACGTAGTACATCGCAGCGTCATGCCGGTGGGTCAGCAGGGAGCGGTCTTCTTCGCCGCTGGTGGGTGCATACGCTCCCAGGATGAGTTCGCCCACGAAGGCACCGCGGTCGTTGAGGTCGGTCACGCCCAGGCCGTCGAGCCGCCCGGTCCAGTAGTCCCAGCCGCCCGGATCAGGCTCACGCCCGAAGCAGTTGAGGTAGACGGTGCGCACAAACTCGCCGTTGCTGGCCGCTGGCGGGAACAGGGCCTGGGCCTCAAGGCTCCAGGCGAAGTCCTTGGAGATGGTGGCGAAGTCCCGGCCCTGTTCGAGCAGTTTCTCCTGCCAGTATTCCAGGCCGCCCACATCCGGGGCCCGCCCGAAGAAGGCCAGGTACAGGTCGGTCAGGCGCCCGAGCTGCAGCTGGGCTGCGCCGGAGACCAGTTCGCCCAGGGCAATCGTGGTCTGGAATCTTTCGGTGTCCTCAGGGGAGGGGGGCCTGCCGAACTGGACGAACTCGACGTCGTTGAGCACCAGCGTGCAGGGGATGCTGGTGCCGTAGCTTCCGCTGACCTGGCCCGGGCTGATTTCGGACAGGCTGAACACGTTGGGGAACATCGGCAGGACCACGGTGTCCACGCCGTCTCCGCCATCCACGCTATCGTTGCCGAGGCCAGGGGCAAGGGTGTCGTCGCCCCCCAGTCCCATGAGAATGTCGTTGCGGTGGTCGCCGCTCAATGGGTCCGCCGCCTCGGTGCCGCTGATGACATGGGGCCAGGTGGTGAAGGCGGGCGGGCTGATGCTCAAATTGCCGTTTCCAGCCGCGTCCCGCAGCACCCCTTCGGAAAGCTTCACACGGTAGGCGGTGCCATAGTCCAGGCCGACGCCGAGTTGGACTGCCACGGACATGCCGGAAACGGTCAGGGCCGGACTGGTGCCCATATCAAAGGTTTCGAGGACTGCGCCGGCTGTGGTTTCAACCACGATGCGGCCGATACCGGGGATGACCGGTTCGTTGAAGTACAGGAAAAGGTGGTCCGTATAGACAGGGACCGCATCACCCCAAGGAGACATATAGCTCAGTACCGGCCCAGTCTGGTCAGGCGGGTCTTCGGTACGGAACACGAAAACGGTGCCCGCCGGGTTGGCGTCAAGGCCGATGTGCGCGTTTCCGGCGAGATCCATGACGCTGGCGGCGTCAAAAGTGGCGTTGATGCCCCGGGCATACGGAAAATCGGCGGTCGGATCGAGGGTCAGCGTCTGGCCCGAGATGGTGATCCGGTCGCTGGTGGCGACATCGAAGGTCTCGAGCACGTTCTGTTCGACCGTCGCCAGGACGATGGTGCCCGTCCCGCGCGTTATGGGTTCGTTGAACGTCAGGACCAGGTTGGCGGCGATATCGATGTCCCATTGGTAAAAGTTGGGGCTCATCGCCACCAGCACCGGGCGAATCTTCTCCAGCTCCGTGATGGCCGGTGTCGGCGGCGACCAGAGGGTCTCGGTGTTTCCAGCCCCGTCCACGAAGCGCACGCGCGCCCGGATCACGGCGCCGCCGTCCTCGAAGCCCAGGTAGTACTGATCGGATGTGGCACCGGCGATCGCGACGTCGCCGCGGTACCACTGGTATGAAAGCGCCCCGACGCCGTCCTCGTCTGCAATGCCCGCGGCGTCCACGCTGAGGACCTGTCTTACGAGCGTCTCGCCAAAGATGCGGACTTCGCCGCTGGCCAGGTGCGCATTCAGCACCCGGGTTTCATCGGCAAAGCGCAGCGCATCGATGCCGGTAAGAACGTCCAACCCCTCGGCCCCGCTGACGGTCAGCCGCCCGTTCGCCTGGCTGAGCATGTAGTCCGCCCGGACACCCGGATAGACGGCAGTGTCCTGGCCTGCGTCGCCGTCGATCCAGTCGTCGCCCGCGCCGCCGTCCAGCAGGTTGTCGCCCGGATTGCCCGTGATGACGTTCGCCAGACTGTTGCCGGTGCCGCTCTGGGCGCCCTCCAGCAGCACCAGATTTTCAAGGTTGGCGTCCAGCGTCCAGGCGCCGGTCTGGCTGCGCACGGTGTCTATGCCGTCGCCGGGCTGCTCGCTCACCCGGTCACCAGGGTGGTCCACCCCGTAGCTATCGTCGCCGGACAGGCCGGCCATGGTGTCAGCACCGGCGCCGCCGTCGATCCGGTTGGGGCCGTTGGTGCCACGAATCAGGTTGTCCAGCGCATTGCCGGTGCCGTCGGCGGCCGACGATTCGTTGTCGCCCAGCAGCAGCACCTCCACGTCGGTGCCGGCCAGCGAGTAGCTCACGCCATGGCTCTCCACGGTGTCGAACCCGTCGCCAGCCACCTCGATCACCCGGTCAGCGGGATGGTCCACGCCATACCAGTCATCGCCCGCTCCACCCTGCAGGGTGTCCACGCCCGCCCCGCCGTCGAGCCAGTTGGCCTGGGCATTGCCGATGATCAGGTTGTCGGCGGCGTTTCCCGTGCCGCGCTGGCCGGCGAGCAGGGTGAGGTTCTCAAAGTACTCACCGAGCGTGAAGTCCTGATCCACGACGACAGTGTCGATTCCCTCGTTGAAAAACTCCTCGACCGTGTCGTCCAGGCCGGTGAGATGGAAGGTGTCGTTGCCGTAGCCTCCCTGCATGTAGGTCTGCCCACCGTCGTCATACAGCGTGTCGTCGCCGTCTCTGCCGTACAGGCGGTCGCCCTGACCACCGCCCGCATGTATCCGGTTGGCACCATAGCCACCGTTGATGACTTCACCCCCCCGCGCAGTTCCAAACCCGTCGACGTTCTCGCCAAGTGAGAGAACCTCGACGTGTGCGGGCATGACGTAATTTACGAAGCTGACCACATGATCGAAAGCATCTGCGTCGCCTTCGATCTCAACGACAACATCGCTCACGTCATCGACCTCGAAATAGTCGCTCCCGGCGCCACCGCTCATGAGGTCGGCGCCTGGCCCACCGACCAAGGCGTCGCTCCCGACAGAGCCGATCAGCGTGTCGTCGCCAGCGCCCCCTTCAAGGCGGTCGCCGCCGATGGCCGTCAGCACATTGCGGCCCCCATTGCCGACGATCAGGTTGATCTGCTCGTTCCCGGTTGCGTCAATGTCCGCAGCTCCCGTCAGACGAAGGTCTTCGATGGTCGGCGCCAACCGTAGATCGAAACTGACTGAGCTGCGGACCTCGTCGTTGTTGGCCAGGCCGCTGTCATGGACCACGTCGCCGATGTCATCGACGATGTAGATGTCGCCGTTATCGCCCCCGTCCAGGGTGTCAGCGCCCGCCCCGCCGTCCAGCACATTGCGCCCCGCGTTGCCCGTGATCCGATTGGCCTTCGGATTGCCGGTGCCGTCGATATCCAGCGGACCGGTCGTCACATTCAGCGAGTCGGCCAGCGTCAGGTTCTCGAAGTGCTCCCCCAGGGTCCAGCTGACCGAGCTCAGAATCGTGTCAAAGCCGCCGTCCGCATTTTCAACCAGGGTGTCGGTGGTGCTGTCAACGCGGTACACGTCGTCACCCGCGCCGCCGATCAGCGTGTCGAGGCCGGCGCCGCCGTCCAAGGTGTCGTTGCCGCCGCCGCCGTCAAGCAGGTTGTCCAGTGCATTGCCGGTCAGCTGGTTGACCCAGGCGTTGCCGCTGCCACTCACCGCGGCACCTGTCAGGACCAGGTTTTCGACATCCGCTGTGGTCAGCGCGTAACCGGAGACCGAGCTTCGGATCGTGTCATTGCCGCTGGCATCCATGATGACGTCGGTCAGGCTGTCCACGAGGTAGGTGTCGTCGCCGACGCCGCCCTGCAGGGTGTCGATGCCCGCGCCGCCATCGAGCACGTTGCCGGCGGCGTTGCCGGTGATCAGGTTGTCTAGCGCGTTGCCGGTGCCGTCGATCGCGCTGTTACCCGTCAACTCGAGGATCTCGAATTCAGAACCCAACAAAAAGCTGACCGGACTCAGCACGGTGTCCCGACCCTCGCCGGCCAGTTCCTGGAGCACCTCGTCGCCGGATTCGACGACATAGAGATCGTCCCCGCTGCCGCCCCAAAGGGTGTCCATGCCGCCGCCGCCGTCGAGCGTGTCACTGCCTGCTTCACCGGTGATCAGGTTGTTCCGGGTGTTGCCCGTCAGCAGGTTCGCCAGCGCGTTGCCCGTGGCGTTCGAGTCAGCCAGACCGATCAGCTGGAGGTTTTCGACGTTGGCGGGCAGAACGTAGCTGTTGCGGCTCGATACCGAATCACGCCCCTCGCCCGGTGCCTCCACGATCTGATCCGGCAGGCCTGCCCCCCAACCATCGACAACATACTGGTCGTCGCCCGTTCCGCCCACAAGGGTGTCGGTCTGCAGGTCATCGCCCGCATCGAGTAAGTCATTGCCCGCCCCGCCAGAGATCAAGTCGGCCCCGCCAAACCCGTCCAGGATGTCATCCTCGGCGTACCCGTTGAGGGTGTCATCGCCGCCGTAAAGGAACAGGGTCAGCCCGACGGGGTCGTTGTAAAGGACGTACGTCAGGGCGGTGAGGGCGTCATGGTTGAGGCCCGAGATCTCGTACTGCAGGCCGCCATTGCCGGAATCCCACAAGTCAGTGCCCTGGAGCAGGCCGCTGACCAGGAAACCATCTCCGTCGAACACAAAGCTGCCATAGAAGTTGATCGTCAGGGGATCGGCAACGATCTGGATATGGTTGGCGTTGGCAAGGGTCAACACCCCTTCTGCAGGCGCAATGTCCCTGACGTTGCGGTAAGCGTTTAGAAGTGCCATCACCCACCTCCAAAAACTGGGGATCTAGCCACAAAGGCCAGCTATCAAGCCCCTATGTGAAGGATTCCATTCTGCGGCTGCAGTTCACGCCGCGGCGTGGCCGCAAGCCGGGTCATCATTGGTTCTTTGATTGGGATCAACAATCTACAGGTTTCGTGATCGGGCTTCAGAAATCAACGAAAGAGTTTTGCCCTCACCACGCATCCACAAACCGCGCCGTGGGCTCCCCCACCCGGCTCGACGCCAGCCCGCGAGACAGCCAGGTACGCGTGTCAGCCGGGTCGATCACCGCATCGATCTCCAGTGTGGCCGCCATGTTCAAGGCCGAACCGTTGGCATACTGCTGGGCCACCAGCTTCTCGAACAGCGCCTCGCGCGCCGGCCCTTCCGGTACCGCTTCGAGCTCCTTGCGGTAGCCCAGGCGCACCGCGCCTTCCAGGCCCATCGCGCCGAATTCGCCGGTCGGCCAGGCGACGTTGAACACCGGCGCATGAAAGCCGCCGGCCGTCATGCCCATGGCGCCCAGGCCGTAGCCCTTGCGCAGCACCACGCTGAAAAAGGGCACGCGCAGGCTGGCGGCCGTGACGAACAGGCGGCTCACATGGCGCACCTGGGCTTGTTCCTCGATGTCCGGCCCGACCATGAAGCCGGGCGTGTCGACCAGGCTGACCAGCGGCAGGCCGTGGGCATTGCACAGCTGCATGAAGCGCGCCGCCTTGTCGGCTGCATCGGCGTCGATGGCGCCGCCCAGGTGCAGCGGGTTGTTGGCCAGCAGGCCGACCGGGCGCCCCTCGATGCGCGCCAGCGCAGTGTGGATGCCGATGCCAAAGCCGGTGCGCAGTTCCAGCAGGCTGCCGGTGTCCACCAGCCCGCTCATGGCGGCGCGGGTGTCGTAGACGCGCAGGCGGTTTTCCGGCACCACGGCGCGCAGGGCCAGCGCATCCGGTGCGCTCCAGCCCGTGACACGACCCTGGAAGAACGACAGGTAATGCCGCGCCGCGGCCACCGCATGTGCCTCGTCTTCCACCAGGATATCGATCACGCCGTTGCGGTGCTGCACGCTGCCGGGGCCGATCTGCTCGGGCTTGAACACGCCCAGCCCGCCGCCTTCGACCATGGCCGGGCCGCCCATGCCGATGTTGCTGCTGCGCGTGGCGATGATCACGTCGCTGCAACCCAGCAGCGCGGCGTTGCCAGCAAAGCAGCGGCCGCTGACCACACCGACCACCGGCACCTGGCCGGACAGGCGGGCGTAGCTGGCGAAGGTGCTGACGTGCAGGCCGGCGACGATGGGCATGTCGGTGTCTCCGGGCCGGCCGCCGCCGCCTTCGGCGAACAGCACCACGGGCAGCTTCTGCGCCAGCGCGATACCCAGCAGGCGGTCGGTCTTGGCGTGGTTGCGCAGGCCCTGGGTGCCGGCCAGCACGGTGGCGTCGTAGGCCATGACGACGACCCGGGTGGGGTGGGGCTCGCCGTCCCGGGCGAGTTCAGCACCAAACAGCGCGCCGTTGACCGAACCGATGCCGGTGACCATGCCGTCGGCCGGGGTGTTGCGCATCAGGTCGTCCTCGCTGCGGCGGCTGCGCTGGGCCGCGACGGCCAGGGCACCGTATTCGATGAAGGAGCCGGCGTCGCACAGGTCGGCGATGTTCTCGCGCGCGGTGCGCTGGCCCAGGGCGTGGCGTTTCGCCACCGCTTCGGGGCGGCTGGCATCCAGCGTGAAGGCGTGGCGGTGAATGGCGCGCTGCAGGTCGGCGCGCAGAGCCGTGGGCGCGGCGCTGGTTTCAGAATGCGCCGCACCCGCCTTTGACGGCCCGGCTACCGCGTCTGGGGCCGAATTCAGAGCATTTTGAGCCTCTTCCCAGCGTGGAACGGTCACTATCTGCTCTGAAATAAGGAGTAAATCGCCTTCATTCACACTTTCCCCTGCCGCGAACAGCAGCTCGGCTACGCGCGAGTCACTCACGGCGCGCAACTCGTGCTCCATCTTCATGGCCTCCAGGATCACCAGCACGTCGCCGGCGCGCACGGTGTCGCCGGGCGCGACGAGCCATTGAACAATCTGGGCCTGCAGGGGGGAGCGGAGTTCGGTCATGCGCGGGATTGTGGGGCGCGCGCCGGCACCCGTGCGGTCAAGCGGGCGACAGGTCCAGGCCCGCGCACTGCCGCAAAGCAGCTTTGCCCGGGTAGGCCCACCCGCCTCCCCGATGCGACGTGTACGGGCGCGGCGACGCGGCCGCTCAATTCCCGCCGATATGCATCTGGTATTTCGCGCCGTTGGAGAACGTGCAGCTTCCCGCGCCCTGGAAGGGGGTGTTCATCTGGTATTCGCAGGACATGTACATGCCTTTCGGGCTGAAGGCGCTGGCAACCCCGCGTTTTTCCTCGTTCTGCACGCGGGTCGCCTCGCCACTCAGCACTTCGCCCAGGTAATTGACCACGAAGCGGCCTTTGCCGGTCATCATGTTGGTCACGGTTCCGGCCACGATGCCGGTCTGGGTGGCAACCTCGTTGGACGGGTACAACCTGACATTCAGGGTGGCTGCCGCCGGGGTGCCTGTCTGCGGCGAAATGGGCGTTCCCGCAGGCGGCAGGGGATAGTGCTGGTAGAGCACGGTGCCATCGGAGGCCTGCATCGGCACTACGTAACAGCCAGACAGCGTGAGCGTGGCAGCCGCCACGGCCAGCGCCACAAGGTTTCGGTCAACTCGCATGGCAATCTCCTTGAAAAGTGGCCTTGCACTTTCAACTTTATGCCGCCCGCTTTCCCTGACCTTGATTTACCGCAAGATCAGGCCTGACGTTTGCAGATTGATCTCCAGCCGGCGCTGGCCCGCATGCGCTGGCGCATCCAGCGCCTCGCCCAGCCGTCTCAACGCGGCTTCGACACCCGGGCCACCGGGCTCCAGGCGGCCATAGGCGATGCGCACCACGGCATCGCGCGGCTCGATGCCAAAGCGATCGCTGCGCAGCGCCTGGGCAAAGAGGGCCGTCAGCAGGCTGCGAATGGCCGCGTCAGACGGTGCCAGCGGGTGGCGCAGGACGATCTCGTGAAACGACTGGCGACCAACGTGACTGCCGGGCCGAACGCAGGCGACCAGCATCGCGTGCATGAAGTGTTCGACATTGACGGAATCCAGGACACTCAACCGGGGGGATCCGGGCGCCAGCTCCGCGAAGCGCAGCAGCATCAGCAGGCCCGAACCGCCAGCCCCAAGGGAATCTGATGGCGAACGGGTCAGCCGCCGCAGCATCGCGTGCCGTGACTCTCCCGCCGGACCGCTCACCCTGGCCAGTTCCGTCCTGCTCTGGAGCACCAGCGCGCGTCGCTGCTCCAGCAGGCGCAAGCCGAACAGGTTGAACGGCACCTCCAGCGCGCTGCCCAGCGGCATGGCCATCAGCACCCAGGGGGTGAACGGGATGATCCCGGCCACCGCCAGCGTGGTCACGCCGACACCCAGTGACACCGGCACGAAGCCCAGCAGCAGCCAGACCGCCACGCGGTTCTCGGTGCGCCAGGCAAACCAGAAGCTGCACAGGCTCATCACGATGGCGATCGTGGCTGCGCCATGCGACAGCATTTGATGCACCGATACGTCGAACGCCAGGCCCAGTACGCCCGCCAGCGGACACAACACGCCCATCAGGCGCAGGAGCAGTGAAAACCGGGGGGCCCGCAGCTCCAGTGCAAAGGCGCGTTCGGCCAGTAGCAGGGCAATTCCTGCCGAGACGCAAGCCATGGTCGATGAAATCGGGCCACGCGAATCGGCCAGCCGCGGCCAGAGCCAGGTTTCGCCGTACCCCGAGATGAACATCCCCGCCACGCCGATGCTCAACCCCAGCAGGGCATACAGGCCGTAGGCCCTGCTGCGCAGGCGCCAGGCGCACCCGAATGCGTACATCACGGCCAGCACGGTGACTGAAAAGCAGGCGCTCATCGCGGCGAATTGCCAGCGGGACTGCCGCTCCCAGTCGGCTCTGGCCTGAAGCAGGAACTGGCCGCGCAGGGGAACCGTGCCCTTCAGCCGCAGGTAGACCGTCCGCGCCGCTTCGGCCGGCGATAGTTCCAGCGTCGCAGGAAAGCGCGCGCGGCCCCGCGTCTGCATCGGCACATCGCGGCCGCTGCGCAGGGTGATGGGATCGCCTCCGGCCTGCGGCAGGTAAAGATCGGCCACGCGGATGGACGGGTGGGTCAGCTCCAGCACGAGGGGCGGGCCCTGGGGGTTGGCCGGCAGATCCAGCGCAAACCAGACCGGCTGGCGGGGTGCCGCGCGAAATTCAGGCCGGGCACCCGGTGAGGTCTGCGGCACGGCCTGCTGAAGCATGGCCTGGGCGGACGCCAGATCGTCGGCGCCCGGGGGCGGCGTCCAGACCCGTACCGCGCCCAGAAGCATCGCGTCCGACGCCGCGGGCGCGGTGGCCCGCGCGTTCACCGCAATCACGGCGGCAAGGCACAAGATTCCTGCCGCCAGCAGCAGCCGAAAGGCAAACCGGTACAGGATCATGTCGGGTCAATGCGGGGCGCCCCCGGACACGGGTGCTGTTGGCCGATTCTAGGGGCCGTTGTGGACGGTAAGATGGATCCGTCTTCCATCACTCACAGGGGGTTGCATGTCTGGTTCCAGAAAATACGTTTACGCCTTTGGCGCCACCTTGACCGAAGGGGAAGCCGCCATGAAGAACCTGCTCGGGGGAAAAGGGGCGAATCTGGCCGAAATGTGCCGGCTCGGCATTACCGTGCCGCCAGGATTCACGATCAGCACGGAAGCCTGCACGGAATTTACCGAAAAGGGGAAATCCCACGTCTTCGATCTGATCCGGGAGGAGGTGCTCCAGGGCGTGGCCCGCGTCGAGGCCGAGATGGGCAAGCGCTTTGGTGACCCGGCCGACCCCCTGCTGCTGTCGGTGCGTTCGGGCGCCCGGGCTTCGATGCCGGGCATGATGGACACCATCCTCAACCTGGGGCTCAACGACGAGGCCGTCATCGGCCTGGCCAGCAAGGCCAGCAACGAGCGCTTTGCCTGGGACTCCTACCGCCGCTTCATCCAGATGTACGGCGACGTGGTCATGGGCCTCAAGCCGGTGTCGAAGGAGGACCACGACCCTTTTGAAGTCATCATCGACATGGTCAAGGCCCAGCGCGGAGTCAAGCTCGACACCGACCTGGGCACCGACGAGCTGAAGGAGCTGGTGCAGCGCTTCAAGTCGCTGATTCGCGCGCGCATCGGCCGGGATTTCCCGACCGACCCGTGGGAGCAGTTGTGGGGAGCGGTTTTTGCCGTGTTCGAGAGCTGGAACAACGACCGCGCCCAGGTGTATCGCGAACTCAACGACATTCCGCAATCCTGGGGCACCGCCGTCAACGTGCAGGCCATGGTGTTTGGCAACCTCGGCGACAGCAGCGCCACCGGAGTGGCCTTCTCGCGCGACGCGGGCACGGGCGAAGACCTGTTCAATGGCGAATTCCTCATCAACGCCCAGGGCGAGGACGTAGTGGCCGGGGTTCGCACGCCGCAGCAGATCTCGCGGCTAGGCTCGCAGCGCTGGGCGCAACTGGCCCTGGTCAGCGAGGAAGAGCGGCGCACCACTTACCCTTCGCTCGAAGAGCTGATGCCGGGGATTTACCAGCAGCTCCTGGCCGCTGAAACCCGGCTGGAAAACCACTTCCAGGACATGCAGGACATGGAGTTCACCATCCAGGAAGGCAAGCTCTGGATGCTGCAGACCCGCAACGGCAAGCGCACCGGCGCGGCGATGGTGCGCATCGCTATGGAGATGCTGCAGCAGGGCATGATCGACGAGAAGACCGCCCTGCTGCGCGTGGCGCCCGAGCGCCTGAATGAGTTGCTGCACCCGGTGTTTGACACCCATGCCGTCAAGGCGGCCAGGGTCATTGCGCGAGGCCTTCCGGCCTCGCCGGGCGCGGCTGCCGGGCAGATCGTGTTCTTTGCCGATGAAGCCGAGGAATGGGTCCAGCAAGGCAAGTCGGTGATCCTGGTGCGTCTGGAGACGTCTCCCGAAGACCTGCGCGGCATGAGCGTGGCCAATGGCATCCTGACGGCGCGCGGCGGCATGACCTCGCACGCCGCCGTCGTGGCCCGCGGCATGGGCAAGTGCTGCATCTCCGGCGCGGGGGCCGTGCATGTGGATTACAAGGCACGCACCCTGACCATCGGCGATACGCTGTACGCCGAGGGCGACTGGCTGTCGCTGGATGGCTCGACCGGCGAGGTGTTCGAGGGCCGGATCGCCACCATGGAGGCCGGCCTGAGCGGTGACTTCGGGGCCCTGATGGCATTGACCGACAAGTACCGGCGCATGGAGGTGCGCGCCAACGCCGACACGCCGGATGACGCCAAGGTGGCGCGCAACTTCGGCGCCACGGGCATCGGCCTGTGCCGCACCGAGCACATGTTCTTTGCCGGCGACCGCATCGTCGCTGTGCGGGAAATGATTCTGGCCAACGATGAGGCCGGGCGGCGCAAGGCCCTGGCCAAGCTGCTGCCCATGCAGCGTGCCGACTTCGAGGGCATGTTCCGGGAAATGAACGGCTTGCCGGTCACCATCCGCCTGCTCGACCCGCCGCTGCACGAATTCATTCCACACGACGAAGCCGGTCAACGGGTCATGGCCAACGAGATGGGCGTGCCCCTGGGCAAGATCAAGATGCGGGTCGAGGAACTGCATGAGTTCAACCCGATGATGGGCCACCGCGGCTGCCGCCTGGGTATCAGCTACCCTGAGATCACCGAAATGCAGGCCCGCGCCGTGATCGAGGCGGCGCTCAACATGAAGGCCCGGGGTTTTGTCGTCAAGGCCGAGATCATGGTGCCGCTGGTCGGCACCGTGCGCGAGTTCGACGCCCAGGCGGGCGTCATCCGCAAGACGGCGGCCACCGTATTTGCCGAGCGCGGTGAGGAAATGGAGTATCTGCTGGGCACCATGATCGAGACGCCGCGTGCCGCCGTCATCGCCGACAGCATTGCCCGCCAGGCCGGGTTCTTTTCCTTCGGCACCAACGACCTGACCCAGATGACGCTGGGTTTCTCGCGCGACGACGCCGGCAAATTCCTGCCAGACTATCTGCGCAAGGGGATCTACGAGCACGACCCTTTCCGCTCCATCGACCAGAAGGGTGTTGGCGCCCTGGTGGAGATGGCGGTGCGCAAGGGCCAGCAGGCGCGTCCGGGCATCGAGACCGGCGTGTGCGGCGAACACGGTGGCGACCCGGTCTCGGTCGAGTTCTTCCACCGCGCCGGGCTGGATTACGTCAGCTGCTCGCCGTTTCGCGTGCCGATCGCACGGCTGGCAGCCGCGCAGGCGGCGATCCGGACCTGATTCGCAGTTGATGACGCTGACCTGATCCGCGCCCGCTTTCAGGTCAGCGCACGAATATGCTGGGCAACCACCAGCAGTTGATCCTCGTTCATGCGAACGATGAACTTCCGGTTGACTGAGGCGATGAGCTTGACGGCGCCTGACATGCCCATGCGCGCGGATTGCTCGGTGACAAAGCCCACCTGCGCCTGTTTGAGCGCGCGCATGAAGTAGTAGTCCATGCCAGCCTCGATCAGATCGGTCACCAGGTCGGCCAGAGCATCGCCGTGCCGCGGATGCCCGGGCGCCGCCTCCAGCGCGTTCAGCACGGCGTGGGTCTTCTCCCGCAGGGCCTTTGAATGGTAGAAGCGCATGGATGGCTCAGCCGAAGCCTGGTGTGCTGCGACCTTTGCGGCAGGTGCCTTGAGCGCGACGGGTGGCTTGGCCGGCGCCGCAGCGGGCTTTTTTGCCAATGGCTTTTTCACGGCAGCCTTTGACGCCGGCTTGACGGCTGGCCTGGCGGCTGACTTCGCCGGGGCTTTGGCGGCGGTTTTCTGGGTTGCGGATTTTGCGGTGCTCGCGACTTTCGTGGCCATGGTGTCTCCGTTCATTGGGGTTGGGATCGGGGGGAAGGATGCGGATTGGCGATGGAACGGCCTAAAGCTTTACACGGGCGCCGACACGACACGGCGCGGCGGCAGGGTGTGCGTCAGGATGCGTTGCATGACGGTCAGGTACTGCTTGAACAGGCTGCCGGTGTTGTAGAACAGGCCGTACTTTTCGCACAGCGCCTGGATCTTCGGCGCCACCTCGGGGTAGCGGTGCGCGGGCATGTCGGGGAACAGATGGTGCTCGATCTGGTGGCTCAGGTGGCCGCTCATGATGTGGAAGCAACGCCCGCCACTGAGGTTGCTGGAGCCCGACAATTGCCGCAGGTACCAGTCGCCGCGCGTCTCGTTGCGCGTGTCTTCCTCGCGGTAGATGGCCACGCCCTCGGTGAAGTGCCCGCAGAAGATGATGACGTAGGTCCACAGATTGCGGATCAGGTTGGCCGCGAAATTGCCCGCCAGCACGCGCGGCGCGCTCCACACGGCCAGCGCGGGAAACAGCAGGTAGTCCTTGAACCACTGCTTGCCGGTCTTGCTGAGAAAGCGGTTCAGTCGCGCCCGGAATTCGGCCTTGGGCATGGCGCCGTGGGTGTACTTGCCGATTTCCAGGTCATGCGACCCCACGCCGTACTGAAACCCCATGGCCAGCATCAGATTGGCGAGCGGTTGAAACCCGTGGCGTGGCTTCCACCTTTGCGCGTCGGTCATGCGCAACAGCGAGTAGCCGAGATCCCGGTCCTTGCCGAGGATGTTGGTGTAGGTGTGGTGGGTGACATTATGTGAATGCCGCCATTGTTCACCATCACAGGCGATGTCCCATTCGAACTTCCGCGAGTTCAGCGCCGGATCGCCGGTCCAGTCGTACTGGCCATGCATGACGTTGTGACCAATTTCCATGTTGTCCAGGATCTTGGCGTTGGCCAGTGCCATGACACCGGCCATCCAGCTGAGCGGGCCGATGCCGAAATGCAGCAACGCCCGTCCGCCGATCTCGCTGGTGCGGCAGATCCGGATCATCCGGCGGATGTGGTCGGCATCGGGCTGTCCAAGATGGTTCATCACGCTGGCGCGGATGGCGTCGACTTCGCGCTCGAAGGCGTCGATCTGTTCGCGCGTCAGATGGGTGGGCTGGGCAAAACTCATGGTGTTTCTATAGGGTTGGGGACAGAGCAAAGTTCACTGCGTGTAACCCTTGGGCTGTCCCGCAAGTTCTCACGTGGGTTCAGGTGGAATGACCTTCGGCAGGGCTCAGAGGTCGAGCGACAGGTCCGAGCGCGCGACCGAGATGCACAGCCGGATCGCCTCATTGGGCGTGTCGGAGATCTCGCCGGTCTGCAGGTTCTCCACCGTGCCGCTCTTCTTGGTGCACTGGCAGGAGCGGCAGATGCCCATGCGGCAGCCGTGTTTGGGCGTCAAGCCCGCTTTCTCGGCCTGCACCAGCAGCGGATCAACGCCCTGGGTCACAAAGTGCTGTCCGCTGGTGACCAGCATCACGGTGACCGGTGTGCCGGGCGCGGTCGCAGGCAGCATCGCAATGGCCACGAAGCGCTCGCTGTGCAACGGCGCGCTGATCGCACGGGTGTGCCAGTGACGGTGCACCAGGTCCATGAAGCCGCCGGGGCCGCACATCCAGGTGCTGCGTTCGGCCAGATCGGGCACGGCGTATAGCAGGCTCTCCGCCGAGAACCGGCCGGCCATGTCGTCGAAGTGGACCAGCAGCGAGAGCTCGGGGAAATCTTCTTCGATCGTTCGCAACGTCTTCGAGAAGATCAACGCATCCGCGTTGCGGCAAACGTGCAGGAACACCACGTCGCCGTGGTACTTGCGGGCTTGCAGGTCGCGCAGCATGGCCATCACCGGGGTGATGCCGCTGCCTGCGCTGAGCAACAGGATTTTTCCGGGCAGGGGATCGGACAGGACAAAGTCGCCGTCGGGCTGGCTGAGGCACAGCACATCGCCGACTTTGACCTGTTCATGCAGAAACGGTGATGCCAGCCCACCGGCCTGACGCTTGACCGTGATCGCGATCAGCCGCGCGCCGGGGCGCGACGACAGACTGTAAATGCGCTCGACCCGGCGTCCGTCGATTTCCAGCCGTAGCCTCACAAACTGGCCGGCCCGCGCGGTTCGCCGGCCCTGCCACAGGGCGTTGGGCCGCAGTACGAAGGTCTTGGTGTCCGCAGTCTCGTCCACGATGCGCACCACCCTGGCCCGGGCCTCGGTGATCGACAGCATGGGATGCAAGGCGCGCAGGGTGTCTTCGACGGCGCCAAGGCGCACGATGCCCTCCACCCAGGGATGCTGGAAAGCGGTGCGCAGGGGCGCGGATAGTGTTTCGGCCCAGTTGCGTTGGCGGGTGGTGTGATCTGCGACCGTCATGGGGTCCTCCTGATGCGTGGGGAAGGATGAATGCACTTATTGTGTACGTTCGTACACTGAAAGTAAACGCCCATTTCTGATATTAGAGAGAACAGCCAAGCGACGTGTATTAAGTCATTGTTTTTGTTCAGCTACTGGAACAGCTTTATCGGACACGCATGTACACCTTATGATGTCTGCATGACACTTTCCACACCCTCCGTCCGACGCGCCGACGCGCTGACCCGCAGCGAACGCAAGGACCTGACCCGTTCCAGCCTGTTGCAGGCTGCCTTGGCGTTGATGGGGGAGGGCCGGAGCTTCACCAGCCTGGGTATCCGCGAAATTGCGCGCGAGGCAGGCATGGTGCCCAACGCGTTCTACCGACACTTTCGAAACACCGACGAACTGGGCCTGGCACTGGTCGAGGAAGTGGGCATCACCCTGCGGCGCCTGTTGCGCGAGGCCCGCCAGGCCGGGGTAACCCAGGGCGAAATGGTGCGCCGTTCGGTGCAGGTGTATCACCAGTACGTGAAACAGAACCGCCTGCTGTTCCTCTTCATTTCCAGTGAACGTTCCGGCGGCAGCCGGATTCTGCGCATGGCGATCCGCAATGACGTGGCGCATTTCACGCATGAAATGGCGCAGGACTTCCGCCTGCTGGGCCTCTACAGGGACCTGTCCACGGCCTCCCTGCAGATGATCTGCGGGCTGATCGTGAACACCATGCTTGCGGTCGCTCCGGAGATCCTCGACCTGCCGCCGGATCAGCCCTTGCTTGAAGCGGAAATGACCGAGAACTTCGTGCAGCAAATGCGGGTCGTGCTGCTGGGCGCAGCCTGCTGGCGGGAAAAATCAACGCGCCCAGCGTCGCCAATTTGAGCCGTTGAGTCACCGGCAAAGCGCCTGGAATCGCCAATGCGACCCCTCAGGCATGTTGATTTCCGCTCTCACGACAGCACACGTATTCTGGCGGCGCCACCGACGCGCTTGTTTGTGGACGCCCAGTTACCGTCACGGTGGCGATTCCGCCGCTCCAATCCGGCCTTCCCGCCGCGGGCGACGCACTGGTCGAGGCCGATGCGTTGTGGGCGCCCCTGGAGGCCGGCCTGTTCGACTACAACCGGCTGGAAAACCGCTGAGCGCGCAGGCAGGCAGGCACGCCGGCTCCTGTGTCGCCTGTGAGACCGATGCGCGGGAAAACCCCTCTCATGCGAACTGGCTCACTCGCCTTAAGCTGGCGCTGGATTGATATCGCTCAATCAAAACTCAAACATTTGTAACGGAGACACACCCAATGCGAATTCATTCATCCCTTCGACTGGGCGCCCTGGCCGGCGCCGCGTTTCTGGCCGCCTGCGGCAGCAATGACGATCCGGTGGTTGCTCCGGTCGTCCCCGAAGAAACCCGTGCGCAGGACAGCCGGGTCTTCACGCCTGCCAATCCCACCGCCACGACGTTTGCCGCCATGGCGGCCGCAGCGGGCGACGTCACGGACATGACCACCACCAGCCGCTGGGCCGGGGTGCTGGGTGGCGCGTCCTACCAGGTCGAAGTGCCGGCCAACTGGAACGGCAAGCTGGTGATGTACGCGCACGGTTACGCCGGCACCGGTGACAAAGTGGGCGTCCAGGCGCCCTCCATCCGGCGCCACCTGATCCAGAGCGGCTACGCCTGGGCCGCGTCCAGCTACAGCAAGAACTACTATGACGTGCGGGTCGGCGTGGAAGACACCAATGCGCTGGCGCTCGAATTCACAAAAATCGCAGCGAGTAACGCACGCCCCCTCGCCGCACCGACCCGGACCTACATCACCGGCCACTCGATGGGCGGACACGTCACGGCCGCGGCGATCGAGGACGAGGCCTACGCCACCGCCAACAACAAGATGAAATACCATGGCGCCGTGCCGATGTGCGGCGTGATGGGTGACGCCGAGCTGTTCAACCAGTTCGCCGCCATGCAGGTGACGGCGCAGGCGGTGGCCGGGGTGCCGAGCTACCCGACCGACAAGTGGTCCGAGATCCAGGCCCTGGTGACCACCACGCTGTTCACGACCTTCCCCTCGGCACCCACCGCCAAGGGTGTCCAGTACCTGTCGGTGCTCAAGAACATCACCGGGGGCCAGCGCCCGATGTTCGACCTGGGCATTGCGTTTGGCGGCAGCTTCCCGTCGGCGTGGGGCACCTTTGGCTCCGACGGCACGATCACCGGCATCCTCAACAAGTTCTCGCTCGACACCAACGCCTACACCTACACGATCGACGGCGATGCGGCCGCCACCACGGCACTGAACGCCTCGGTGCAGAAGCTCACCGCCCTGCCCGATGCCAACCGCCTGCGCCGCGACGGCTTGCGCTGGATTCCCAAGGCCAACGGTGAATTCAAGATTCCGGTGGTGTCCATCCACACGCTGGGTGACTTGTTCGTGCCGTTCAGCATGCAACAGGTCTACCAGAAGCGCGTGACGGCCAAGGGCAATGGCGGCTGGCTGGTCCAGCGCGCCATTCGCGGCGCCAGCCATTGCGACTTCACCACCGCCGAGCAGGTCGACGCTTTCGACGCCATGATCAAGTGGGAACGGGATGGCGTGAAGCCGACCGGCGATGACGTGGTGACACCCGCCACCGTGGCGGCGACCAGCTACGGCTGCACGTACACGAAGAACACGCTCGGCCCCGACGACAGCGGAACCACCAAGGCCCTGCGCCCGGCGATTCTGGCCAATTCGGTGCCGTGCCCGGCGTCCTGAGCAGATCAGCCCCGCGGGGATTGAAATGACAAGGGGCCTTCGGGCCCCTTGCTCATGGCGCATCAATGGCAAAGGCGGCCGCGCCCGGAACCCTGCCCGCATGGCGCGCCACCGCACAGACCGCCCGGCCCCTGACCGCTAGATTGCAGTTCCCATCTACCCGAGGAGAATTGTGATGACCGCTGGATTACCCCTGAAGAGCATGCTGTCCGTACTGGGTTTTGCCGCCCTGGCCATGACGGCGGGCTCTGCTTTTTCACAAAGCACGCAATACCGCCGAGGCTACGACCAGGGCTACCGGGACGGCGTCGAAGCGACACGCCCCGCGGCGCAGAACGCACCCATGACCGGGCGCATTACGATTGTGGATGCCTCCTATGGCAACCGCAGTGGTCGGTGCGATGCACGCGAGGCCGTGCAGGCCATCGCCATGGGCCGCAGGCATGTCGATGTCAAGGCGGACAACGGCCTGTGTGGCGATCCGGCGCCGAATCAGCCCAGCAAGAGACTTTCCGTGACCTACCAGTGCGGCGACGGCACCGAGCGGCGTGCCGGCGGGGCCGAGGGCAGCTTGCTGCCCATCAACTGCCGGTGAACGTCCGCGTCTTCGTGCGCGCGTGCCCGACGGGGCCATGGCAGCGGGCCCGGGTTGAGCGAAAATCACGTCCGATTCCATCAACCCCAGCCGCGAAGCACGCCCATGAAAATCGGACAAGACACCGTCGTCACCCTGCGCTACAAAGTCTCTGACGCCCAGGGCAAGCTCATCGAAGAAGTCAAGGAGCCGATGGCTTACCTGCATGGCGGCTATGGCAATACGCTGCCCAGGATCGAGGCAGCGCTGGACGGCCAGGAGACCGGCTACCAGACCACCGTGCAGTTGCAGCCGGCCGACGCCTTCGGCCTGCGAGACGAAGGCCTGCTGCAGACCATCGCCCGCAAGGATTTCCCGCCGGGCGTGAAGGTGGGTGGCGAACTGATGGGCCGGGATGCCGACGGCCGCGAGCACCCCTTCACGGTGGTGAAGATCAAGGGCGACACGGTGTTCCTGGACGGCAACCACCCCTGGGCCGGCAAGGAACTACGCTTCAGCCTGAAAGTGACCGACGTGCGCGCGGCCAGCCCTGAGGAAATCACCCACCGGCACGCCCACGGCGCGCACGGGCACCACCACTGAAACGACCCGGAGCGACGCCAGGCGCCGGGGGCTTCAGGCCAGCAACTGCAGATTCCCCCCCGCCGCCGTGGTGTTGACGGTGACGGTCTGCTCGGCGCAGAAGCGGTAGAGATAGTGCGGCCCGCCCGCCTTGGGCCCCGTGCCGCTGAGGCCCTCGCCGCCAAAGGGCTGCACGCCGACCACGGCGCCGATCATGTTGCGGTTGATGTAGACGTTGCCCACCTGCGCCGCGCGCGCCATCGCCTGGGCGCGGCTGTCGATGCGGGTCTGGATGCCGAGCGTCAACCCATAGCCAGGCGTTGCACCGCCTGGCGCAGCCGAACCTCCCAGCGCGTTGATTTGCCCGATGACGGCCAACGGATCACCGCGCCAGCGCACGATGTGCAGCACCGGACCGAAGATTTCGTGCTGAACGCTGGCGATCGACGGGACTTCAAAGGCGCAAGGAAGTATCACATTCATAGCGCCTGATGACCGTTTTACGCTGGGAAGGAGCCGTTTTGACTCTGAATCGAGGCGTTGGAGGTGCTGCTGGATGCCGTCGAAGGCCTCGCGGTCGATCACCGGGCCAACGTCGGTCGCCAGGTCGGCGGTGTCGCCCACCACCAGTTCCTGTGCCGCGCCCTGGATCATCTCGATCACCCGGTCGGCAATGCCTTCGTGCAGGCACAGCAGGCGCAGCGCCGAGCAGCGCTGGCCAGCCGAGCGGAAAGCGCTCTGCACCACGGCGTCGGCCACCTGCTCGGGCAGCGCGGTGCTGTCCACCACCATGGCGTTGATGCCGCCGGTCTCGGCGATCAACGGCACGATGGGGCCGTCCTTGGCGGCCAGCGCGCGGTTGATGAGCCGGGCCACCTGCGTGGAGCCGGTGAACACCACGCCCGCGATGCCCGGCAACGCCACCAGCGCCGCGCCTACGGTTTCGCCGGTGCCGTGCATGAGCTGCACGGCGTCCGCCGGTACACCCGCTTCGTGCAGCAGCTTGACGGCTTCCCAGGCCACGCCGGGCGTCTGCTCGGCCGGCTTGGCCAGCACGGTGTTGCCGGTGGCCAGCGCGGCCGCAATCTGCCCCATGAAGATGGCGAGCGGGAAATTCCACGGGCTGATGCAGACCCAGACGCCGCGCGCCGTCAGGCGCAGTTCGTTGCGCTCGCCGGTGGGGCCGGGCAACGTGATCGGCGCCATGATGCGCTCGGCATCTGAGGCGTAGTAGCGCAGGAAGTCCACCGCCTCGCGCACCTCGGCCACCGCATCGCCCCAGGTCTTGAACGCTTCCTTCACGAGCAGCGCGCAGAAGCGCGGCAGTTGCTGCTCCAGCGCATCGGCCCCGCGGCGCAGCGCGGCGGCGCGCTCGCTCACGGGCTTTTCGCTCCATTGTTGATAGCAATCTTGGGCCATTTGACGCTGGGATGAGGCCAGTTTGACGTCAAATTCCGGCAGCACCGGCAGCTGGACGGCCTGCAAGGCCTCCAGCAGGGGCGCGTGCATCGAGGCGACGGTCAGATCGAGCCCGGCGCTGTTCTTGCGGGCCGGGCCGAACAGGTCCGGCGGCAGGGGCAGCGACGGGCTCAGTGCCGGCGCGGACGCAGACTGCAGCGACAGCTGCAAGGGCGAGATC
Source organism: Burkholderiales bacterium (assembly GCA_011391155.1). GTDB lineage: Bacteria > Pseudomonadota > Gammaproteobacteria > Burkholderiales > Burkholderiaceae_C > JAABQG01. The sequence goes on from JAABRA010000186.1 coordinate 26,872, forward strand.
AGCAGCTGGTCCATGCCGACCGACTCGTCGGCGAGCTGGTGCACGAAGGACGAATTGGCGCCGTTCTCCAGCAGGCGGCGCACCAGGTAGGCCAGCAGGTCGCGGTGCGCGCCCACCGGGGCGTAGACGCGGCAGTTGACCTGCGGGTTCTTCAGCACCTCGCGGTAGGTGCCTTCGCTCATGCCGTGCAGGCGCTGCAGTTCGAAACGAGGCCCCGAAGTGGGGGAGGCAGTCCGTTCGGCGCAGGTCAAGGAGGAGCCCGCGAAGCGGGCGGGGGACACGGAGCCGAGCGGACTGCCTCCCCCACCCGGCGACACGTCGACATCCACAGGCTGGGCCGCCATCTGCAGGATCGCCGCGATCGTGCCCGAGTTGTGCGTCGCGAACTGCGGGTAAATCGCGTCGGGCGCGGCCAGCAGCGCGCGGGCGCAGGCCAGGTAGCTCACGTCGGTGTGGTGCTTGTGGGTGAACACCGGGTAGTGCGGCAGGCCCAGCTCCTGGGCACGTTTGATCTCGGCGTCCCAGTAGGCACCCTTGACCAAGCGGCACATGAACCGGAGCCGGTACTTTCGCGCCAGCGCAATCACATGCTCGACCAGCGCCAGCGCCCGCGTCTGGTAGGACTGCATCGCCAGGCCAAAGCCGCTCCAGTGCGGATAATGCAGCGCCACCCGGGCGGCCAGGGCTTCGAACACGTCGAGCGACAGCTCCAGCCGGTCCACCTCTTCCGCATCGATGGTCAGGCTGATATTGGCCTGGGCCGCCAGCTCGCACAGGCTCCAGACGCGGGGCACCAGTTCACGCATCACCCGCGCATGCTGCGCCGCCTCGTAGCGCGGGTGCAGGGCGCTCAATTTGATGGAAATGCCGTCATTTTGGGCAGTTCCCAGCGTCGGATGGACTTTTTGAGCTATCTTTTTAATGGCATTCTGGTAGCTGGCCAGGTACAACAACGCATCCGCCTCGGTGCGCGCGCCCTCGCCGAGCATGTCGTAGCTGTAACTGAGGTTCGGCTGCTTGCGTCGCGCCACATCCGCCTCGGCCATGCCTTCCTCAATGGTCTGGCCGAGCACGAACTGGCGGCCCAGCAACTGCACCGCGCGCAGGGTGGCGGCGACCACGGTTTTGGCCCCCATTCGGGCCATCAGGCCGGGCGGATCGCTGGCTTGCCCCGGCCCGGCCGAAGGCGGCAGGAACCTCTTCGACAGGGATATCGCGGCGGACGACAGCCGGGCCATCGCCGACGGCGACGTTGCCATGGCACTGGCGTCGGCCGCACCGTCGAAGTCGGCCCGGCCGAGCTGGTCGGCGGTCAGCGCGATGGCGGTTTCAGCGTCGGGCACCCGCAGCAGGGCCTCGGCCAGGCGCATCAGGGCCAAGCCCTCGGCGCTGGAAATCGGGTACTCCTTCAACAGGCTCTCCATGGCCCAGAACGGCGGCGGGTTGTCGCGCACGGCCTGCACCCAGGGGGCGGCGACCCGGGCGGCGGTCGCCCAGTCCAGCCTGCCGCGCAGGCTGGCAAGCGCTTGCGAAACGGTTTCAGCCTCGGGGCGATAGGGGAAGGGCAGGCGGTCGGTGTCGGGTGCCGGCACAAAGGCCGGGGCGATGGCGGGGACAGGGACGGCGGTGGTGGCGACGGTCATGGCAAGTTCCAGGGAAAAGGTGAATGTCACCAGTTTGTCGTGAATTAGAATGAATTTCTCGCTACATTTCAGTAAATTTCAGAATAATTCACTATCCATGACGGAAGCCCCCATCGACATCGACCGCATCGACCTGCGCATCCTGAGCGCCTTGCAGGCCGACGGCCGCATCTCCAACCTCAAGCTGGCCGAAGCCGTCACGCTGTCGCCCACCGCCGTGCTGGCGCGCGTGCAGCGCCTGGTGCGCGACGGCTACATCCTGGGCTACGAGGCGCGCCTGAACCCGCTCAAGCTCGGGCGCGGCATGATGGTGTTCGTCGAGGTGCTGCTCGACCGCACCACACCCAATGTGTTCGAGCAGTTCAAAGCCGCCGTGCAGGTGCAGGACGCGATCATGGAATGCCACATGGTGGCCGGCGGCTTTGATTACCTGCTCAAGACCCGCATGGCCGACATGGCCGCCTACCGCGACTTCGCCGGCACCGTGCTGTGGCAACTGCCGGGCGTGCGCGAAACCCGCACCTACGCGGTGATGGAGGAGGTCAAGAACACTACACGGCTGGCCCTGTGACCCCGGTCAGGCGGCGATGGCGCCACTGCGGACGGCCGCATCCGGCAGCGCAAAATGAGGCTTTTTTGGAGAAAACATTATGAAATTTCAGAGGGCCCTGGCCACCATTCCCCTGACCCTGGCCGCCTTCGGTGCCAGCGCGCAAAGCATGAAACCCGGCCTGTGGGAGCACAGCTTCACGATGAAGTCTGGTAGTGGCCAGATTGAGAAGGCCATGGCCGACATGCAGAAGCAGATGGCCGCGATGCCGCCCGACCAGCGCAAGCAGATGGAGCAGATGATGGCCCAGAGCGGCGTGGGCATGGGCGCCAGGGCCAACACCGTCAAGGTCTGCATCAGCCCCGAGCAGGCCGCGCGCCTGGACATCCCGCAAAAGGACGACCAGTGCAAGCAGGAGATCACCCAGCGCAGCGCCAGCATGATGAAGTTCAAGTTCAGCTGCGCCGGCCAGCCACCCGCCAGCGGCGAAGGGGAAGTCACCTTCCACAGCCCCGCCCACTACAGCAGCAAGTCGGTGGTGAACACCTCGGTTGAGGGCAAGCCCGAGCGCATGACCATGGACCAGACCGGCAAGTGGCTGTCGGCGGACTGTGGGTCGCTGAAGCCGGTGAAGCGCTGAAGGGCACGGTCCGGCCGCCCCCCCGACGGGCAAAAAAAGGGATTCAGTCGCCGCGGGCCAGGGCCGGCGCCAGAAACTGCCGGATCACCCGGTTGACTTCATCGGCGTTTTGGCGCGTCACCCAGTGCCCGGCGCCCTCGATGCGGTGGATGCGCAGGTCGCTGACATGCTGGCCAAGGCCCTCCAGAAGGACGGGCCTGAGCGCCACGTCGCCCGTACCCCAGATGACCTGCGTGGGCACCGTCACGTGGAAATCTTCCGGGTTCAACAGCGCAGCAATGGCCGCGATCCTGCCGGGAGCGTCCGGCGTGTCGGGGTGCAGGGGCGAGGCCCGGTAGTAATTGCATCCGCCCGTTAAGCCATGCGCCCAGCAGGCCCGATAGGCCTGGGCTTCTTGCGCATCCAGCGGCCCCAGCAACTGGCGCAGGAACCGGTAGTCGTCTTTTGCCAGTTCGCTCTCGAAACCCGGACGGCGCAAATCGTTCATGTAGGCGCCCGCTGCCTGCTGATCGGGGTCCGTGGCCAGGGCTTTGGCGAAGAGAATCGTGTGCGGCGCATTGAGCACCACGAACATGTCCATCAGTTCGGGATACTGCGCCGCCAGGCTCCACGCCACGGCACCGCCCCAGTCATGGGCAATCACCGCCTTCACGGGTGCGCCCAGCGCCCCGATCACGGCGCGCAGGTCGCCCACCAGCAGGTCGGGCTTGTAGGCCGCGACGTCGACCGGCTGCGAAGACCGGTTGAAGCCGCGCAGGTCGATCGCGACGCAGCGGAAATCCCTTGAAAACTCCGCAAGTTGTCGGCGCCACGTGTACCAGAATTCGGGAAAGCCGTGCACGAACAGGAGCACCGGTGCGCCCGCAGGGCCACAGGCCTTGGCATGCAGCTGGATGCCGTCGGCGGAGTCGAAAAACAGGGTTTCAAGGGGTTGGAGGTCGGTCATGGGAACAGCTTATCGCACGCTGCCCCATCGGCCAGAACCGCGCCGGCCTTACGCGAAGCTGAAGTGCTCGTTGTCGAGCTGCATGACCGACCGGGTGGGCGCCAAAGCGCCCGTGCGGTGGGCATTGGCGCGGGGCATGAGACGCTCGAAGTAGAACTCGGCGGTCTGGATCTTGGAGCGGTAAAAATCCTGCGACTCCTTGCCCACGCCGCTGGCCAGCAACGCTTCGGCCTTGGCCGCCTGCACGGCCCAGTAGTAGCCCATCATCACGAAGCCGGAGTACATCAGGTAATCGACGCTGGCGGCACCCACCACCTCGCGGTCCTTGGAGGCACGCAGCATGATGGCGGTGGTCAGCAGGTTCCATTCGGCGGCGCGGGCGGCCAGGTTGCGCGCCATCGCACCCAAA
>JAABRA010000177.1 GCA_011391155.1 Burkholderiales bacterium
TGGCCCAGCCGGTGACCGCGCCGGCGCACTGGGCCTGCCAAAGCGACAGCGGCTCGAAAAGGCGCTGCACCACGCCGTGCTCACCCCACAGCACCAGGGTGTCGCAGGTGATCTTTTCGCCGCGCGCGCGGCTGTCGCGGTCGTGGTCCAGGTCGATGCCGGTGCTGGCGCGGTAGTCCTCGCAGGCGGAGTGGATCGATTCGGCGCGGCAGAAGCAGCGCTCGTACTCGGCCAGCGCCTCGGGTTCGATGTGGCCCAGCCCTGCGCTGCCCCAGCCGCCCAGCTTGGCGTGCAAATAGGCCAGGGCGTTGCCGCCGATCATCAGCTCGGGCAGCGGCGCCGGCTGGATCAGGTGGAACCAGTGGTAGTAGGCACGTGCGAAGTCGAAATCAGTGCGGGCGTACATGTCCAGCGTGGGCGCGATGTCGATCACGCACAGCCTGTTCACGCGTGTAGGGTGGTCCAGCGCTAGCCGGTGCGCCACGCGGCCGCCCCGGTCGTGGCCGCACAGGGCGAATTCGGCGATGCCCAGCGCGTCCATCACCTCAACCAGGTCCTGCGCCAAGGCGCGCTTGCTGTAGTTGCTGTGGTCGGGCAGGCCCGGTGCATGCGACGAATCGCCGTAGCCGCGCAGGTCGGGCAGGACCAGGAAGAAGTCGTGGCGCAAAAGCTGCGCCACGCGGTGCCACATCGCGTGGGTCTGGGGGAAGCCATGCAGCAGGAGCAGCGCCGGCTTGCTGCTGTTGCCGCCGGTGCGCAGGCAGGTTTCCGCGTCACGGGTGGTGATATGGCGGAGTTCGAATCCGTCAAACCAGGCTGGGTTGGTCATGGTGTGGCTCCCTGGGGGCTGGGGAAGGGGTAGAGACCGTCGTGGCTGTCGAAGCAGCCACGGCTGCCAGCGCTTGCGGCACGGCATCGGCCAGGAAATCGTACACCGCGCGGATGCGTCCGTTGTTGCGGATCTCCCGGTGCACGGTCAGCCAGACCGGCAGGCTGGGCAGGGGCAACATCGGCAGGACTCGCACCACGCTGGGGTCGGTGCGGATCACGTAGTCCGCCGTGAAGCCCACGCCCAGGCCCGCGCGCACCGCCTGCCACGACGCGATCAGGTCGTCGGTGCGCAGGGCGAAATGCTCGCGGGTCACAGGAAAGCCCATGGCGGCGAAGCCGCGCAGCAGGTCGTCCTGCTGGTCGTAGCCGATCAGCTCATGCTGCAGCAGGTCGGCGGGCTGCGCCGGCGTGCCGCGCCGTGCCAGGTAGTCCGTGCTGGCGCAGGCCGACAGGCTGACGTCGGCGATGCGCCGGGCCACCAGGCTGGCCTGCTCGGGCCGCACCATGCGCACGGCGATGTCGGCCTCGCGCTGCAGCAGGTTGCTGACGGTGTTGCTCACCTCCAGCTCGATCTGGATCGCCGGCAAGGTCTGACGCAGCCGTATCAAGACCGAGGGCAGCAGGTAACAGGCTACCGGCTGGCTGGCGGTCAGGCGCACGGTTCCGGCCTGCTGGCTCTGGGTGTCGAGCAGGCGGTCGGCCAGAACCAGCGCACCGGTCTGCATGGCGCGCGCCGGTGCGGCCAGTTCCAGCGCCAGCGCCGTGGGTTTGAGGCCGCGCCCGGTGCGCTCGAACAGCGCCTTGCCCAGCTGTGCCTCCAGATCGGCGATGTGCCGCCCGGCCGTCGGCTGGCTGATGCCGAGCTGTTTTGCCGCGCCCAGCAGGCTGCCGCGGTCCAGCGCGGCGAGGAAGGTGGGCAGCAGGCCCCAGTCAAAGGAGCTATTCATTTTTGCAATTCTGCCTTGGATGAATGGCTAATTGCGTAATGTTTGCTGGATTCACACAATCGCACCATGGCTCAAACGTGGCTCATAAGACTTGCGCGACAGATCCTGGGTTGCACGCAGTGAACGTTGCCCTGTCCTCAACATTCGCAAAAACTTGCGGGACAGACCAAGAGTTACACGCAGTGAACTTTGCTCTGTCCTCAACCATTTAGGAAACATCATGGAAAACACAGTTCTGGTTCTGGGCGCACGCGGTCGTCTGGGAGGCGCCGTGGCGCAGGCGTTTGCAGCAGCCGGCTGGCGTGTGCTCGCGCAGCGGCGCGCCGGCGGCAAGGTCCCGACGCCTGCCGAGGGCATTCAATGGGTGGAGGCCGAAGCCGGTGATACCGAGGCGCTCGTGCGTTCCGCAGCCGGCGCCCGGGCGGTCGTGCACGCAATGAACCCGGCCTACACGGCCGCCGCCTGGCGCGCCGAGGCGCCCATCCTGATGCAGGCGGCCATCGACGCGGCGGCGGCGCTCGGGGCGGTGCTGCTGTTCCCGGGCAATGTCTACAACTTCGGCGTGGATATGCCAGCCACATTGACACCCGATACATCGCAGCGCCCGAGCGCGGAGAAAGGCCGCATCCGCGTCGACCTGGAGCAGCAGCTCGCGCAGGCGACGCGGGCGCGCGGCATCCCGGCGGTGGTGATCCGCGCGGGGGATTTCTTTGGCGCTGGCAGCGGCACCTGGCTGGACCAGGTGATCGTGAAGAAGCTGCCGCAGGGCCGCGTGACCTGGCCCGGCGCGCTGGACGCCCCGCACGCCTGGGCCTACCTGCCCGATCTGGCGCAGGCCTTCGTCCGCGTGGCGGAAACCACCCCGGCACCGATGGGAGCCCGCTTTGAAGTCCTGCATTTCGCCGGCCATACAGTCACGGGCCGGGACTGGCTGGCCGCGCTGACGGACCTCGCCTGGGAGCAGGGCTGGCTGCCGGCCGGCGGCGCGCTGCGCACCGGCACGCTGCCGTGGGGGATGATGCGGCTCCTGTCGCCTTTCATGCCGACCATGGCTTCGCTGCTGGAGATGCGCTACCTGTGGGACGTGCCGCACGCGCTGGATGGCGCGGCGCTCGCACGGCGCATCGGCGCCGAGCCGCACACGCCGTTTCTTGATGCGGTGCGCGTCGCCATCATGCAGCTGGATCTGGCCCCGCGCGGGGCACATTCGCCCGGCCCCGGTGCTGGCCGCTCAATCA
>JAABRA010000178.1 GCA_011391155.1 Burkholderiales bacterium
ACGCAACAGGACCTAGATACCTGCCTGCGTGAAGCGCGCAATGCGCGGGCTGACAGGTCGGCCGGGGCAGCCTCCAATCCATCGCAGAACCTGAAGGGCAACGCGGCCGCCCGCTGCGAGACGCTGAGCGGTGAGGACAAGGCGGCCTGCCAGGTCCGCGTGCTGGGCTACGGGTCACAGTCCGGCAGCGTGGCCGGCGGTGGCGTGCTGACCTCGGTCGAAACCGTGGTGGTGCCCGCTGGCGCGACCTCGGTCCTGATCGAGCCCAGGACGTCCAGCCCCGTGCTGCTGGCGCCTGCGCAGGCCCGCTAGAGCCAGGGGCCCGGCCGCCGGGACACCCCCGGGCGGCTGGCGAATGGCAGCGACTACAGCCAGTATTCCCAAACCCGGGCAAAGCCCTCCCTGACGCGCCACTCCAGGGGGCGCTGCTCCCAGATATCCAGCGTCAGCTCGTCGGATTCGGCGAGGTCCCTGTCGAACATGCTCTGCAGCTGCGCGCCAAAGCCCGGCCCCAGAACGACTGCGTTCAGCTCCTCGTTGTGAAGAAAACTCCGCCAGTCCAGGTTGGTCGAGCCGACCGTGGCCCAGACGCCGTCGATCAGCGCGGTCTTGGAATGCAGGATGACGCCTCGTCGCTCGAAGATCCTCACACCGGCGCGCAGCAACCGGTCGTAGTACGCACGGCCCGCATGAAACACCAGCCACGAGTCGGCCTGGCTGGGCAGGATGAGCCTCACCGCGACCTTGCGCGCAGCCGCCGCTTCAAGCGCCGCCAGCAACTGCGGGTCGGGCACGAAATAGGCGTTGGTCAGGTGGATGCTGGTTTCGGCACTGCCAATGGCTGAAAGCAGGGTCGCGTAGATCTGGCTGAACGGCTCGTCGGGTGAGCTGCCGATGGCGCGGACCACCTCGCGGCCGACGGGCTCGAGCGGCGGAAAATAGTTCCGGGCCGGCAAGGCGTCGCCCTTCTGCTTGGCCCAGGTCGCCAGAAAGAGCTTCTGGAACTCGGCCACGACGGGGCCCTGCAACTCAAGGTCGGTGTCGCGCCACGCCGGACCTCCGCCCGGCCGCGTGCGCGAGCGCTGGCTGAACGAGCCGCCTGAATAGACACTGCTGATGTTGATACCGCCCAGGAACGCCGTGCGGCCGTCCACGATCAGCAGCTTGCGGTGATCACGCTGGTTGAGCTCCCACTCCTTGCGCGACACCAGGGGGTTGAGCGGGTTGAACTCGAGCACCTTGATGCCGCTGGCCGTCAGGCGCTCGAAGAAGGCCGCGGGTGTGCCGATCGTTCCCACGCCGTCGCGGATCAGGTGGACCGAAACGCCCTGCTTCTGCTTGTCGATCAAGGCCTGCGCAAACCGCTGGCCCACCTCGTCGTCGTCCAGGATGTAGGTCTCGAGGTGGATGTGATCCGTCGCTGCCTGGATGGCCTTGATCATCGCCTGATAGGTGGCGGGTCCGTCCTGCAGCAGGACCACCCGGTTGCCGGTTGTCAGCGGACTGCCGACGATGGCCTCTTCGATGGCCAGGTGCCGGTCGAAAATCCCGGTCTCCTGCCTGCCGCTTTCCAGCCGTTGCAGGATGGCCTTGCTTTGCGCCATCGACAGCGGGCCCCGGGCACCCGCCAACTGCACCGGCTCGCCCCGGGGGCGGGCGAGGTCGGGAACGATGGACGGCAGGCTGGCGCAGCCGCACCCGCCCAGCACCAGCACGGCCCCCAGGACCATGGCCAGCCAGGGGCCTGGAAGCCTTGAACGGCGCATTCGCGTCACGGCCAGTCCGTCGGGGTTCGGGGCCCGCGCGCTCAGCCCAGGCGCGGCTGCGCCGCGGGTGGCGTTGTCACAGTCTTCCCATCACCAGCAGGATGATGACGACGACCACGACCAGTCCCAAGCCGCCGCTGGGACCGTAGCCCCAGTTGCGGCTGTGCGACCAGGTGGGGACGGCGCCGATCAGCATCAGGATCAGGACGATCAACAGTATGGTTCCGAGGCTCATGACTTTCTCCTAGGTGGGCTGCTCACTGCGGGCTTACTTCGCACCCGACGCTGCGGGCATGACGATCACCGTCGTGCCGTCGCCGGCCTTGCCGGTCGCACCGGTGTCGCCCGTGGCGCCGGTATAACCCGTGCTGCCCGTCGCGCCGGTGGCGCCAGCATTGCCCGTAGCGCCGGTGTAACCCGTGCTGCCGGTCGCGCCGGTGGCACCAGATCCACCGGTGGCGCCGGTGGCACCGGTCGCACCCGCCGGGCCCGGTACGGCGACCGGTGTGGTGGGCACCACGACCGTCGAGGGCCGGTCACAGGCAGCGAGGACCATCGTGGACAGAAAGGCGAGAGCGAGAATTGATTTTTTCATGGGGTGTCCTTTGGAAGTGGAGGTTCGGGTTGATTCCGGGTTCTCCCCGGAAGAACCGCCACGGCCTGACGGCTCGAATGCGGTACAGGGGCAGCGTAGGCGCAGCCGGTCGTCTTGTCTGTGTGCTTTCGAACACAAGCCCCGAACCGATGCGGGTTTCGCGCGAAACAATGGTTTTCCGACGCCCTGAACCGGTCCATCAAGCGATGGCGAAAGCCGGCTCGGCACGTGCCGCACGCATCACGGCCGGGAAGCTGGTATGCAGCGTGTCGGCGGGCGACCGGTTTTGGAGCAGGGCATGCGGGCGGGCGAACCAGGCTGCCAGCGCCCACGGGCCCATAACCGGGTTCAGCACCCGGACCACCTGCTGCGTCGCTTGCCAGGGTGTCATATCGGCCCGTTTGAACTGAAACAGCGGCAACCACAGGCCCGCATGCCATTCGAAGCTCATGACCTCTCTCTCGATGATCCATTTCGCCATGTTTGAGACCGCTTGGCCGCAAGCGCCACGCGTCAGCTCCATCACTTCTTCGAGTCGGGCCAGGCCGCCGCTGGAACGGTAAGCATTGAGCAGTTCGACAAACTGCACGTCTGTCTGGGCCTGTGTCCGGCGGGGTTCCGGCTGGAAGGTTGAGGCCGGCCCTGGCCTGAAAGC
>JAABRA010000179.1 GCA_011391155.1 Burkholderiales bacterium
GCCGGCGCGCGGCGCGAAGCGGCCGTGGGTGCAGGTCTTGATGTTGTCGGCGCGCGCCGGGTACGGCTTGCCGCGCGTATGAAGCCCGGCCACCCAGCGCCAGCCGAGCGTGTTCGACGCCGCATCGCCATCCAGCAGGTGCCGGTAAAAGAAGTCCGCCCCCAAACGCCACGGCAGGCCGAGCGTAAATATCCAGATCGAGGCGAACCACATCCGCGCATGGTTGTGCAGGTAGCCGGTTTCGACCAGCTCGGTGGCCCAGGCATCGAAATATGCCAGCCCCGTCTGCCCCTCCATCGCGCGTTCCACGTTGCGGCGCAGCTTGCGGTCGCTTTCCATCGCGGCAACATCGGCCTGCAGCCCGAGGGTGTAGCGGGTCCAAACCTGCGGCCGCCGCTCCAGCCAGCCTTTGAAATAGGTGCGCCAGAACACTTCCTCGACGAACTTTTCCGCCATTTCGGGGCCATGGGCAGCGATGGCGGCCGCCACGACCTCGGGTTCGGTCACCAGGCGGCGGCGGATATAGGGCGAAAGCTGCGACACCGCCTTGTGGGCGCCGGGGCCATGGTCAGCATTGCGGCCGTTGGCGTAACGCCTGCCCATGGCGGGCACGAAGGAAGCCATCGCGTCCAGGCCGGCGGCGCGGCTGGCAGGGAAGTCAGTCATGGGTCCGGAGCCTCGGTTTGAGGCGAAAGTATGACGCGGTGCCCGGATGGCCTTGTGAACTGGACCGCGCGACCTGTGCACCCAGGCCGAACGGCTTATTGCCCCCGACTCCGCCGGTCACGGCACCTCACTCCGCCTGCCTCCCGTTGAGCCCGCTGTGCCCGGGCCTGGATCGGCGTCAGCGAACTCGCTCCACCACACCGATCTCTTCCGCCGCACGCAGGTATTCCAGCACCAGCGCCATCGGCACCAGACCGAACTCTGCGGATACTTCGTTGGCGATCTGCTGCACGTCGCGCCGGCCATCGGTGAAGTTCAGGACTTCGTAGGCGTAGTCGGGGCCACTGCCCCGCTCTCCCACGAAGTCCAGAAGTTTCGGGCCAGCGATTCCCGCGCGTTTCGCATGGTCCTGGAAGTAGTTGTAGCCGAACGCCGACATTGGACCGCGTGGCGAAGGACTGCGCCGGAAAACGTGTTGGCCCTCTCCCACGCCCGGCGGTCCGGAAGTAGCCACCGGCAGGGGCTTGGCGGCGCCGGCGTCGAGTCGCGGGTCGCCCGCCAGCGCATAGCCGGTGGCCGCGCCTATGAAGGCCACCCGCCCCAGCTTGGTGGAATCGATATTGGCCGCTGAATCCAGGTTGGTGTGGATGTAACGGTCCGGCCAGTCATTCAGATACACCGCGGGAATTCCGAAGGACGAATCCTGGTACACGTCGTGGTCGCTACCCATCGAGTAGCGGGCAAACTCGGCGCGCAGCGGCGCCTTGCCGCCCGAGGCAGCCAGCATCGGGAAATCCGCAGTGCCGGTCGCCGCGAACTCATAGCTTTGCTGGTTGACCCACTGCGCGAACGACCATGCCACGTCATGCACGAAAGACGGCAGGCTGGCGGGGCCACGTGTGACGTGGAACACCGCCTGCGTTTGCGGACCGCCACCCACCATGTCCATGTGCACGACGGCCGTGATGCGCCGCGCCAGCTCGGGCCTGCCATTGAGCAGAGCCAGCGTACCCTCGATCTCGGGCGGCCAAATGAAACGAAGCGTCCGCGCCGGACGCGCCAGCGATCCGTCGTCGATCAACTTCTGCAGCGTGCGTGCCACTTCCAGAATGGTGGAGCAGCCACTGGCGTTGTCGTTGGCGCCTGGCTTGGGATGGTCGAGGTGACAGGAGTAGGCCACCTCCTCGTCCTTGAGGCGCGGATCGGCGCCTTGGATGGTGGCGGTCACTACTTCGTAGGGGCTGATGTGCTGTCCCGCCTCGACCGACGCCTGCAGCTGGATCGCCTCGCCCGCCGCGAGTCGCGCCTTCAGCGTATTGGCGGTTCTCGTCGACACCATGAAGGCGAAGGTCGGATGTTGCGAAAAAGTCTGCAGATGTCCCCAGCGCACCTGATCCTGATTGTCGCCCGACCAGGCGGTCTTTTGGTTCTGCTGGTAGCTGATGATGCCGACGGCGCCGAATTTACCTATCGCCATGTCTTGCACCGCGCCCGGGGCTGCCGAAACCAGCACGATCTTGCCTCTTGCATCCTTGCCCGCGTAATCGGCCTCGGTCGTACCTGTGCCCACATCGATCAATGGCGCAGTCACCTCGGCCGATTCGCTGTCCTGCGCCAGGACCATTGATTCGGACGCGTAGCTGGCGATGAGCTGATTGTTGCCGTCTCCAACCTCGGTCAGTTCGCCACGCGCCGCATCCCATGCAGGTCGGGAGCGTTGAGTGCCGTAGAAAATCGTGCCGTCGGCGGGGAACTGCAGGATCTCGACGCCTTCCAGCCCATAGGCCCGGGCCCGGCTGGCGACCCACTCTGCCGAGGAGCGGTAGCCGCGCGACCCGCGTTCGCGATGATGCTGCACGATGCCTTTCAGTGTCTCCATGGCTCGCTCGCCGTCCACCTCCCGCGCCAGCACGGTGACCTCTTCATCCGTCAAGGGAAGTGACTGCCCCTGGGCGGAGGTAGCGAAGATGAGCAGACCAAGACATGACATCAGGCGCATAGGGACTCCGGGCAGCGAGGCACACCGCGGAGTGGGTGTGCGGATCCGAGTATGCCACCCGCGCGCGACCACACCCTTCAAAACAGAACCGCGGTTCGACTCATCCAAGCGAGCGACATGGGCGCTCAGTCAGACGACGCCCTCCGGTGACGCCCGAAGTCAGCTGACGGCCAGGAGAGGACATCAAGCAAGCTTGGTAGGTAACACCTGATTTGAACGGAGCCGCGAAGCGGCTTCGGCTAGAACGAGCTGTCAGACCGCGGGCCCATCAGGTTGCGCGCGGGACTTTTTCGTTTCAGCCTTTGGGGG
>JAABRA010000180.1 GCA_011391155.1 Burkholderiales bacterium
TGCGACGCCATCGCCGGCCACCCCAAGGCCCGCTACTACGCCGCCCTGGCCGAATTCACCCGCGCCTTCCTCAGCGTGGAGGCGCAGGGCTTCGACATGCTGGATTCATAGGTTTTTTGGCATCATCCCAGCGTGGGATGGTCATTATTAGCTATTGATTCGGGAGTCTTCAGGCGGCTCCCTGATACCTGTCAAGCGGGCATCGCCGTCGGCCCGGGGCATCGCCCGGCTGCCGATAATCACCTGGAGGCGCCTGTGGCGCGACAACGGAGACGTGAATGAACATGCCGGCTTTCATGGCCTCGGCGGCGCTGTGGGTGGCGGCGTCGGTGATGGCGCAGGAGGCGCCCCGGCTGCCCTGCCTGGAGGCTGACGGGGATTGCGTGGCGCAGGCCACCCGGCAACACGCGGTGCACGCGCTGGCCACCTGGCAAGCCGATCTGGCCCGGCCGCTGGACGCGCGTTTCGGCCCGGCGCCCGCCGCCCTGGTGGAATACCTCACTCTGGACAACCTCCTCAACGGCTACCCCGAGCGGCCGCGCAGCGTGCATCCGGACGCGCGCTTCCTGGCGGACGTGCAGGGCGCCATCGCCGACCTGCCGCCCGCCATCTGGCGCCTGTTTCAGGATCGCCTCATCGGGCTGTACTTTGTGGAAAACCTGGGCGGCACCGGCTACACCGACTTTGTCGTGGACCAGAACCAGCGGCCCGTGGCGGGCTACGTCGTGCTCGACGCCGCCGTTCTGGCCGGGCAGACCGCCAACGCCTGGGCCAGCTGGAAGGAGAGCACGCCCTTCAGGCCGACCGCCGGCTACCGCCTGCAAGCCCGCATCGAGGCCGATGCAGACGACAACCGCCGCAACGCCATCCAGTACATCCTGCTGCACGAGCTGGGGCATGTGCTCTCCATCGGCGCCAACATCCACCCGCCCTGGAACCTGGACCCGAAGGACGTTCCGGCCTCGGAGAACTACCCCTATTTCGATCTGTCCTGGCAGGTGGCGCGCCAGGAGAACCGGTACACCAGCCGGTTTGACGCGGATTTCCCGCAGCGCCGGGACGTCGCCTACTACTTCGGCGCGAAGCTGGACGCCACGGCCATGGCCCCGGCCTACGCCAATCTCGAAAAGACCAATTTCCCGTCGCTGTACGCCGCCACGATTCCCGGCGACGACTTTGCCGAGGCGTTCGCCAGCTACGTGCATGTGGTCCTCATGAAGCGCCCCTGGCGCATCACCCTGTCGCGCGACGGCGAGGCGCCCATGTTGTTCGACGCCTGCTGGTCCGCCCCGCGTTGCGCCGCGAAGCGCGCGGTGCTCGAACGCATCCTGGGGCTCCCCGCGCGGTGATGCCGCCATGACCGTGGCCGGTTTCAAGCGTGTTTTTAAAAATGCGGATACGGTATTTATAAAATGGCGCAAATTGAATTAACAAAATAGTGACTATTGAATTAATAAAATAGCGGATCATGCCCATCCTCCCGACGCCCTCCATTCCCATGTCTGAAGCGGGTATTCCCCGCTGGAAAACGCCGGGCGTGCTGGACGCCTTGCAGACCCGTCGGGTGGTGGTTTTGGCGGGGCCGCGCCAATGCGGCAAGACCACGCTGGCGAGGACGATCACCCGCCCTCAGGGCGTGATCTACCGAACCCTTGACGACGTGGGCTTGCTGGCGGCGGCGCGCACGGATCCCCATGGTTTCGTGGCCCACGATGATGGCCTGATGGTCATTGACGAAATCCAGCGCGCGCCCGCCTTGCTGCAGGCCATCAAGAAGGAAGTGGACGACAACCCCGCGCCGGGGCGGTTTTTGCTGACCGGCTCCGCCAACATCCAGTCCAGCCCCGGGGTGATTGAGTCCCTGGCCGGGCGGGTGGCCAGCCTTCGCCTTCGCCCCTTTGCGGTCGGTGAAATGGCGCGTGTGGCCCCGACCTTCATCGCCCGTGCCGGGCGTGAGGATTGGGCCGGCCTCGCCAGCGGTTTCGCCGGATCGTCCGGAAAAGACGATGTGTTGCGGCACGCCCTGCGCGGGGGCTACCCCGAAGTGCAGGCACTGGGCGACAAGGGCGTGCGCCGCTGGCACCTGGACTACATCGCAGCCCTGATGGCGCGTGACCTGCAGGACATCGCCCACATTCGCCGCAAGGACAGCATGGCCAAGCTGCTGGAGGTGCTGGCCGCCTGGTCGTGCAAGTTGATGGACGTCAGCGCCATCGGTGCGCAGCTTTCACTCTCGCGGCCGACGCTGGAGACCTACATCAATGCCCTGGAGGCCCTGTTTCTGGTCGAGCGGGTGCGGCCATGGGCCAAGACCGACTACCAGCGTGTCAGCCGGCAGGACAAGCTGGTGATGACCGACACCGGCCTGGTGGCGAGCCTGCTGCGCTGGCAATTCGACGCGGTGCGCCTGAACGCCGATCAGAGCGGCAAGCTGGTGGAGGGCTTCGTGTTTGCCCAGCTTGCCGCGCATCTCGACGCGCAGGATGAGCCCCACAGCCTGACCCACTACCGCGACCGCGAACAGCGCGAGATCGACTTCGTGGTCGAAACGCCGGACGGCCTGACCGTGGGCATCGAGGTCAAGGCGGGGTCGGCGGTGGGGGCCGACAGCTTCAAGCACCTGTCGTGGTTCCGCGAACGCATGCTGGCGGCCAACGCCCCCTTCGTCGGCCTGGTGCTCTACACCGGCGAGCAGGTGTTGCGCTTCGGCGAGCACCTGTGGGCGGTGCCGATGCATGCGCTGTGGGGCGAATGAATATTATTTCAGTAGCAAACCATGACCATTCCACGCTGGGATAGTGCCAATTTGGCTCAATAATTTCCTTCCAATGACCCACCCCGCCTTCCCATGAGCCAGATCCTGATCAACGACGTCCTCAAGCAGCTCGACCTCATCGAGCGGGCCGGCGCGCCCTGAGCGTGACGGGTTCTGCCCCTACACTGGGGCCATGTTCCCG
>JAABRA010000181.1 GCA_011391155.1 Burkholderiales bacterium
CTTCTCGCCCAGGGTGAACTCCCAGTGCGCGCTCATGGCGTTCACGCCGAGCAGTTTGCAGGCGTCCACCATGTCCTGGCCATCGGTCCAGAGCGCGGTGGCGCTGCCCTGCCAGGTGTCGCCGCCGTCAAGCAGCATGGCGTGGGGCCGGCTGGCGCGGACCATCTTCACCAGCGTGGCCAGGTGCGCGAAGCCACCGACCTTGCCGTAGGTCTTGGCGGCCTGTTCGAAGTTGAGGTAAGTGAAGGCATGGGCCTCGGGCGTGCCGGGGCGAATCTTGAAATGCCTGAGCAGCGCCTCGCCCACCAGGTGTGGCGGGCGACCCAGCGCATCGGCCACGCCCAGGTTGACGCTTGGCTCTCGAAAGTGAATGGGCAGCAACTGGGCGTGGCAGTCGGTGAAGTGCATGAAGCTGACATTGCCAAACGCTGGCAGCTCGTACATCTTCTGGCCTGCGCCCGGCTTGCCGGCCAACACGTCTTTGTGGTCCAGGGCCATGCCACCGGCACTGGCCACCGCCAACACCTGCATGAATTCGCGTCGGCTGAAGCTCATGAATATTCCTTATCAATTGATCGCTGATAGATGCGACAGACCCACACCAGACAAACCCGATGCACTGAGCAGCCCGAGACCATCGCCCGGGCCACACGGCCAACATGCTGGCGCTCAGGCCAGGTGGCCCGTGCGCCGGGATGGGCTCACTTGTTGACCGGCGATGCCGGGTCGAGCAGCAAGGCCATCACGTCTTTGATACCGGCCATGTCAAGAATGCCGTTGTGGCCCACCCGAGGCATCTGCGAGCACGCGTTGTAGGCACGCGCGTTCCAGAGCTTGCCCCAGGTGTACTCCACAACCACCCGAGCGCTGGCGCTGCTGGGGTCGGTCACGCCGCGCAACTTGCCGTAGTGGTAGAGGCTGGGGCCGATGGTGCCGAAGGAAATTTCTTCCTTGGTCATCTGGTGGCAGTTGTAGCAATTGCCGCCGTTCTCGGAGCCGGGCTTGTCGGACCAGGTCAGGCCGCGGCCGCTTTGCGCCAGCTTCTCGCCGTTCTTCCAGTCGCCCAGAAACTTGCCGTCGGCTGGCCACTGAATACTCTTGAAGTTGGCGGCTTCGATTTCTTTGGCAGGGATCGATCCCATGGCCAGGCCCGCGCCGTCTTGCACCGCAGCATCCGAGGCAAAAAGTCCCTGCTTCTGGTTTTGCAGGTCGACACCAGCCACATCGGAGGCGCTGCACAGGCGGTTGGCGTCATCTTGTTTGAGGCGCTCCAGGCCCGCCTGGCCATTGGCCTGGAACGAGCTTTGCGTCACCTGGGCGGTGAGTTGGTCGTAATCAACGCTAGCGGGCGACGACGAACAGGCGGCCAGCACCAGAACCGCGGCGGAGATCGGTGCGATCTTGAGGAATGTGTTCATGGGTAGATCTCCGGATCAGCGCTTGATGGAGGGCACGATGGACTCGGCGCCTTTGCTGTTCACGCCCATGTAAACGGCCAGGGCAATGGTGGCGTCGCTACCGAACTTCGGTTCCGGGAAGCGCTGCTGGCGGTAGCAGTCGTTCAGGCGCTTTTGCATGGTCCAGAGCTGGGCGTTGGACACCCGGTAGGCCGGCCAGGCGGCAAAGCCCACGCCGTCGCCCGGGTTCTTGGTGAGGTTGGGCAGGTCTTGCAGGCGGATGCGCTGGCCGTCCACGCCGTGGCAGGTGGCGCAAGCGAAGTCGTGCGGGCCGCCGCGCGCGAAGAACAGGCGCTTGCCCACCTCGTACATGGCTTTTTCTTTGTCGTGCGCCTGGGGCAGCGCGAAGTCCATGCCCTTGGAGGCGGTCGCGATGTAGGTGGTGAGCGCAACCATGTTGGCGCTCTCGCCCTTGCCGTAGTCGGCCGCTGCCTTGTAGAGTTCTTCCGACTTGAAACCTTGCAGCGTTTCCATGCAGGTGATCAACCGCGACTCCAGATCCTGCACCTTGCCCGTGTCGGCAAAGTAGCGCGGCAACGCCACGAAGGCGCCTTTGATGACGCCAGGGCCCTTGCCGAAATCGCACTGCTCCAGCGTGGCGTTCTTGGGGCCCCGCTTCTGCTTCCACAGTTCCTCGCCCTTCATTTCAAAAAGCTCGGCCGGGTTGCCGTCTTGCAGCATCTCGCGGTATTTCGCAATGCCTTCCGCGGTGGCGTCTTGCGCCTGGGCGGCGCCCAGCGTCAGCAGCAACGCGGCAGCGGCGAGCACCTGTCGTTGAACCATGGATGGTTTCATCAGAAGTCTCCTCATTTTTGTGCCTACAAAAACAAACGGCCAGCAACGGGTGTGGCTGGCCGCTGGGTACACCATCGAATGTCAGGCGATGGTGGCTTCGTCGGTGCGGGAATCGCCCTTGTTGTCAACCCACTTCACCACCACTTTGTCGCCCTTGGCCGCGCCCTTGAACTTGAACGACAGGAACGGGTTCTGCGAGACCGCGCCCGACCACATGGCCTTCAGCACGGACTTGCCGTTGTGCGTGGCGTCCACTTCTTGAATGAAGTGGGCGGGAATGAGCGCGCCGGCAGCGTCTCGGCGCGTGCCGGGCTCCATGACGTGGGACATGAGCACGCGAACGGTGGTCTCTTCGCCGGCAAGGGCGGCACGGATGCGCATCGGATCAGCCATGATGAACTCCTGAATAAAAAAGAAATGGGGGGTGGAAAATGCTGGTGGACAGTGCGCGGTGCCGGGGCCGGTCAGCCGCCGCAACCACCCAGGGTGACCTTGGTTTCTTTGGTGGCCGAGAACAGCTTGCCGTTGGACTTGACCACGGCCACCACATTGGTGCTCTGGCCCATCTTCACGCGTGTCTGCACGTCGGGCTGGGTACCGGCGGGGATCATGAAGGCGGCAACGAGCGGCGTGGGGTTCTTCTCAACGATGATGTAAAGATCGGTGGTGTTGGGCAGGCGGGACACCAC
>JAABRA010000182.1 GCA_011391155.1 Burkholderiales bacterium
GAATGAAGGTTTCGTAGCCGGCTTCCTTCCAGGGCTTGATGATGATGCCGCGGGCCAGCAGGGCCTCGGCCACCGGCCCGTTGGGGCGGCGCAGGTCCAGAAACAGGAAGTTGGCGGCAGACGGGGCCACCGTCACGCCCAGGGCGCGCAGTTGCGCGGCCATGAGGTCGCGCTGCGCCACGGCGGTGCGCACGCTCTCGTTCATGTGATCTGGGTCGCCCCAGGCCGCCAGGGCCGCCACCTGCGCTGCCGTGTTCACGTTGAAGGGCGTGCGCACCCGGTCCAGCATCTGAACCAGGCCCGGATGCGAGGCCAGGCCGTAGCCCACCCGAAGTCCCGCCAGCCCCCAGGCCTTGGAGAAGGTGCGCAGCACGATCCAGGGGCGCGCCTGCTGGCGCAGCAGCGCCAACGCGTCGGGAAAACCAGGTGACAGACGGGCGTACTCGTAGTAGGCCTCGTCGATCACCAGCAGCGTCTCGGGCGGGGCTGCCTGCACGATGCGATCAAAGGCTGCGCCCTCGAGCATGCACCCGACCGGATTGGAGGGGTTGCTCAGGATCGCCATTTTCGGCGGGCGCGCGCCACCCGCCAGGGCCTCGCACCAAGCGGGGACGTCGAATTCCATGGCGGGCGTGACCGGCACCATGTCCACCTGGGCGCCCATCATGCGGGGAAAGATCTCGTGCAGGCCGAAGGAGGGCAGCAGGGTCACCACCCGATCACCGGGTGACAGGAACGCCAGGCACAGCAGCTCGAGCAGATTCTCTGACCCGTTGCCAATCACGACTTCGGCCGGCTGCACGCCGGTACGCCCGGCGATGGCGGCGCGCAGGGCCCCACAGTTTGCATCCGGGTACAGGCCGGCAGACTGCGCCAGAGTGGCCAGCGCAGCCCCCACGGCCGAACTTGGGCCGGACGGATTCTCGTTGCTGCCCAGGCGGGCAATGTGGTCCACGCCATAGCGCTGGCGCACCACGTCGGAGGACAGCCCGGCGTTGTAGGCGGGCAGGTCGCGGACTTGCGGGCGGGCGATGCGGCGGATCGGATCGGTCAGTGTGCTTGTCATGGGGCTGCTTTCGGGTTCTCGGGCTACAGATCGAACACCTTGCCCGGATTGAGCAGGTTCATGGGGTCCAGCGCCTGTTTGATGGCGCGCATTACCGCCAGCTCCGCTGGCGAACGGCTCAGGTGCAGGTAGGGCTTCTTGTGCAGACCGATGCCGTGCTCGGCCGAAATGCTGCCGCCTTGCCGCGCCAGCAATTCATAAACGAGGGCTTGCAGCTCGTGCGACGCCTGTTCGGCCTCGGCGGCGTCGCCCAACGAACGCGCGTCCGTGGTCAGGTGCAGGTTGCCGTCGCCCAGATGGCCGAAGCGCAGGCTTTTGTGGCCGGGCCAGCGTTGCGACAGGGCCTCGATGCAGGTTTCGGCGAACTCACCGATCGCCTCAATGGGCAGGCTGATGTCAAAGTTGATCGGGTCCATCTGCACCGGAAATTCCGCGCTGGCCTCGCGAATGCGCCACAGGGCGCTGGCCTGGCTCTGGGTATGGGCCAGCACGGCGTCCAGCACCAGGCCCTGGTCCATCGCTTGCGCCAGAACCGTCTGCAGGCTCTCGGCCAGGGTCCCCTCGTCGTTGCCTGTGACGTCTGCCAGCACGGCAAAAGGGTAGGTTTGGCCGAAAGGCGAGGCGGTCTGGCTCCACTGCAGCGAGGTCGTGAAGAAGTCTTCCCAAATCAGCTCGAACGCCGCCAGCGCCCCCGGAAAGGTCGATTGCAGCAGGCGCAGCAAGCGGATCGCCGCCGCATAGTCGGGCAGCGCGACCAGCGTGCTCATCCTGGCACGCTTGGCCGGGTGCAGGCGCAGGATGGCGCGGGTAATGATGCCTAGCGTGCCCTCGGAGCCGACGAACCAGTGCTTTAGGTCGTAGCCAGTGTTGTTCTTGATCATCGGGCGCATCATGTCCAGCACCGTGCCATCGGCCAGCACCACTTCCAGACCCAGCACCTGCTCACGCATCATGCCGAACTGCAGCACGCCGTTGCCCCCCGCGTTGGTCGCCAGGTTGCCGCCGATCTGGCAGGAACCGCGCGCGCCCAGGTCCACGCCGAGCTGGAAGCCGGCGGCAGCTGCCGCCTCCTGGGCCGCCTGCAAGGTGGCCCCGGCCTGCAGCGTCAGGGTCGCCGCGGCAGGGTCTGCCGCCTCCAGGCTGTTCATGCGCTCCAGGCTCAGCGCTACTGCATCGGCCTGCGGCATGGCCCCACCCGCCAGTCCGGTCAGGCCACCTTGCGGGACGACGGGCACCCGGTGCGCGTGGCACAGGCGAAGCGTCGCGGCGACGCCCTGGGTGTCGGCGGGGCGCAGCAAAGCCAGGGGTCGCACCGCAGGCGCACCGCTCCAGTCGGACTGGTGGCGCGCTTCGATCGCATCGCCCACGCACACCGATGCGGGCCCCAGCGCGTCGATCAGCGCCTGGATGAAGCCGTCAGGGACTGCGGGGCTCGTTGGCATGTCAGGGCCGCGCCGGTTCGGCAAAGCGCAGCACCGCCTGCAGCATGGCCTGCAGATGTGGCTGCACCTTCGCGGCGGTCTCTGGCAGGTAGTCGAACGGCATCTGCTCCTGCATGTAGGTGCATTGCGCCATTTCCATCTGGATGGCGTGCACGCCGGCGGAGGGCTGGCCGTAATGACGGGTGATGTGTCCGCCCTTGAAGCGGCCGTTGAGCACAGCGGTATAGCCCGGCGCGGCTTTTGCGATCGCCAGCACGGCCTCGGCCATCGCCGGATCGCAGCTCGCGCCATCGACGGTGCCGAGGTTGAAATCGGGCAGCCGGCCGTCGAAGAAGCGGGGCACGATCGAGCGGATCGAGTGCGCATCCCACAGCACCGCTACGCCATGCAGCGAGCGGATGCGCGCCAGTTCACGCCCCAGCTGCGCATG
>JAABRA010000183.1 GCA_011391155.1 Burkholderiales bacterium
CAGATCGAATCCTTCTTCGCCACGCTCCAGCGGGCCAACCCGCAGCCGGTCACCGAGCTTGAGTACACCAGCGTTTTCGAGCTGCTGACCGCGGTGCTGCTGTCCGCCCAGGCGACCGACGTCGGCGTGAACAAGGCCACACGCCGCTTGTTCCCGGTCGCAAACACGCCGCAGCAAATCCTCGACCTGGGGCTTGACGGCCTGGAGGCATCCATCAAGACCATCGGCCTGTACCACAGCAAGGCAAAACACCTGCTGCAGACCTGCCGCATGCTGGTGGAGCAGCACGGCGGCGAGGTGCCGCGCACGCGCGAGGCGCTCGAGGCCCTGCCCGGCGTGGGCCGCAAGACCGCCAACGTGGTGCTGAACGTGGCGTTTGGCGAGCCCACCATGGCCGTGGACACCCACATCTTTCGCGTGAGCAACCGCACCGGGCTGGCACCGGGCAAGACACCGCTCGACGTGGAGATGAAATTGCTCAAGCGCATTCCACCGGCCTACCGGGTGGACGCGCACCACTGGCTGATCCTGCTGGGCCGCTACGTCTGCCAGGCACGCAAGCCCTTGTGCTGGCAGTGCGCGGTTTTGCCGTATTGCGACTTCAAGCCCAAGACCCCGGCGCCTTGACAGGGCGCGGCAGGTAATACTACCTAAGGCCTAACCCCCTGCGGCAGCACCAGCGTGCTCGTTAGCATTGCGCATTCCTGAAGCGGGCCGGTGTGCCCGTCGATTCAAAAACTTTCGGACGGAGCGCAATTTGCCAGCGGAGATCATTCTTGAAACGCGGGGGTTGACCAAGGAGTTCAAGGGCTTCGTGGCGGTCAATCAGGTGGACCTGAAAGTCCGGCGCGGCCATATCCACGCATTGATCGGCCCCAACGGCGCGGGCAAGACCACCTTCTTCAACCTGTTGACCAAATTCCTGCCGCCGACGCGGGGCACGATCGAGTTCAACGGTGTCGACATCACCCATGAAAAGCCCGCACAGACCGCGCGCCGCGGCATCGTGCGGTCCTTCCAGATCTCGGCGGTGTTTCCGCACATGACCGTGCTGGAGAACGTGCGCGCCGCGCTGCAGCGCAATCTGGGTTCTTCGTTTCATTTCTGGAAACCGGAGAGCACTCTGTACCACCTGCATGAGCGCGCCCGGCAGTTGCTGGCCGAAGTCGACCTGCAGGATTTCGCCTACGAGACCACGGTCAACCTGCCCTACGGCCGCAAGCGCGCCCTGGAACTGGCCACCACACTGGCGCTGGAGCCCGAGCTGATGCTGCTGGACGAACCCACGCAGGGCATGGGCCACGAAGACGTGGACCGGGTCACACAACTGATCAAGAAGGTGTCGGCCGGCCGCACCATCCTGATGGTGGAGCACAACATGAACGTGGTGGCGCGCATTGCCGACCGCATCACGGTGCTGCAGCGCGGCGCCATCATTGCCGACGGCCCGTATGCCGAGGTGTCCAGCAACCCGCTGGTGATCGAGGCCTACATGGGCAAGGTCGACACCGAATTACAAGGAGCTCATTGATGACCAAGGAGCTTCTGCGCATCGAAGACCTGCACGCCTGGTACGGCGAGTCGCACATCCTGCACGGCGTCAACCTGACGGTCCACGAGGGCGAGGTGGTGACGCTGCTGGGTCGCAATGGCGCCGGTCGCACCACGACCCTGCGCGCCATCGTCGGACTGACGGGCTCGCGCAAGGGATCGATCAGGATCCGCGGCAACGAGACCATCAAGCTGGCGCCGCACAAGGTGGCGCACCTGGGTGTGGGCTACTGCCCCGAGGAGCGCGGCATCTTCTCCAGCCTGACGGCCGAGGAGAACCTGATGCTGCCGCCCACCGTGGCGCCGGGCGGGATGAGCGTGGCGGAGATCTACACGATGTTTCCGAACCTGGAAGAACGTGCGGCCAGCCCCGGCACCCGCCTGTCCGGCGGGGAGCAGCAGATGCTGGCCGTGGCGCGCATCCTGCGCACCGGCGCGCGGTTGCTGCTGCTCGACGAAATCTCCGAAGGGCTGGCGCCGGTCATCGTGCAAAAGCTGGCCGAGATGATCCTGACGCTCAAGAGCAAGGGCTACACCATCGTGCTGGTGGAGCAGAACTTCCGCTTCGCTGCGCCGCTGGCCGACCGCTTCTACGTGATGGAGCACGGCACCATCGTGAAGCAGTTTGAACAGAGCGAGCTGACCCACAACATGGGCATGCTGCAGGAGTATCTCGGGGTCTAGGGTCGAGCGTTCCATTTCCATTTATTCATCCATCCAAAGGAGCTTTTCATGCAACTCAAAAAACTGACAGCCGCCTGCGCACTGGCCTTCACGGCGATGTGCGCCACCACGATGCCGGCGCAAGCCCAGGTGTCGGGCGACGTGATCAAGATCGGCATCATTACCGACATGGCCGGCGTCTATGGCGACATCGACGGCATGGGCGGTGTCGAGGCCATCCGCATGGCGATCGCCGACATGGGCGGCATGATCAACGGTAAGAAGATCGAAGTCCTGTACGCCGAGCATCAGAACAAGGCCGACGTGGCCGCGACCAAGGCGCGCGAGTGGTTTGACACCCAGGGCCTGGACATGCTGATTGGCGGAACCAACTCCAGCGTGGCCCTGGCCATGTCGAAGGTGGCGGCGGAAAAGAAGAAACCCTTCCTGGTGGTGGGCGCGGCCAGCTCGGCGCTGACCAACGACCAGTGCACCCCGTACACCATTCACTGGGCCTATGACACCGTGGCACTGGCCAAGGGCACGGGCGGCGCGGTGGTGAAGTCCGGCGGCAAGTCGTGGTTCTTCCTGCAGGCCGACTATGCCTGTGGCGCAGCGCTGCAGGCCGACACCTCGGCCGTCGTCAAGGCGGCTGGTGGCACCATCGTCGGCACGGTCAAGCACCCCCTGGCGGCCAGCGACTTTTC
>JAABRA010000184.1 GCA_011391155.1 Burkholderiales bacterium
GCCGTGGACGGCGCACTCAGGGAATATGAAAAACTCGGCGCCCGGCTGGTGGAGATCTCGTTGCCGCGGACCGAACTGTCCATCCCCGTCTACTACATCATTGCGCCAGCCGAGGCGAGTTCCAACCTGAGCCGCTTCGACGGCGTAAAGTTCGGGCATCGCGCAAAGGAATACACCGACCTGGTGGACATGTACAAAAAGACACGCGCCGAAGGTTTTGGCGACGAGGTCAAGCGCCGCATCATGATCGGCACCTATGTGCTGAGCCATGGCTACTACGACGCCTATTACCTGCAGGCGCAAAGAATCCGCCGCATGATCGCCGACGACTTCCAGCAGGCTTTCAAGGTGTGCGACCTGATCGCCGGCCCGGTGGCGCCCACGGTGGCGTGGAAACTGGGCGGGCATGGCAACGACCCGCTGGCCGATTACCTGGCCGACATCTTCACCCTGCCGGCATCGCTGGCCGGCCTGCCGGGCATGAGCGTGCCCGCCGGTTTTGGCGAAGGCGGGATGCCGGTCGGCCTGCAACTGATCGGGAACTACTTTTCCGAGGCCAGGTTGCTGAATGCGGCACACCGTCTGCAGCAAGTCACTGACTTTCACTCCCGCAAGCCCGAGGGTTTGCTGTGAGCCCCCACGTTCATCACTTCGTGTATTCACTGCCCCCCGAGGGGGCTGGCCTCCCTTGGGGCGGCCCGGCGGGAGTCCGACCATGAGCAAACCCCACACCACTCCCGTGAAATCGCTGCTGGTCAACGGTTATGAGGTCGTGATCGGCTTTGAGACCCACGCCCAGCTGTCCACCCAGTCCAAGATCTTCAGCCGCGCGCCCACCGCGTTTGGCGCTGAACCCAATACCCAGGCCTGCGCCGTGGACCTGGCGTTGCCCGGCACCCTGCCGGTGATGAACAAGGGCGCTGTCGAGCGCGCCATCGAGTTCGGCCTGGCGGTCGGCTCGCACATTGCGCCGCACAGCGTCTTTGCACGCAAGAACTACTTCTACCCCGACCTGCCCAAGGGCTACCAGATCAGCCAGTTCGAGATTCCCGTGGTTCAGGGTGGCACCGTGGAGTTTTTCCTCGGTGACGAAAAGAAATCGGTGCGACTGGTACGGGCCCATCTGGAAGAGGATGCGGGCAAGTCGCTGCACGAAGACTTCATCGGCCAAAGCGGTATCGACCTGAACCGCGCCGGCACGCCGCTGCTCGAGATCGTGACCGAGCCCGACATGCGATCTTCTGCCGAGGCCGTGGCCTATGCGAAAGAGCTGCACAAGATCGTGACCTGGATCGGCATTTGTGACGGCAACATGCAGGAAGGCAGCTTCCGCTGCGACGCCAACGTCTCTGTGCGCAAGCCGGGTGACCCCTTGGGGACGCGCCGCGAGATCAAGAACCTGAACAGCTTCAAGTTCATGCAGCAGGCCATGGACTATGAGATCCGCTGGCAGATCGAGCAGATCGAGGACGGCGTCGCCATCCAGCAGGCCACGGTCCTGTTCGACCCGGACACCGGCGAGACGCGAGCGATGCGGACCAAGGAAGACGCAGCCGACTACCGCTATTTTCCGGACCCGGATCTTCCGCCGCTCGTGATTGCGCCCGAATGGGTGGAGCGCGTGCGCTCGGAGATGGCCGAGCTGCCCCGGGTGATGGCCCAGCGCTTTGTCGCTGTCTACGGCTTGCCCGAATACGACGCCACCACGTTGACGCAGAGCAAGGCCATGGCGGCTTTCTTTGAGGCCACGGCGAAGGCCTGCGGGCAGCCCAAGCTGGCGAGCAACTGGATCATGGGTGAAGTCTCTCGCCGCCTGAACGCGGGCGAGCTGGAGATCGAGCAGTCTGCGGTCAACGCAGGGCAGCTCGCCAGCCTGATTGCCCGCATTGCCGATGGCACGATTTCAAACAACGCGGCACGTCAGGTGTTTGAGGCCGCCTGGAACCGTGAAGGCGATGACATCGACGCCCTGATCGAAGCCAAGGGCCTCAAGCAGATGAACGACAGCGGTGCGCTGGAAAAAATCATCGACGACATCATTGCCGCCAACGCCGACAATGTGGCGCAGGTCAGGGCCGGCAAGGACAAGGCCTTCAATGCGCTGGTCGGCCAGATCATGAAAGCCAGCAAAGGCAAGGCCAATCCCCAGCAGGTCAATGACTTCCTGCGCAAGAAACTGGGCTGAAGCACCGCAACGCGCCCGAGTTTCGGGGGCCGCCGCGCCCGCTTCAACGTACCGGCTTCGAGGCAACGGGCCGTGGCGGCGGGGCGCTGCTGGCGGCCCCTGAAAGGGTCCAGAGCTTCTGCAGCTTGACCAGTTCTTCGTCAAAGCGCGCATTGACCCGTTTTTTCTCGGCGTCCTGCTCGACGATGAACCGGTTCTGAATGCTGGTGCTCTGCTCGTTTTCCTCGGTCTGGCGGCGCAGTGAGGGCGGCGCTTTTGAGGGGTCCTTCTTGTAGAACTCCAGTTCGGACTCAATCACTTTTCGTTGTTGCTGCAACTCGCCCAGACGTTTCTTCGCCGCCTTGATGACCTCGTCAATCTGGGCCAGGGCTTCGGCCCGCTCGGCGTCATGCACAGACCGGTAGGGATAGCGGACCAGCAGGGCGTGATCCCTCCGCTTTTCCTCGACCAGTCGGGCCCGCTCCTCGGCAGCTTCCCGTTGACGGGCCTCTTCGGCAGCCCGCTCCTGGGCGGTCAGCGTCGGGCCCAGCCTGCGCCGTATCGTGCCACTGGGGTTGAGTTCCAGCTGCTCCCGGTCCAGGCACTCCGGGATCGGCCGGTCCGATGTGAGTTTGCGCCCCTTGCTGTCGGTGCACGTGTAAATGCCTTGTGCGCTCACGCCGGTCAATGCGGCACCCAGCAGAAGCCCGGCGGTCGCAGCCAGCCGGAGCCAGGCGTGCACGTCCGTCCTCA
>JAABRA010000185.1 GCA_011391155.1 Burkholderiales bacterium
CTTGCGCAGTTGGGGCTTTTGTCTTGGCGCGGCGCTTGATGGCAGCGGAGTACAGCGAGCAGGAAACGGTCTCGGCTGTCGCTTCTGCACTGGGAGCAGTCAGCCGGGGATCTCCGCCGAGCTCACGCTGACGGCCAATTGGAGTCATAGAACCCGAGTCCTCGAAACCGGTCTTAGAAATAGCGGTTTTAACAACAGCGGTCATTCCGAGATGGAAAGCAAGTCGCCATATCCGATAACGCCCCTCAAGCCCCCCAGATCGAATCCAGCAGCGCCGGATTCGTCATCACCCCGGTCAACGTGACCGGGTTGGCAAACGCGTAGTCAATCACGTCCTCGGCCTTGTCCTCGGTCGCTGCAACGGCGGTGACACGGGCCAGCAGCATGTTGATCGCGGTATCAAAGCCTTCTGCCGGCGTGGTGGAGAGCTTGTTGACGTAATACATCGCCGCTTCATGCCGGTTGGTCAGCAAGGACCGGTCTTCCTCTCCGCTTGAGGGCGCATACGCCCCCAGGATCAATTCGCCCACGAACGCACCCCGGTCGCTCAGGTCGGTCACGCCCAGGCCGTCGAGCTTCTGTGTCCAGTAGTCCCAGCCGCCCGAGTCGGGCTGGCGCCCGAAGCAGTTGAGGTAGACGGTGCGCACGAACTCCCGGTTGCTGGCCGCCGGCGGGAACAGGGCCTGGGCCTCCGTGCTCCAGGCGAAGTCCTTGGAGATGGTGGCAAAGTCACGGCCTTCTTCCAGCAGCCTCTCCTGCCAGTATTCCAGGCCACCCACGTCCGGAGCACGCCCGAAGAAGGCCAGGTACAGGTCGGTGAGCCGACCGAGCTGCAGCTGGGCCTCTCCGGAGACCAGTTCGCTCAGGGCGATGGTGGTCTGGAAACTTTCCGGATCCCCGGCAGAGGGGGGCCTGCCGAACTGCACGAATTCCACATCGTTGAGGCTCAGGCTGTAGCCGGCATAACTTCCGGTTACGTGGCCGGGGCTGCTCTCGGTGAGCGTGAACACGTTGGGGAACATGGGCAGGATCACGGTGTCAACGCCCGTACCGCCATCTAACACATCGTTGCCTCCAACAACCGAAGCGCTGTCATTGCCGTCCCCCAGCGTGATGAAGTCGTCGAAGGCACTGCCCGGCAGGCTGTCCGGGCCTGAAGTGCCTTCGAGCTGCAATGCCAGCCCGTTGCCGGCGTAGTCCACCGCGCGCAGATTGGCTATCAGCAGGGAAGAATCCACTCCCTGGCCGCCGACATCACCGATGGCGATCTTGATCGTGTTGGTGCCGCTGTGCACCGGGGCGATCACGGTCAGCTTGTGTGAAAGGCCGTCGTACTCGATCGGGATCAAGCCAGACTGGTTGTCGCTGAACCCGCCGGCCTGCCAGTTGGCCTGGAGGCTCGACAGCGGCCGGCCGGCGTTGCCGCCAAACAGGGCGTAGTTCACCCCGTTGACCCACACGGCGGCCGTGTCGGTGACCGCGGCGCCGCCAAAGGCTTCGTAGTCTTCGGAAGCCAACACCAACTCCAACGCGACACAGGTCTGGGTCGCATCCGTAACGGTGAAGCTGAACGACAACGTGGTGGCGTCCTGCACCGAGCCGCCAAACGGGCTGGCTTGGCGCACAACATCCTGCAGGTCCGCGTCGGTCAGTTCGGCGCTGCTGCCGGGAGTGCTTAGAGCCGTGCTGAAGGCGCTGGCGCTGTTGCGCTCGGGTGGGCTGGCGTCGCCGGTGCTCAGGATCAGGCTGGCGCCCAGGGGCAATCCATCGATACCCCCGCTGTAGAAGCCCAGCGAGCTCTGGGTCGTTCCCGTCGCGGCATCGGTGAACTGGCCGTATTGCAGGTTCACGCTGGCCGGGTCCACCACCAGGCCCGAATCCGGGGCCAGCAGGGTATTGACCAGGTTGCCTGCGCGGTCGGTGGTGGCCTCCCAGCTGCGGAAGTTCGGTGCGGCGGCCTGTTGCGTGGTGGCAATCTGGGCCAGCGTACCTGAGGCCTGAACGCCGGCGTTGGCCTGGGCGATGGCGCTCTGCGCTTCTGCATTGACGGTGGTGTCGGTCAGCACCTGGGTCAACGTGGCGCTGCTGGACAAATCCACCGGCGCGCTGCTGGCGGCCACCAGGCTGGCCACGCCGCTCATCACCCCGGCGGTGTCATCGGCCAGTGTGGCGGTCAAGGCCAGTTGCACCATCACCTGCTGCACGCTCACGGCGGTGGCGTCGCCGGCCGCCTGGGCCAGCGGGTCGTACTGCAGCAGGTCCAGGCTGGTCGGCAGGCCGAAGGCGGCCGCCACGGCGTCTTGAGCGGCTGCCACCGTCAGGCCGTGGTCATCAATCAGACTTTCCAGCAGGGTTGTGACGGGGTTGATGACGCTGGAGCCTTCGGGTGCGGCCAACGTCAGGGTGTTGGGCAGGCCGGTGTCGGTGTTGGTGCCGCCCACGGCGATCAGCGTGCCACTGGCAAACACGGTGCCGGCAAAGCGGCCCTGCGCGTCGGTGACCAGGCCCGTGGCCTCGTCGGCGTCGGGCAGGTTGTTGGCGTTGCGGTCGATGTAGATGACGGCGCCGGCCACGTAGCCGTCCTGCACTTGGCCGCCCACGGGCTGGCCCGCCAGGTCGGTCAGGGTCAGCACGAAGGTGTCGATGGCTGAGAGGGTGCCGTCGCTGGCTCGCACCAGGATCTCCAGGGTACCCGCGGCACCGGCCGGCACTGTGCCGCTGAGGGTGCGGGTGGTGGGATTGAAGCTGAGCCACGATGGCAGCGCGGCGCCGCCAGCCAGCGTCACCGACAAGGTCACGGCATCGCCATCGATGTCGGTGAAGGTATTAAAAGGCACGAACAGGCTGATCGGCACGTCGACGTTGCTGCTCTGGTCGGGCAATGGCTGGTTGAGTGCTGGCGCGGCGTTGG
>JAABRA010000197.1 GCA_011391155.1 Burkholderiales bacterium
TGGCCAGCCGGGCGTTTTCTGCCGCGGCGCGCGGTTGACGGCGCTCTTGAAGCGCATGTTGCCAAACCCGCCATCACCCCCCTTGGCAATCATGATCCGCTCTCCGGGTGTGAGCATCTCATAGAGCACGTCGCCCGTTTCTGCATCCGTCATGATGGTGCCCACCGGAACCTTGAGCGTGATGTCGTCACCGGCGGCACCGAACATGTCCGATCCCATGCCGTGCTGACCCCGCTTGGCTTCGTGCCGACGCGAGAAGCGAAAGTCCACCAAGGTGTTTAGCGCCGGATCGGCCACGGCGTAGACATGTCCACCCCGCCCGCCGTCACCGCCGTTCGGACCGCCGAACTCCTTGTATTTCTCATGCCGGAACGAGACACAACCTGCCCCGCCATCACCGGCGATGATGTCGATATAGGCTTCATCCACGAATTTCATGAGAGATCCAGTTTAAACAATGGACTGATGGCCAAGCCAAAACACCGAAGCCCCGGCAAGGCGGGGCTCCGAGAGTTTGAGTTGACAGGCGTCAGGCCGGAGTCACGCTCACCGTTTGCTTGTTCATTGCACCCTTCACGGCGAATGAAACATGTCCATCGACCAGGGAGAACAGGGTGTGGTCCTTACCCACGCCGACATTGCTGCCAGGATGGAACCGTGTGCCGCGCTGGCGAACGATGATCGCGCCAGCGGTGATCAATTCACCGCCGAAAGCCTTCACCCCCAGCATTTTGGGCTTTGAATCGCGCCCGTTTCGCGTTGAGCCGCCGCCTTTTTTCTGTGCCATGACCTGTGCTCCTTAAGCAGTGATCGCGCCAATTTGCAGTTCGGTGAACTGCTGGCGATGCCCCTGGCGTTTCTGATAATGCTTGCGACGGCGCATCTTGAAGATGTGGACCTTGTCGTGCTTGCCATGGGACAGCACGGTGACTGTCACCGTTGCGCCGGACACCAGGGGTGTGCCCACCTTGAGTTCAGCGCCGTTGCCGACAGCCAGAACCTGGTCGAACACAATTTCCTGGCCTACGTCCGCAGCAATCTGTTCTACTTTAATTTTTTCGCCAGCCGCAACACGATACTGTTTGCCGCCGGTTTTTATGACCGCGTACATGTGAACCTCTTTATTGAGTTCTGCAGACGGATTTCTGCAGAGCCTTTGAGTATAACATGGTTTGCGCCCACTAACATAAAGGGCGCCCTTACCAACGCGCCTTGCGAGTGCATCCCTATAATTCTGCAACTTTTTGGCAAACTTCCCCTTGGCTGCCCACTCCACCACCACATCCGCCGTCCTCGCACTCGTTGCCGACGACATGTTTGAAGTTGACAAGGTCATTGCGCGACGCCTCGACTCCGCAGTCCCGCTGGTGGGGGACGTGGCCCGATACATCATATCGGCAGGCGGAAAACGCCTTCGTCCCGTTCTTTTGCTGCTGACGTGCGGCGCGCTCGGTTTTCGGGAGGCGCAGCGCTTCAACCTGGCGGCCGTTGTCGAATTCATCCATACGGCCACCCTGCTGCACGATGACGTCGTCGACGAATCCACCCTGCGGCGCGGCCGTTCGACGGCCAATGAGGCTTTCGGCAATCCTGCAAGCGTGCTGGTGGGCGACTTTCTGTACTCCCGGGCCTTCCAGATGATGGTCGAAGCCGATGACATGCGTATCATGCAGATTCTCGCCGAAGCAACCAATGTAATTGCGGAAGGGGAAGTCCTGCAATTGATGAACATGCACGACGCCTCCCTGGACGAGGCAGCCTACCTTCGCGTCATCCGCTCCAAGACGGCCAAGCTTTTTGAGGCGAGCGCGCGGCTTGGTGCGGTGCTTGCGGAAAGTTCGCCAGAGGTCGAAGCCGCCTGCGGAGCTTACGGACAGGCTCTCGGCACGGCATTTCAGGTGGTCGACGATGTGTTGGACTATTCCGGCGAAACCGCCGAAATGGGTAAAAATCTGGGCGACGACCTGCGCGAAGGCAAGGCCACGCTGCCCCTGATCATGGCCATGCAACTCGGTACTGGCGCCCAGCGGGACATGATCCGAGAGGCTATAGAAACCGGCGCGGTGGCCAGACTGCAGACCGTCGTGGAAATTGTCCGGCAGACCGGCGCTCTGGAGGCCACCCTCAGCGCAGCTTCGCAGGAAGCCCAGCGGGCCATTGCCGCGGCACAGCAACTTCCAGCCAACTGCTACGCCGATGGTTTGATACAATTAGCGAGTCAGCTTCTGGAGCGCAGGCACTGAACAGTGTTCTTCGTTCCCGCCATCGGGGTGTAGCTTAGCCTGGTAGAGCGCTACGTTCGGGACGTAGAGGCCGGAGGTTCGAATCCTCTCACCCCGACCAGTTCAGACACGATGCCTTCTCCTGCACAATTTCGCGGGCAGCTTGCTGGTTTTTCGGTTTACAGTCCCGGATCAATCAGCGAAGATCACCCTGTCGTCATTTCCCGAGATTTCATCGCGCTCTATGGCCGTCGTTGAACCCCTATCCAAAGAAACTTCGGTCATGGCCTTGCCAGGCTTGGCTCGCGCACTCATTGCTGCGGGAAAGCTCGGACAGAAAGCTGCAGAAGATATCTACCGGAAGGCTCAGACCGGCAAGACCAACTTCATATCAGAACTGACAGGCTCGGGGGCGGTGTCAGCCTTTGACCTGGCGCACACCATGTCGGCATCATTTGCCGCACCGCTGGTGGACCTTGACGCCATCGACGCCACGCGTTTGCCCAAGGGCATCCTCGATCCGAAGATTTGCCTGGATTTCCGCGTCATTGTGCTGAGCAAGCGCGGAAACCGGTTGACCGTGGCCACGGCAGATCCGGCAGACCCGTCGGCGGCCGAGAAGATCAAGTTCACGACCCAGTTGGGCGTGGATTGGGTGATCGCCGAGTTCGACAAACTGTCGCGGATGGTGGAGCACAACGCGGCTTCCACCTCGGATGCGATGGAAAGCATCATTGGTGGTGATTTCGAGTTTGACGAAACTTCCATGGATGCCGCTGAATCCAGCGACGTCGACACTTCGGAAGTCGACGACGCGCCCGTCGTCCGTTTTCTTCACAAGATGCTGCTCGATGCGTTCAATATGCGCGCGTCTGACCTTCATTTTGAGCCCTACGAGTTCAACTACCGGGTGCGCTTCCGGATCGACGGCGAACTCAAGGAAATTGCTTCGCCCCCCATCGCCATCAAGGAAAAGCTGGCTTCTCGCATCAAGGTGATCTCGCGGCTGGATATTTCCGAAAAGCGGGTGCCGCAAGACGGGCGCATGAAGCTCAAGGTCGCATCCGACCGATCGGTCGATCTTCGCGTCAGCACGCTGCCAACGCTGTTTGGCGAAAAGATCGTGATCCGTATTCTGGACCCCAGCAGCGCCAAGGTGGGCATTGATGCGCTGGGCTATGAGCCCGAGGAAAAGGCGCGTTTGCTCAAGGCGATCGAGCGGCCCTACGGGATGATTCTGGTCACCGGCCCGACAGGATCGGGCAAAACGGTGTCGCTCTACACCTGCCTGAATCTCTTGAACAAGCCCGGCGTAAACATCGCGACCGCCGAAGACCCGTCCGAAATCAACATGCCGGGCGTCAACCAGGTCAACGTCAATGAAAAGGCGGGGCTGACTTTTGCCGCTGCCCTCAAGTCATTCCTGCGCCAGGACCCGGACATCATCATGGTTGGTGAAATCCGTGATCTGGAAACCGCCGATATCTCGATCAAGGCGGCCCAAACCGGCCACCTCGTGTTGTCCACGCTGCACACCAATGACGCCCCGGCCACGTTGACGCGCCTGCGCAACATGGGCATTGCGCCGTTCAATATTGCATCCAGCGTCATCCTGATCACCGCCCAACGCCTCGCCCGACGCCTGTGTACCAACTGCAAGGCGCCGGTGGACATTCCCCGGGAGGCCCTGGTCGAGGCGGGTTTCAAGGAAGACGACCTTGACGGATCCTGGATGCCTTATCGGGCCGTAGGCTGCCAGATGTGCAATAACGGGTACAAGGGCCGCGTTGGCATCTACCAGGTCATGCCGATCAGTGAGGACACCCAACGCCTCATCCTGAGCGACAGCAGCGCACTCGAAATTGCCGAGCAGGCCGAGCGCGAAGGGATTCGCTCCCTCCGGAGCTCGGGCCTTCACAAAGTCCGATTGGGCTTGACGTCGCTCGCTGAGGTGCTGGCCGTGACCAACGAGTAGAACAAACAAAATCGGGAGAGCAACATGGCAACAGCAGCGTCAAGGGACATTCGCGAATATGTCTTCGAATGGGAAGGAAAGGACCGCAATGGCAAGCAGGTCCGCGGTGAGACCCGCGCGTCCGGCGAGAACCAGGTTCAGGCTTCGCTGAGGCGCCAGGGCGTATTCCCGACCAAGATCAAGAAACGCCGGATGCGTTCCGGCAAGAAGATCAGGCCCAAGGATCTGGCCATCTTCACCCGCCAGCTGGCCACGATGATGAAGGCCGGTGTGCCTTTGCTGCAATCGTTTGACATTGTCGGCCGCGGCAACGCCAATGGCAGCGTCACGAAGTTGCTCAATGACATTCGCACCGATGTGGAAACCGGTACATCGCTCAGCGCAGCCTTCCGCAAGTTCCCGATGTACTTCGACAACCTGTATTGCAACCTCGTGGAAGCCGGCGAGGCGGCCGGTATCCTGGAGCAATTGCTGGACCGGCTTGCCGTCTACATGGAAAAGACGGAGGCGATCAAGTCCAAAATCAAATCGGCGCTGATGTATCCCGCTTCCGTGGTGGTGGTCGCGTTCGTCGTCGTCGCTGTGATCATGATTTTCGTGATTCCCGCCTTCAAGAGCGTCTTCAGTTCTTTCGGTGCCGACCTCCCGGCGCCGACCCTGTTCGTCATCGCGATCAGCGAGTTCTTCGTCAGCTACTGGTGGCTGATTTTCGGCGGCATCGGAGGCGGCGCGTATTTTTTCATTCAGGCCTGGAAACGCAATGAGAAGATGCAGATGTTCATGGATCGGCTGTTGCTCAAGATGCCAATTTTCGGCGCCCTGGTCGAAAAATCCGTGATTGCCCGCTGGACACGGACGCTCTCGACCATGTTCGCCGCGGGGGTTCCGCTGGTCGAAGCGCTGGACTCTGTCGGCGGCGCCTCAGGCAACATGCTGTATGCGCAGGCCACCGAGAAGATCCAGCAGGAAGTGTCAACCGGTACCAGTCTCACCGTGGCCATGGGCAACGCGAATCTGTTCCCGACCATGGTGCTGCAGATGTGCGCCATCGGCGAAGAATCCGGCTCGCTGGATCACATGCTTGGCAAGGCCGCAG
Source organism: Burkholderiales bacterium (assembly GCA_011391155.1). GTDB lineage: Bacteria > Pseudomonadota > Gammaproteobacteria > Burkholderiales > Burkholderiaceae_C > JAABQG01. The sequence goes on from JAABRA010000197.1 coordinate 5,294, forward strand.
ACTTTTACGAAGCCGAGGTTGACGACATGGTGGCGGGCCTGTCCAGCCTGATGGAGCCCATCATCATCGTGTTTCTGGGAACCCTGATCGGCGGCATTGTGGTCTCGATGTACCTGCCCATCTTCAAGCTCGGCCAGGTGGTCTGATGCAGGAACCTGGTTTCGTCTACGCCGCCCTTGGCGGCCTGCTGGGCCTGCTCGTCGGCAGCTTCCTGAACGTCGTCATCTATCGCCTGCCCAAGATGCTTGAGCGTCAGTGGGCGGCAGAGTGCGCGGAAATCTCGGGCAAACCAGCCACCGATGAGCCGGTCTTCAACCTGATCCTGCCGCGTTCGAGTTGCCGGCAATGCGGTCATCAGATCCGCTGGTACGAAAACATCCCCGTGCTCAGCTATCTGCTGCTTCGCGGGAAGTGCTCGGCCTGCCATGCGCCGATCGGTCTGCGCTACCCTCTGGTGGAATGCGTAACGGGGGTGCTTTTTTTCGGGTGTTTGTGGCGCTGGGGGGTAACGCCGACGGCTGCCGCCTGGTGCGGTTTTTCGGCGGCGATTCTGGCTCTGGCACTGATTGACTGGGACACCACCCTGTTGCCAGACGACATCACGCTGCCCCTTCTCTGGGCTGGACTGATTGCATCAGCACTGCAATGGACGGCCGTGCCACTGGCTTCGTCCGTGTGGGGCGCAGTGGGTGGCTACCTGTCGTTGTGGCTGGTTTACTGGGCCTTCAAGCTGGTCACTGGCAAGGAAGGCATGGGTTTCGGAGATTTCAAGCTTTTCGCAGCGCTGGGCGCCTGGTTTGGCTGGCAGGCACTGGTGCCCATCATTCTTATGGCGTCGGTCATCGGCGCTGTGATCGGCATCGTGATGAAATTTTCAAGCAGCCTGCGGGAAGGTGGCTATGTTCCTTTCGGGCCTTTTCTGGCCGGCGCCGGCCTGACCGCCATGGTCTTCGGACCTCAATCGATCCTGCGCACTGTAGGGCTCTAGGGTCAACATGCCTGGTACGATCCTGGTCGGCCTTACCGGCGGCATCGGCAGCGGAAAAAGCACGGTTTCGGCCATGCTCGCCGCGATGGAGGCCGTCATCGTTGACGCCGATGCAATTTCACGCCGCTTGACTGACATTGGAGGCGCTGCGATCGGGGCGATAAGGACGCATTTTGGTCCGGACTTCATTACGCCCGAGGGCGCTCTGGACCGCGTCCGCATGCGCGAGCTGGCGTTCACCGATCCTGATGGGAAACGGCGGCTTGAAGCCATTATTCACCCGCTCGTCGGACAGGCCACACAGCAGCAGGCGAACGAGGCCATCGGTCAGCGCCGGCCCTGCGTGGTGTTTGATATTCCCCTGCTGGTCGAGTCGGGGCATTGGCGATCGAAACTCCACCGCATTCTTGTGGTTGACTGCACCGAGGAGACTCAAATCGAACGCGTTCTGACGCGTAGCGGCCTGCCTAGACCCGAGATCGAAAGAATCATCGCAGCCCAGGCTTCCCGCAAACAAAGACTTGCCGCCGCCGATATCGTGATCCACAACCAGGGGCTGTCGCTTGACGCCCTGCGGGCTACGGTCGCACAACTTGCCGAACCCTTCGGTCTATGATTGAACCAATGGAACTAGAAGCGTGATCCTGTACGAATACCCCTTCAACGAGCGCATTCGCACCTATCTGCGACTTGAGCACCTTTTTTTGCGACTCGGTGAGTTGGTCGCGCGCGAAACCCCGCTGGACCATCATTACGCGCTGACCACCATCTTCGAAATCATGGACGTGGCCACGCGCGCAGATCTCAAATCCGACGTGCTCAAGGACCTGGAAAAGCAAAAGCAGGTTCTGAACAGTTACCGCGGCAATCCCGCGATCTCCGAAGACGTCCTGGATCAAGTGGTAGGACGGCTTGAGCACTGTTTTTCCGCATTGAGCGGATTGCCTGGAAAGGCAGGACAGTCCCTGACCGAGAACGACTGGCTCATGAGCGTGCGCAGCCGGGCGGTGATCCCGGGTGGCACCTGTGAGTTTGACCTGCCTGCCTATTTCGCCTGGCAACACAAGAGCGTTGACACCCGTCATGCGGACCTGCAGGCGTGGACATCGACGCTGAAGCCCTTAGCTGAATCCATCCGAATGTTGCTCAAGATGCTGCGGGATTCTGGATCGCCCCAGAAAGTCGTGGCTGCCGGTGGGCAATTTCAGCAACCCCTGCCGCAAGGCCGGACTTTTCAGCTGCTTCGTCTTCGCATTGATCCCGCCCTGAACCTGATTCCCGAGATCAGTGGCAACCGGTTGCTGGTTTCGGTGCGTCTGATGCGCCTGGCCCCCGACACTCGACTGCATCCGTGCGGCGATGATGCGGCGTTCGAACTGACCCTGTGTTCCTGACCCGGACCTTGCCGCGATGACATCAGACTCGATCATTCGTTGGGTGCGCTGTCCAGCCTGCGGCGGCGAAAGCCGCTATGCCGCAGACAATCCTTTCCGGCCGTTTTGCGGTGAACGCTGCAAAAACATCGACCTGGGTGCGTGGGCCAGTGAAAGCTTTGTGGTGCCCGCCGATGGACCCGGTGACGACTCCACCGCCCCAGAAAGCCCGTACCTGCAGTAATTCAAATCAAAATGGCCTCTTCCCAGCTTGGAATGGTCATTGTTTGCTAGCTAATATGTAGCACCCTGAAATTCCTGCTCGGCAGCAAACCAGTTCAGGACCGGCACCGTTCCCGGCAACACCGGACCCACCTGCACGGGAAGATGCTGCCATGCAAAACACTGGCCCTCGCGCATCTGCAGCGGTCCCTGCCAGTCAAACACCTTGCAAAAATTCAAACGAACCAGCGCATGGGGATAGTCCACCAGTTGCTCCTTCCACCGGACGGCCTGGCCAATGTCCAGACCCAGTTCTTCGTGAAGTTCCCGCGCCAGGGCCTGCTCGATGCTTTCGCCCGCCTCCACCTTGCCACCGGGAAATTCCCAGTAGCCCGCATAGACCTTGCCCTTGGGGCGCGACGTCAACAAAAAATCGCCATCCGGCCGGATCAGGATCCCCACCGCAACTTCCACGATCGGGCGGTCCACCCCCCCTTCGCGCTGGCGATCAGCGTCGGCCGTCAGCAACACCGGATCGGTCATGCGCGGGCGGCCTGTTTGCCCATGTAGTCCCGGGCAAACTGGTAGGCCACACGGCCACTTCGCGAACCCCGCTCGAGCGCCCAGATCAGGGCTTCGGGGCGCGCAAGCGCGATTTCCGTCGGTTCCGCCCCCAGGTCCGTCAACCACTGTGCGACGATGGTCAGGTACTCATCCTGGCTGAACGGATAGAAACTGACCCAGAGACCGAACCGCTCGGACAGGGAGATTTTTTCCTCGATCACCTCGCCCGGATGGACCTCGCCATCATCGGTATGGGAGTAGCTGAGGTTGTCCTTCATGTATTCCGGCAACAAATGACGGCGGTTGCTGGTGGCGTAAATGAGCACATTGGGTGTAGCCGCGGCAATGGAACCATCCAGGATGGACTTCAGCGCCTTGTAGCCGGGTTCGCCATCTTCAAAACTCAAATCGTCACAGAAGACAATAAACTTTTCGGGTCGTTCGGCCACAATTTCAACGATATCCGGCAAGTCGGTCAGGTCCGCCTTGTCCACTTCAATCAGACGCAGCCCCTGGACAGCATAGGCGTTCAGGCAGGCCTTGATCAGCGACGACTTTCCGGTACCCCGCGCACCCGTCAGCAGCACGTTGTTGGCCGGTTTTCCCTGGACAAACTGCAGCGTGTTGCGTTCGATCTTCTCCTTCTGGGCGTCAATTTCCTTCAGGTCGCCCAGTGACAGCGTGGCGACATGGCGCACCCGCTCCAGCACGCCATGACCTGAACTGCGCTTGCGGTACCGCCAGGCGACGGCCAGACTCCAGTCGGGCGCCGAAAGCGGTTGCGGCAACACCGATTCGATCCGGGAAATCAGTTGCTCGGCCCGTTCCAGCAAGTGTTCAAACTTTTGACTCATTTCGGCAGACTCCGCATTCAGGACCGGTAGTCGGCGTTGATGGTGACATAGTCGTGGCTGAAATCACAGGTCCATACCGTGTCCACGGCCGTGCCGCGACCCAGCACGACCCTGACCGTGATCTCGCTTTGCTGCATGATCCGCTGGCCGTCTTCCTCCCGATAGTCCGGATTTCGCCCCCCCTTGGCCGCCACGTGAACATCATCGAGGAAAAGGTCAATCGTGGCCTGGTCGAGATCCTCGATCCCTGCATAACCAACCGCCGCCAGAATCCGGCCCAGATTGGGATCGCTGGCGTAGAACGCGGTCTTGACCAGCGGCGAGTGCGCAATGGCATAAGCCACTTGACGACACTCATCACCCGTCTTGCCGCCCTCCACCCGCACGGTGATGAACTTGGTCGCCCCCTCGCCATCACGAACAATCGCCTGCGCCAGTTTTCGCGCGACCTCCATCATGGCCAGCTTGAGGGTCAGTCCATTGCCGTGGTCAAGCGCGGTGATGGGCTTATGGCCTGCCTGGTTGGTGGCGATGACGATGAAGGAATCGTTGGTTGATGTATCGCCGTCGATCGTCACCCGGTTAAAGGATCCTTCCGCCAGTTCGATCGCAAGCGTCTTCATGATCGTCGGGTCAACGCGGGCATCCGTGGCCAGGAATCCCAGCATCGTCGCCATGTTGGGCCGGATCATGCCAGCACCTTTGCTGATGCCGGTGATAGTAACTTTCACACCGTCAATACTCACTGTTGCGCTGAAAGCCTTCGGCACAGTGTCGGTGGTCATGATGCCCTCGGCAGCACGCCCCCAATGGCTGGCACCGGCATCGGCCAGTGCCATTGGGAGGCCGGCCTCGATCCGGTCCACAGGCAAAGGCTCCATGATGACGCCGGTGGAAAACGGCAGGATTTGTCCGGGCGCCAGATCCAGCCGGCTGGCCAGCGCACGACAGGTCTCACGCGCCCGTGCCAGGCCCTCTTCTCCGGTTCCCGCATTGGCGTTGCCGGTATTGATCACCATCGCACGAATCCCCAGGTTCTGCGACAGATGCTCCCGGCACACCTGGACCGGTGCCGCACAGAAACGGTTGCGCGTGAACACCCCGGAAATGCTGGCGCCCTCATCCAGCAGGATCACGGTCAGGTCCTTCCGGCCTTGCTTGCGGATACCGGCCTCCGCGACACCGAGGCGAACGCCAGCGATGGGAAAAAGTTCAGCAGCATTGGGGGCAGACAGATTGACAGGCATATGGGGCTTTCGATACGAGCTTGAATTATCCAGAAAACGATGACCGGAAAAGCGAAACGGGCCGAAGCCCGCTTTGCTTTGTTTGCTGAACACGGCTCAAGCCAGTTGACCGTGACAGTGCTTGTATTTCTTGCCGCTGCCGCAGGGACAGGGCTCGTTCCGACCCACCCGCGCAACGGCAGCCGAAGCTGAAGGGAATGCGGCGCCCCGAGGGTCGCTTTCCACCCGGCTTTCCACTTCGCCCGTTTCCGTCGGCGCGGTATAGGTCACATTGGCAATGCTCTCCGCGCGTTGCTCAAGCTCCTCTGCGGCCTGCCCAAGTTGCTCCCCCGAGTCGACCCTGACCGTCATCAGCACTTTCGTGACATCGTTCTTCACGGAGTCCAGCAATTGCCCGAAAAGCTCAAAGGCTTCGCGCTTGTATTCCTGCTTGGGCTGCTTTTGCGCATAGCCTCGCAAGTGAATCCCCTGCCGGAGGTAGTCCAGTGCACTCAGGTGCTCCCGCCAGTGCGTATCAATGCTCTGCAGCAAGACAATGCGCTCGAACTGCGTGAAGTTCTCCCCGCCGATTTGTTCGACTTTGGCGGCAAACGCCGCGTTCGCCGCCGACAGAACCTTCTCAGTGATCTCTTCGCCGGTGATTGCACTGGCCGCCTGGATCTCCTGGTGCAAGGGCAACTCAATCTGCCACTCTGCGGCAAGCACTTTTTCAAGTCCTGTGATATCCCACTGCTCTTCGACGGACTCTGGCGGCACATATTGATGCGTGAGATCTGCAAAGCACCCTTCGCGCAAGGAGGCAATCTGGCCCGACAGGTCGCTGGCATCCAGGATGTCATTGCGCTGCTGGTAGATCACCTTGCGCTGGTCATTGGAGACGTCGTCGTATTCCAGCAACTGCTTGCGCATGTCGAAGTTGCGCGCTTCCACCTTGCGTTGCGCGCCTTCAATGCTGCGTGTCACGATGCCGGCTTCAATCGCCTCGCCGTCGGGCATCTTCAGACGCTCCATGATGGCCCGGACCCGGTCGCCAGCAAATATGCGCATCAGGGAATCATCGAGGCTCAAATAGAACCGCGAGGATCCCGGATCACCCTGGCGGCCTGAGCGTCCGCGCAGCTGGTTGTCGATGCGTCGCGACTCATGCCGTTCGGTGGCAATGATCCTCAGGCCCCCCTGACTGGTGACGAATTCATGCTCTTTCTTCCAGTCCGCGCGCATGGCATCGATCTTTGCCTGCCGGGCGGAAGGATCCAGCGACGCATCGGCTTCGACCGCTTCGATCAATTTTTCGACATTGCCCCCAAGCACGATGTCCGTGCCGCGACCCGCCATGTTGGTCGCAATCGTGATCATCTTGGGCCGCCCGGCCTGGGCCACGATATCTGCTTCACGCGCGTGCTGCTTGGCATTGAGCACTTGATGGGGCAGTTTTTCCTTTTCGAGCAAGCCCGAGATCAGCTCGGAATTTTCAATGGAGGTAGTCCCGACCAGGACCGGTTGCCCGCGTTCGTAGCATTCACGGATGTCCATGATGGCCGCTGCGTACTTTTCACGGGCGGTCTTGTACACGCGATCGAGCTGGTCCTCGCGCCGGCTGGGCCGGTTGGGCGGGATCACCACCGTTTCCAGTCCGTAGATTTCCTGAAATTCGTAAGCCTCGGTATCGGCCGTACCGGTCATGCCGCACAGCTTGACATACAGGCGGAAGTAGTTCTGAAAGGTGATGGACGCCATGGTCTGGTTTTCAGCCTGGATGGCCACGCCCTCCTTGGCCTCGACCGCCTGGTGCAGACCATCACTCCAGCGCCGCCCACTCATCAACCGGCCGGTGAACTCGTCCACGATGACAATTTCGCCGTCTTGCACCACATAGTGCTGGTCACGATGGTAAAGGTGGTTGGCGCGCAGTGCCGCATACAGGTGATGCATCAACGCGATATTGGCCGGATCGTACAAACTGGCACCGGCCGCGATCAGCCCAAATTCGGCGAGAATGCGCTCGGAATTCTCATGCCCCATCTCGGTCAGGAAAACCTGATGGGTCTTTTCGTCGAGCGTGAAATCCCCCGGCGTGATGATGCCCTCGCCGGTATGCGGATCGGCCTCGCCTTCCTGGCGCTTCAGCGCGGGCACCACACGGTTCATCGCCAGATACATGGCCGTATGGTCTTCAGCCTGCCCACTGATGATCAGCGGCGTTCGCGCCTCGTCGATCAGGATGGAGTCCACCTCGTCAACAATGGCGTAGTTCAGCGGCCTCTGAACGCGGTCCTGTGCCTCGTAAACCATGTTGTCGCGCAGGTAGTCGAAGCCGAATTCGTTGTTGGTCCCGTAAGTGATGTCCGACTGGTAGGCCGCCTGCTTGTCCTCCCGCGACATACTGGGCAAATTGACGCCGACCGTCATGCCCAGGAAGTTGTACAGGCGCCCCATCCACTGGGCGTCGCGGTTGGCGAGATAGTCGTTGACCGTGACCACATGGACACCCTTGCCGGTCAAGGCATTCAGGTAGACCGGAAGCGTGGCCGTCAGAGTCTTCCCCTCGCCCGTGCCCATTTCGGAAATTTTCCCGTTGTGCAGCGACATTCCGCCCAGCAGCTGCACATCAAAATGGCGCATCTTCATGACTCTCTTGGAGCCTTCGCGCACCACCGCAAAGGCCTCGGGAAGTACCGCATCAAGCGCTTCCCCGGCTGCAACCCGGCCCTTGAGTTCCAGCGTTTTCCCGCGCAACTGTTCGTCGTTCAGATTTTCGAGTTGTGACTCCATCGCATTGATGCGATCCACGGTTTTGCGAAACTGCTTGAGCAGGCGGTCATTGCGACTGCCGAAAATTTTGGTGAGGAAATTGGTAGCCATGCATGCAGGTCCATCCGGCAGGCCCCTGAAAGACCTCCCGATGACCGAAATCCCTAAGAAGTGGTGGATTCAGTTGGAGACATCATTGCGAAATGCAACTGTCGCCTCGACGTTGCACGCATGACGCGCTCCGGCATTTTACCTCCGGGCAGTTCGCGGCGGGTCCATGCGCGATTCGGCTTTCGCGACTTGCTGCGCCGGCAAGTTCTGCCCGGCTGCCAGAAATTTTTGCGGGTCTTGCTGAACCCCCTGAACCAGAACCTCGAAGTGCAGGTGGGAACCGGTCGAACGACCCGTGGTGCCAACCTCGGCAATCCGCTGTCCGCGTTTGATCAAATCCCCCTTTTTCACGAAGACCCGGGATGCATGGGCATAACGACTCACCAGGTCATTGCCGTGATCGACCTCGACCATATTGCCGTAGGCGGCGTGATATTCCTGCGCCACGACCACGCCGCCAGCGGCCGCCAGGATGGGCGTGCCCGGATCAGCCGAGAAATCGAGACCGGTATGCAAGGCCGAGCGTCCGGTAAAAGGATCGATGCGCCAGCCAAAGGCAGAACCCAAGGTGACACCCGCAACCGGTTGCTGGGTAGGCACCAGCGACTTCCGGATCTTCTGGTCAAACAACCTGGACTCCATGACGGTCAGCAAATCCAAACGTTGTGACCCCAACCGCTCCAGGTCTGACAGCGTGGCCTGAAGGTCGTCCATCGACAGCGAGGGCCCCGAGACAAGAACACCGCCGCGTCCGGGCGTGGTCTTGAGATCGTTGGGGTTGACCCCCGCCAAGCCCGAGACGCGTTCTCCGAGAGACTCAAGCTGCATCATTTTGGCCTGCATTTCACCGACTTGGCGAGCCATCGCGTCAAGATTCTCCCGAAGAAACCGGTCACGCTGCTCAAACTCATCCTTGACCACGAGGCGGACCAGGGTGCCGACTACGGGCCAGCCCTCCCGCGCGCCCTTGAGAAAGACCCAGTGGTAGAGGCCGACTGCGATCAACATGAGGCTCAAAGAGACTGCAAATCCCGCGACCAGCAGTCGGGTTCCGGTCAAGTGAATTGCACGGCTCCTGGCCAGCCACGCATCCGTGATAATCAAGTGCATTGAAACGCCCTTTTGTCCATAAAGTACCCGAAACCGTCATGAATCGCCGCCATCACGCCATTTCGCTGATGCAGGCTGCCGAGGCGTCCCCAACCCTGGCCCGGCTTGCGGAGCTGACGCGTGATTCGCGGGCCCGACTGCAAGCCGTGGAACCGCTCATTCCAGCCGCCTTGCGAGCCACGATCACAGCCGGCCCCATCGATGGGGATACGTGGTGCCTGCTGGTGACCAGCACCGCATCGGCCGCCAAATTAAGGCAATTGCTACCTTCCCTGGAATCTGCTTTGAAGAGCCGCGGCTGGGTTTGCAATTCGATACGGGTGAAGGTTCAAACCCAGCTGGCACGTTAATACAAAGCGTATCCAAAGGCAACTCTCCTTGCCGCGCGCCGCAAACGCACCTTTTTTTCAACCTTGGGTCGGTCACGCAAGAGCACGGAGCGCAGCACAAGCCGCCCATCCAGACAGGCCTTGAACTGCCTGAAATGTTGAAATGATGAAATGGTGCCGATTATCGGATTCGAACTGATGACCTACCGCTTACAAGACGGTTGCTCTACCAACTGAGCTAAATCGGCACAGGCTGTATTTTAAGGGGCGAACCGGAGGTGTCCGTCCGTGAAATCCGCCCTATTTGACGCGCTTGAGTGGCGGACGAGGCCCTGAAGGCGGCTTGGGCGGCACGACATCGCCGTCGACCCTTGAGGCCTCTGGTTCCGAAGCCATCAGTTGCACAACATTGGATTCAGGCCCGACCCTCGGGGCACTACCGTCACTCTCCAGCGAACCATGGCCGCCCTCCGATGGCACGGACACCGGGAAGGCCATCCCCTGACCATTTTCCCTCGCATAGATCGCGATGACTTTGGCGACTGGAACCAGAATCTCTCGAGGCGTCCCGGCAAAGCGGGCCTTGAATTCAATAAATTCATTGCCGAGCTTCAGGGAACTGGTCGCGTCGAAGCTGATGTTCAGCACGATCTCGCCATCTTTCACGTACTCGCGCGGCACACGGACGGAGTCGTCAACCAGCACCGCCACATAGGGCGTCAAGCCATTGTCGGTGCACCACTCATACAGCGCACGGATCAGGTACGGACGTGTTGACGTTGAATCAGGGGCATTCATCTTCGGCGTTGATCTTACTTGCGCATGACCTTCTCGGAAGGCGTCAGCGCTTCGATGTAGGCCGGACGGGAGAAGATGCGTTCGGCGTATTTCAGCAGGGGGGCCGCATTCTTGCTGAGATCAATGCCGTAGTAGTCCAGCCGCCACAACAAGGGGGCAATCGCTACGTCAAGCATCGAGAAGCCATCGCCAAGCATGTATTTGTTCTTCAGGAAAACCGGGGCCAGCTGCGTCAGTCGATCCCGGATGTGCGCGCGCGCCTTTTCCAGCGCCTTGTCATTTCCTTTGGTCGCACGGTTCTCGAGCGCGGATACATGGACAAAGAGTTCTTTTTCGAAATTCAGAAGGAACAGGCGTACGCGGGCGCGGTCCACCGGGTCCCCGGGCATGAGTTGGGGATGCGGAAAACGCTCGTCAATGTACTCGTTGATGATGTTGGATTCGTAAAGGATCAGATCCCGCTCCACCAGGATGGGCACCTGCCCGTAGGGGTTCATCACGTTGATGTCTTCGGGCTTGTTGTACAAATCCACATCGCGAATCTCGAAGTCCATGCCCTTCTCGAACAACACAAACCGGCAGCGGTGGGAAAACGGACAGGTGGTTCCTGAATACAGCACCATCATGGCGGGGACTCCTAAAAATCAAAAAGAGTGGAATGTCGCCAAGGCTATGCCAGGCACAAACCACTCCAAATTTTCCAGGCAGACTGCCCGGAATTCGTTGTGCTTACTTGATGTCTTTCCAGTAAGCCGCGTTCAGGCGCCAGGTCAGGAACGTGAACAGACCGAGGAAAAGCAGGACCCAGACGCCAACACGCACGCGCGTGTTCTGGGCAGGCTCCCCCATCCACTGCAGGAAATTCACCAGGTCACCAACAGTCTGGTCGTACTGGAGCTGGGTCATGGTGCCAGCACTCACCTGCTCCCAGCCCTTGAAGACCTTCACAGCGTGGCCATGCTCCTGCCGTTCGTCAAACACCGGCTTGCGCTCTCCCTGAAGTTCCCAAAGCACATGGGGCATGGCAACATTGGGAAATGCCAGATTGTTCCAGCCGGTAGCCTTGGTGTCATCCCGATAGAACGTCCGCATGTAGGTGTACAGATAATCCGCCCCGCTGCCACCCGCGCCGGAACGCGAGCGCGCAATCAGGGTCAGATCGGGGGGATTGACGCCGAACCATTCCTTGGCCTGCTTCGGGTCGATCGCCGCCTTCATGGTCTCTCCCACTTTTTCAGTGGAAAACATCAGGTTGTCCTTGATCTGCTTTTCGGTCAAGCCGATGTCTGTCAGGCGGTTGTAGCGCATGAATGCCGCTGAATGACAGTTCAGACAATAGTTGACAAAAACCTTGGCGCCATTTTGAAGCGATGCCAGATCCGTCGTTTTGCCGGGTGCCTTGTCCCAGACGGCGCCACCAGAACTTGCCTGTACACCCGTCGCCAGACCCAAAACCATCACCAGACCGATAGCCAGTTGCTTGATATTTTTCATGTTGACAGTCTCCAGCTTAGTGCGCGGCAAAGGTCACGCGGCTGGGTACTGGCTTAAAAGTACCAAGACGACTCCACCAGGGCATCAGAATAAAAAAGCCAAAGTAAAACAGGGTGCCGAACTGGGAGATACGGCTGGCGATGTCAGACACGGGCTGCGTCCCCAGATAACCGATCACGAAGAAATTCAGCACAAAGGCTGCATACAGGTACTTGTGCCAGGTTGGGCGGTAGCGTATGGACTTCACCGGACTGTTGTCGAGCCAGGGCAGGAAGAACAGGATCACGACACCACCACCCATGGCCACCACGCCCCAGAATTTGGCGTCAATGGCCATCATCAGGGCAACGATCACCAGCGCACCACCCACGATCAAGGCCTTGAACAAAGCAGGCATCTTTATCCGGGCCACCGCCAGCACGGCACCCACCACCACGCAGACAATCAGCACGTACATCATTTCACTCGTCACCGCACGCAACAAGGTGTAGAACGGCGTGAAATACCAGACTGGAGCAATGTGCAGCGGCGTCTGGAAGGGGTCAGCCGGAATGAAGTTGTTGTATTCGAGGAAATACCCCCCCATCTCTGGCGCGAAGAAAATGATCGCGGAAAACACAAACAGGAACATGCTGACGGCAAAGATGTCATGCACCGAATAGTAAGGATGGAAAGGGATGCCATCCAGCGGGATGCCGTCCGGGCCCTTGTTGGCCTTGATCTCGATGCCGTCAGGGTTGTTCGATCCCACCTCATGCAGGGCGATGATGTGCGCCACGACCAGGCCCAGCAAGACCAGCGGTACCGCGATGACGTGGAAGCTGAAGAACCGGTTCAAGGTCGCATCACCGACCACAAAGTCCCCGCGAATCAGCAAGGCCAGATCCGGGCCGATGAACGGAATGGCGGAAAACAGGTTGACGATCACCTGGGCGCCCCAAAAAGACATTTGACCCCAGGGCAGCAAATAGCCCATGAAGGCTTCGGCCATGAGTGCCAGAAAAATGCCGCACCCGAAGAGCCAGATCAGTTCGCGGGGCTTGCGATAACTTCCGTACATCAGACCACGGAACATGTGCAGGTACACCACCACGAAGAAGGCGGACGCACCCGTGGAGTGCATGTAGCGGATCAGCCAGCCCCAGGGAACATCGCGCATGATGTATTCGACCGAACCAAAAGCCAGCGCCGCGTCGGGCTTGTAGTGCATCACCAGAAAGATGCCCGTCACGATCTGGATCACCAGCACCAGCAGCGAAAGTGATCCAAAGATGTACCAGATATTGAAGTTCTTCGGAGCGTAGTACTCGCTCATGTGCTCCTTGAAGAGCGTCGTCGCCGGGAACCGGTTGTCAACCCAGTTCATGAGTTTTTCGCCAGCACTGGCGTTGGGGGAAATTTCCTTGAATTCAGCCATGGTCGTTTTCCTCAAGCCTTCTTGTCTTCACCGATGAGCAGCTTGCTGTCGGAAAGATACATGTGCGGGGGTACTTCCAGATTGTCTGGCGCGGGCACGTTCTTGAAGACGCGGCCCGCCAGATCGAACGATGAGCCATGACAGGGGCAGAAAAAGCCGCCCGCCCAATCGTCTGGCAGCGAGGGTTGGGGACCCGTTTGAAACTTGTCCGACGGCGAACAGCCCAAATGCGTGCAAATACCGACGGCAACCAGATATTCTGGCTTGATCGACCGGGTGGCATTACGGGCGTACTCGGGGGCCTGCTCGGAGGGCTTGCGCTCTGATTTCGGATCTGCCAGTTTTGAATCCAGCGTGGGCAACGCCGCCAGTTGTTCGGGTGTGCGGCGCATGATCCAGACCGGCTTTCCGCGCCATTCGACCGTCATCTTCTCACCCGGCTTCAGCACAGAAATGTCCGCTTCCACGGCCGCACCGGCCGCCTTGGCCTTTTCCGAGGGCTGGAAGCTGCTGATAAAAGGAACGGCAGCGGCAATGCCGCCCACGGTGCCGGCGCATCCGGACGCGATCAACCACGTCCGTTTACTGTTGTCGACTGGGGTGTCACTCATGGGAATCCTCAAGAATGCGGTCTGTATCAGGGTCAACCCGGGATTGTAGCTGAGCGCATGGCCCCCCTGACCGCGGCCGGCGCCATGCACGTTGATGACTTGACAGGAGGGCACCATCGTGAATACTGGTGGTTTTCTCACAACAATGGAGTGCTTCCGATGGGAATGATGTCTGAATTCAAGGAGTTTGCGGTCAAGGGCAATGTGATGGATCTCGCGGTCGGCGTGATCATCGGCGGGGCCTTCGGCAAGATCGTGGATTCCGTCGTGGCGGACCTGATCATGCCGCTGGTCGGCGCGATCTTCGGCAAACTGGACTTTTCCAACTTGTTTGTGGCGCTGGGCAACGTCCCCGCCGGCACCGGGACCACGCTGGATGCGGTCAGGAAGGCGGGCGTGCCCGTGTTCGCCTATGGCAACTTCATCACGGTCGCGGTCAACTTTGCCATCCTCGCCTTCATCATTTTCATGATGGTCAAGCAGATCAACCGCCTGAAGAAGGAAGCGCCTGCCGCGCCGCCTGCCGCTCCCGCCCCCACGCCGGAAGATGTGTTGCTTTTGCGTGAAATCCGCGACAACCTGAGAAAGTAGGCCTCAACCCCTGCCAACCCCACAATCGTCCCGGCTCTTCGCGCGAAGAGGCATGGGCCTTTTCAGGCGCGCAACTGGCGCGCCATGCGGATGGCTGCAATCAGGCTGGAGGGGTCGGCGCACCCCGTCCCGGCAATGTCAAATGCCGTGCCGTGGTCCGGGCTGGTGCGCACCAGCGGCAGCCCCAGCGTGACGTTGACCCCTTTTTCGACGCCGAGGTATTTGACCGGAATGAGCCCCTGGTCGTGGTACATCGCCACCACCACGTCGAAGGCCCCGACCCGCTCCGGGGTGGCGCGTGCCCGCATGAACACGGTGTCTGGCGCAAAGGGGCCATGCGCATCGATGCCGGCGTCGCGCGCGGCCGCAATGGCGGGCGCGAGGATGTCAATCTCTTCACGGCCAAACAAGCCGCCTTCACCCGCATGGGGATTGAGCCCGGCCAAACCGATGCGGGGCGTCCGACCCAGCACGGCACCCACCGACGCGTGCGTTATGCGCAGGGTCTGCAAGACCCGCTCGACAGTGACTGCCTTGATCGCATCACGCAGCGAGACATGAATGCTCACCAGCACCGTGCGCAATTCGTCGTTGGCCAGCATCATGCGAACCGGCACATCGGCCACCGTCTTGCCCAGGAACGCGGCGGATTCGGCCTGCAGCAGCTCCGTATGGCCAGGGAAAGTGACCCCGGCGGCCGCCAGCGCTTCCTTGTGCAAGGGCGCCGTCACCAGCGCGCCAATGTCGCCGCGCAGGGCCGCACGCGCTGCCCAGGTCACGCAGTCCGCCGCGACTTTCCCGGCCATGGCGCTGACCTGCCCGATCGGGACCAACGGACCCGGCGAGGAAATCTGCAGCACGGGAATACAGCGGGGCGGCGCATCCAGCGCCTCAGCGGGCGATTCAATCAATGCCACCGGCACGCCCGGCCGTCCCGGCCCGCTGACGAACCCCACCGCGCGTCGCAGGGTGGCCACATCGCCGGCGACAAAGCAACCGGCCGTGATGGCAGGCGAATCCCGGAATGCCTTGGCGATGATCTCCGGGCCGATGCCGGCAGGGTCGCCCAAGGTGACGGCGATTGGCAAGGCGTCCGGTGCGGACCGAGGGGGATTCACCATTCAGGCCGGGTTGTGAATGTCAATGAACGCATGCGAGAGCCCGAGCTGCGTCGCGACCTGCGCCGCCACCGCCGGTGCGCCATAGCGCTCGGTCGCATGGTGACCGCAGGCCAGAAAGCTCACGCCGCACTCCCGCGCCAGATGCGCCTGGGGCTCGGAGATTTCGCCGGTAATGAACGCGTGGGCGCCCGCCGCAATGGCCGCCTCGAAGTAGCCTTGCGCGCCACCGCTGCACCACGCTATCTTTTGAATAGCAGCTTGTGACCCTTCGACGCTGACAACCGGCCTCTGAAGCCTGCTTTCCAGATGTCGGGCCAGGTCTTGCGCAAAAACCGGCTCCCTGGCATCCGCCCAGCCGCCCAAGAAACCCAGATCCTGCTCGGCAAACCGGCTCTCGGCCCTCAGCCCCAGGATGTCGCCCAATTGCGCGTTATTGCCCAGCACCGGATGCGCATCCAGCGGCAGGTGGTAGGCGAACAGGTTGATATCATGTGCCAGCAGCAGGGCCAGCCGCTGCTTCATCCACCCGGTGACCCGCCCGTCCTGTCCGCGCCAGAACAGGCCATGGTGCACAAAGATGGCGTCAGCCTGTGCCGCAATCGCAGCTTCGATCAGGGCCCGGCTGGCCGTGACGCCGGACACGATCTTGCGAATTACCGGTTTGCCCTCCACCTGAAGGCCGTTGGGTCCGTAATCCTTGAAGCGTTCGGGCTGTAGTAGCGCGTCAAAGACCTGCAGCAATTGCTCGCGGTCGGCGCCTGTGGGTTGTGACCCGGAAGCAGAAGCTGAACTCATGAGAGCATTGTCCCTGAATTTTTGGGTGCGCCCGCCCTCTGACCGGGCTTCGCCGACCGCCGCGCCTACAATTTCACCTGCGCTCGCTCGGGCCAAACACGGTTACACCGCATGAAACGTCTCTGGCTGATTTTTTCCCAAACCGTCACGGTGCTGCTGGCCGCCTGGTTCGTCGTCGGCACGCTGAAACCGGAATGGCTGGCCCAACGCCCGGGCATGGGCAGCGCGGTTGCGGTCATCGAGGCCCCGGCGGTCAATGCCGGGGCGGCCGGTGCCATAGCGCCCGGCAGCTACAGTCCCGCAGCCAGGAAGGCCTCCCCGGCCGTGGTGAGCATCAACACCAGCAAGGCTGCGGAGAAAAACCCCCACAGTGGGGATCCCTGGTTCCGGTTTTTCTTCGGCAACCCGGGCGACCAGCCGCAGGCGGGCCTGGGCAGCGGCGTCATCGTCAGCCCCTCCGGCTACGTCCTGACCAACAATCATGTGATCGAGGGTGCCGACGAGATCGAAGTGATTCTCAACGACAGCCGCCGCACCCGGGCCACAGTGATTGGCACCGACCCGGATTCGGACCTGGCCATCCTGAAGATCGAACTCGACAAGCTTCCCGTCATCGTCATGGGCAACTCCGATGCCTTGTCGGTGGGCGACCATGTGCTGGCCATCGGCAATCCGTTTGGCGTGGGTCAGACCGTCACCGGGGGGATCGTGAGCGCGCTCGGACGCAACCAGCTCGGCATCAACACCTTCGAGAACTTCATCCAGACCGACGCGGCGATCAACCCCGGCAACTCGGGCGGCGCGCTGGTGGATGTCAATGGCAACCTCATGGGGATCAACACGGCGATCTATTCGCGCTCCGGCGGCAGCATGGGCATCGGGTTCGCCATTCCCGTGTCCACCGCAAAAATGGTGCTGGAAAGCATCGTGAGGGACGGCCAGGTCTCCCGCGGCTGGATTGGCGTGGAGCCCAATGACCTGTCGCCGGAGCTCGCCGAGACCTTTGGCGTCAAAGCCACCTCCGGCGTGATCATCACCGGCGTCCTGCAAAACGGCCCGGCGGCCCAGGCGGGCGTCAAACCCGGCGACGTGATCACCCGCGTGGCCGGTCGCAATATTTCAACCGTCAGTGAATTGTTGTCCCAGGTGGCCTCCCTCAAACCGGGTGTTCCCGCGCGGGTCAGCCTGGTGCGCCGCGAAGAGAAGATCGATCTGGATGTCACACCAGGCCTTCGCCCCCGCCCCAGGGCGCCTGTCCGGTGAATGTAATAGCTTTTCGATAGCAAACAATGACCATTTTACGCTGGGATAAGGCCATTTTCGCTTGAAAATGGCCTGTTACGAAGGCTCCGTGCGTGTCTCGGCATCCGGGGCCTGGGTATGTTTGTTGACCAGTTGCGCAGCCCAGATGCCCAACTCATAAAGCAGGCACATCGGAATGGCCAGCGCCAGTTGTGACACCACGTCGGGCGGCGTCACGATCGCTGCGATGATGAACGCCAGCACCACGAAGTACCCGCGAAAGTCCTTGAGTTTCTGGACCGTCACAATGCCCATGCGCGCCAGCACCACCACCACGACCGGCACCTCGAAGGCCAGCCCGAAGGCGAAGAACATGGTCAGCACGAAGCTCAGGTAAGCCTCGATGTCAGGTGCCGCGGTGATGCTCTTGGGCGCAAAACCCTGGATGAACTTGAACACCTGCCCGAACACGAAGAAGTAGCTGAACGCCACGCCCACGAAGAACAGCAGCGTGCTGGAAATCACCAGCGGCAATACCAGCTTCTTCTCATGCGTATACAGGCCCGGCGCCACGAAAGCCCAGGCCTGGTACAACACTACGGGCAGCGCGAGCAGGAACGCCGTCATGAGCAGGATCTTCAGCGGCACCATGAACGGGGAAATCACCGAAGTGGCAATCAGGGTGGCGCCCGAGGGCAAGGTCGCGATCAACGGCGCGGCCAGCAGGTCATACAGCGGTCCGGGTCCCGGAAAAACCGACAGCGCGAGCGCGGCAATCGCAATGGCGATGATGGTCTTGACCAGCCGGTCCCGCAACTCCACGAGGTGCTGCACAAAGGGCTGCTCGGTGCCGGCGAGCTCGTCTTCAGGTTTGTTCTGGGGGTCTGACATGGTGGGATGGATGGAGCCAGGCCCGGCCGGGTTGTGAAGCCCGCCGCCCGGCTGGGCGGTCTAGTTGAATTTCTGGGGGCGGTAACGCGCCACGCGGGCCGCCCCGGACAGCGCCCGGGTCCGTATACCGTTGCGCGCCTTGTACCACTGCGGCGTGGCCCCCTGCTTGAGCCGCCATTTCTTCTTCGGGTGTTTGTATTCCGGCAGCGGGGGCTCCCAGGTCGAGCCCAGGCTGTTCGAATTCAGCCCCTCGGTCGTTTCCGACCACTGCTTCTCGAAGTCGGTCGCGCTGGTCTGGATGGTCTGCTCGACATCGCGGGCCGCGCCCTCCATCGTCTCCTTCATCTTCTTAAGCTCGTCGAGCTCCATGGAGCGGTTGACCTCGGCCTTCACGTCCGCCACGTAGCGCTGCGCCTTGCCGAGCAGGGTGCCTACGGTGCGCGCCACGCGTGGCAGCTTCTCGGGGCCGATCACGATCAGCGCCACCGCGCCGATCAGCGCGATCTTGGAGATGGCGAGATCAATCACGCGCGCTCAATCAACACGCTGCCGATCACGACTTGGTCTTGGCTTCGACGTCGATGGTGTTCTTCTCGGCGGCTGCCGCGCTGTTCACCTGATGGGTCACCGGCGGGGTGGCCGGCTTGTCTTCAGGAGTCGCGCCGCCGTCCTTCATGCCATCCTTGAAACCCTTCACGGCGCCGCCCAGATCGGAGCCCATGTTCTTGAGCTTCTTGGTGCCGAACACCATCACCACGATCAGCAGAACGATCAGCCAGTGCCAGATTGAAAATGAACCCATGGAGTACTCCTAACGAATAAAGCAGATTTTAGTCGGCTGGCCCGTTTCCACCGGCCGCCGCAGAGATTCAACCCTTCAGCCAGGGCCGCGGGCCGCCCAGAACATGGACGTGCAGGTGATGCACTTCCTGCCCACCCTCGGCCCCGGTGTTCACCACCAGGCGAAACCCGCCCTCGGGGTAAGGCCGGCAGCCCTGCTCCAGGGCCAGCCTGGGGGCCAGCGCCATCATGCGCCCCAGCAGGCCGGCATGTTCAGGACCGGCATGGGACAGCGAAGGCAAGTGCAGCTTGGGCACCATCAGGAAATGCACCGGCGCCCACGGATGGATGTCGTGAAAGGCGAAGATTTCTTCATCTTCATATACTTTTTTCGACGGAATCTGCCCCGCAATGATCTTGCAGAAGATGCAGTTCGGGTCGTGTGCGGCAGCGGGAAGGGTGTCGGACACGGTTCAGGACTCCATGGCGAGGTCTTTGTTCATGCGCACCATGCCATTGACGATGCGGTACAGGAACCAGATTGAAATGACCACCCAGGCGATGGCGCCTGGCAAGTACAACAACAGGAACAGCGGGAACGTCACGACGTAGAGCACACCCGCCCAGAGCACGGTGCGGATGCGGTAGCTGAAATGGGTGGCCATCCAGCTGCCCTCGGCGTCGCCTTTCTTCACCAGGTCGATCACCAGCGCCACGATCAGCAAGGCGATGCTGGCCTGTGCGCCCGGCACCACCGCGCCGACCGCGACGATCAGGTGCAGGATGTAGCTGATCCAGCTGACGGTCTTGAGGGAATCCAGTTGCTCGTCGTTCATTCCCGGGCCTCCCGCGCACGCACCTTGCGCAATGCTTTTTCCTCGATGCCGCTGGTGCCTTCGCGGCGCTCCAGTTCGGCGACCACATCGGCCGGCGTCAGCCCGTAGTGCGCCAGCGCGATCATGGAGTGGAACCACAGGTCGGCCACTTCGCCGATGATCCGGTTCGTGTCGCCGCCGTGGTCCGCGTCCTTGGCCGCCATCACCACCTCGGTGGCTTCCTCGCCGATCTTCTTCAGGAAGGCGTCCGGGCCCTTGTGCAGCAGACGCGCGACATAGCTCTTTTCGGGGTCACCGCCGTTGGCGATCTTGCGGCTTTCGATGACGGCGGCCAGACGGGCGAGCGCGTCGTCAGCATTTCGGGACAGTGAACCGGGAGAGGACATGCGCTCTATCTGTAGATGGATTCGGGGTCTTTCAAGACCGGCTCGGTGACGTGCCAGCCCCCATTGTCGTAGCGCTGGAAGAAACAACTGTGACGGCCGGTATGGCACGCAATGCCGGGTGTGTGCCCGAGCTGCGTCACCTTGAGCAGCACCACGTCGTTGTCGCAGTCGAGCCGGATGTCGTGCACCGTCTGCACATGGCCGGATTCCTCGCCCTTGAACCAGAGCTTGTTACGCGAGCGGCTGAAATACACCGCCCGGCCCAGCTCGGCGGTCTTCTGCAGGGCCTCGCGGTTCATCCAGGCGAACATCAGCACGTCACCTGAAGAGACTTCTTGCGCTATCACCGGGACCAGCCCCTGAGCGTCCCACTTCACATCGTCGAGCCAGTTCATGCGGGGATTGTCAGTGATTTCAGATTGCTTCATGTTTGATAGCTAATAAGGACTATCCGACGCTGGGGTAGTGCCAAAAAAGCTTCAAATCCGCACCGGAATGCCGCGTTCGGCCAGCCGCGCCTTGGCCTGGGCCACGGTGAACTCGCCATAGTGGAAGATGCTGGCGGCCAGCACCGCGTCCGCCCCGCCCTGCTGGATGCCATCGGCAAGGTGGTCCAGCGTGCCGACGCCGCCCGAGGCGATCACCGGCACGCCGACCGCATCGCTCACCGCGCGGGTCAGTTCGAGGTCGAAGCCGGCCTTGGTGCCGTCGCGGTCCATGCTGGTCAGCAGGATCTCGCCCGCGCCATGCTCGGCCATCTGTCGCGCCCAGGCCACGGCGTCCAGGCCGGTGTTCTTGCGCCCGCCGTGGCTGTAGACGTCCCAGCCTGCGCCGCGGTCCAGCAGGTCGCCCCCGAAGCGGCGCTTGGCGTCGATCGCCACCACGATGCACTGGGCGCCGTATTTGGCGGATGCGTCGCGGATCACCTGCGGGTTGGCAATGGCCGCCGAGTTGAAGCTGGTCTTGTCGGCCCCCGCGTTGAGCAGGCGGCGCACGTCTTCCACGGTGCGAACGCCGCCGCCTACCGTCAGCGGAATGAACACCTGGCTGGCCACCGCCTCGATGATGTGCAGGATCAGGTCACGCCCGTCGCTGGTGGCGGTGATGTCCAGGAAGGTGAGTTCGTCGGCGCCCTGCTCGTTGTAGCGCGCGGCAATTTCCACCGGGTCGCCGGCGTCGCGCAGTTCGACGAAGTTGACGCCCTTGACCACCCGGCCCCCGGTGACGTCAAGACAGGGAATGATTCGTTTGGCAAGCATGGCGGGATTGTAGGTTTGGCAGAAAAACCGGCCCGGCCCCGTCACGGGTGAAGGGGAATGGGGCGGCGTGAAGGGCCGGCGCGACAGGAAGCCGGGGCGCCGGGCCGTCAGCCGTTGAGTTCGTCGGCGCGACGTTGCGCCGCGGCAAAGTCGAGATCGCCCGAGTAGATCGCGCGCCCGCAGATCACGCCTTCGACGCCCTCAAGCTCCACCGCGCAGAGCTGGTCGATGTCGTCCATGGTGGACAGCCCGCCCGAGGCGATCACCGGGATGCTCAACGCCTGGGCTAGGCGCACGGTGGCCTCGACATTGATGCCCGAGAGCATGCCGTCGCGCCCGATGTCGGTGTAGATGATGGATTCGACGCCCCAGTCCTCGAACTTGCGCGCCAGGTCCACCACTTCGTGGCGGGTGAGCTTGCTCCAGCCGTCGGTGGCGACCTTGCCGTCCTTCGCATCGAGCCCGACGATGATGTGGCCGCCAAACGCGGTGCAGGCGTCCTTCAGGAAGCCGGGGTTCTTCACGGCGGCGGTGCCGATGATCACGTAGCGCAGGCCGCCGTCGATGTATTTTTCAATCGTGTCGAGGTCGCGGATGCCGCCACCGAGCTGCACCGGGATGTCGTCGCCGACCGCCTTGAGGATCGATTTGATCGCCGCGTAGTTCTGGGGTTTGCCGGCAAACGCGCCGTTCAGGTCCACCAGGTGCAGCCGCCGCGCGCCCTGCTCGACCCACTTGAGCGCCATGGCAGCGGGGTCTTCGCCGAACGTGGTGGACTGTTCCATGTCGCCTTGCTTGAGGCGAACGCAGTGGCCGTCTTTGAGATCAATCGCGGGAATCAAGATCATGTCAGTGGGGCATGACGCCGTGGACAACGGGATGGGAGCAGGAAATCAGGGATTCCAGTGCAGGAAATTGCGGTACAGGGCCAGACCCTGGCTGGCGCTTTTCTCCGGGTGGAATTGCGTCGCAAAAATATTATCGCGCGCAATCGCGGCAGCAAAGCGGCCGCCATAGTCGGCCTCGCCCACACTGTGGCGTGATTCCGACGGTTGCGCATAAAAACTGTGCACGAAATAAAACCAGCTGGCGTCGGGCACGTCGCCCCACACCGGGTGGCGCGACGCGCCGCGATCCATCTGGAACACCTGGTTCCAGCCCATCTGCGGCACCTTGTAGCGGCTGCCGTCCGGCTGGAGCCGCCCCGCCAGATCGAACTTGCGCACCTCGCCGGGGATCAACCCCAGGCCCGGCGTCCCCTGTCCGGGCGGGCCCTCGGCGCTGTGGTCGAGCAGCATCTGCATGCCCACACAAACGCCAAACAGGGGCTTTTTCGCCGCCGCGTCGAGCACCGAGGCCAGCAGGCCGGACTCGCGCAGTTCGCGCATGCAGTCGGGCATGGCGCCCTGGCCAGGCAAAACGACACGGTCGGCATCGAACACCTGCTGCGCACTTGACGTGATCACCACGTTGACGCCGGTACCCTGCGCGGCATGGATCACCGCTTGCGCCACGGAGCGCAGGTTGCCCATGCCGTAATCCACCACGGCCACGGTATTTACCACCTTATTCATAGCAAACTATGACCATTCCACGCTGGGTTTATGCCAATTTTGTTCAAAATCATGCTACAGCGAACCCTTGGTGGACGGAATCGTGTCTGCCGATCGCGGGTCCAGTTCCAGCGCTGCGCGCAAGGCCCGCGCAAAGGCCTTGAAGACCGTCTCGGCCTGATGATGGGCGTTTTCGCCCCGCAGGTTGTCGATGTGCAGCGTGACGAAGGCGTGGTTCACGAAACCCTGGAAAAACTCGAACGCCAGCTGGCTGTCAAACGTGCCGATCATGCCGCTCTTGAACGGCACGTGCATGTCCAGCCCCGGGCGCCCGGAGAAATCGATCACCACGCGGCTCAGGGCTTCATCGAGCGGCACGTAGGCGTGGCCATAGCGGCGGATGCCCTTCTTGTCGCCCACGGCTTTTGCCACCGCCTGACCCAGCGTGATGCCGACGTCCTCGACGGTGTGGTGGCCGTCAATGTGCAGGTCGCCATCGGCCTGGATGTCCAGATCGATCAGCCCGTGGCGCGCGATCTGATCCAGCATGTGGTCGAAAAAGCCGATGCCGGTGGACAGCCTGGAGGCGCCGGTGCCGTCCAGATTGAGCTTGACGGTGATCTTCGTCTCGGCGGTGTTGCGGGAGACTTCGGCGGTGCGCGGGGCGGAGGCGGTCATAGGGAGGCTTTCAGGGCGGCCAGCATCTGCGCGTTTTGTTCGGCGGTGCCGACCGTCAGGCGCAGGCAGTTGGCCAGCAAGGGATGCATTTTAGAAACGTTCTTGACCAGCACCTTGTGCTCGCGCAGGCCGGCGAAGACCTTGGCGGCCGCGCTTTGATCGGCACTGTCCTCACCGTGCACCCGCACCAGGATCATGTTGGCTTCGCTCTTGAAGGCTTGCACGCCGGGCAACAGCCCCAGCGCGTCGAGCAGCAGGCCGCGCTGCACGCGCAGTTCGGCCGCCTGCACCGCGAACACGTCGGCATGCTCGATGGCGAACAGCGCGCACTCGTAGTTCAGCACGCTGATGTTGTAGGGCGGGCGCACCTTGTCGATCTCGGCAATCAGCGCCTTCGGACCCATCATGTAGCCCAGGCGCACGCCCGCCAGGCCAAACTTGGACAGCGTGCGCATCAGCAGCACGTGGGAATGGCAGTGGATGCGGTCGATGTAGCTGCGGCTGGCAAACGGCTGGTAAGCCTCGTCCATCACGACCAGGCCGCCCTGCGCGCCCTGCGCTTCGATGACCCGCTCGATCACCGCGTCGTCCCACAGGTTGGCCGTGGGATTGTTCGGATAGGCCAGGTAAATGATCGAGGGATTGTGGATCTTGATCGCGTCGAGCATGGCCGGCTCATCCAGCTCGAAGTCGGCCGTCAGCGGCACGCCGTGGAAGGCCAGGCCCTGCAGTTGCGCGCTCATGGCGTACATCACGAAACCGGGCACCGGCGCGAGGATAGACGAAGGCTTGCCGTGGCTCGCTTCGCTGGCTGGCACGTCGCAGGCCAGGGCAAGCAGCGAAATCAACTCGTCCGAGCCATTGCCTAGCATGATGTCGAAGCCTTGGGGCATGCTGGCGTAGGCCGCCAGCGCGGTGCGCAGGTCATTCACCCGGCCATCCGGGTAGCGGTTCAGCGCCAGCGCACCGAGGCG
>JAABRA010000187.1 GCA_011391155.1 Burkholderiales bacterium
CAAGCCCTGGCCTGCGCAGACAACGCCCTGCGCACGCTGGCGGGTGCCTATGTGGCGTCTCGAGTCAGTCCGGCCGCAGTTGCCGACGGCGCGCAGATGACGGCCGAGCAGCGGCGCTTGTCCGGCGCGCTGATGCGGGTCAACCATGTGGGCGAGGTGTGTGCACAGGCGCTGTACAACGCCCAGACGCTGGCCACCTCGGACCCAAGATTGCAGCGGCACTTCGAAAGTGCTGCGCGTGACGAGTCCGATCACCTGGCCTGGACACACCGGCGGCTGCGCGAGCTGGGCGATCACACCAGCGTGCTCAACCCGCTTTGGTATGCCGGCGCTTTCGGCATCGGCCTGCTGGCCGGGCGCCTGGGCACGGCCATCAGCCTGGGCTTCGTGGCCGAAACCGAGCGCCAGGTGGAACAGCATCTGCAAAGCCATCTCGAGCGGTTGCCGGCTGAGGACCAGGCGTCCCGCGCGATCGTGACTCAGATGAAGCGCGACGAGGCCCGGCATGCGGCGCAGGCGCGTCAGGCCGGCGCGGCCGAACTGCCCGCGCCCGTCAGGCTGGCGATGCGCCTGGCGGGCAAGGTGATGACGCGCACGGCGCATCACGTCTGAGGCGGGCCTTGCCCCAGCGGGGCGGGACCGACAGGCTCAGGGCGCCTGCATGCAAGCGGGCAGCATGGCACTGACGCCGGGGCCGGTGGTGCGCCCTGCGGCGTCAACGGACACCTGGAACCACTGGCATTGTGTGTTCTGGAAGTTCCACGACAGGACCTGACCGCCCTGTCGCCCACCTGGCGCGACGTTGCTGGGCTGGCCCAGCGTCATCAGCAACTGGTCGCGCGTCATGCCGGCCTTCACGTTCCTGAAGTTGTCGGTGTTCAGCACCTGAACGGCCTGGGTCATCTTGCCAGAGGCATCGACATCGACCATGTAGGTACGGGCGCCAGCGCCACGAAACTCCAGGCGCTTGCCGCCATCGGGCAGCGCATAGCTGGCCACCTCGGTGCCCATCGTCGCGCGGATCTCGGCGGTTGTCGCGCCGGGCTTGAGGCTGCTTGCACTGGGCGTGGCGCAACCGGCCAGCACCAACGCCGCGAACAGACCTGACAGAACGAGTTTCTTCATGGGTGCTCCCTGATCAAACTTCAACGATCTCGAAACCGGTGGTGATTTCCGCTGTCTTGGCCAGCATGGCACTGGCCGAACAGTATTTTTCGTGAGACATCCTGATCGCGCGCTCAACGGCCGTCGCACTCAAGGCACGGCCGCTGACAGTGAACTGCATGTGAATGCGCGTGAACACCTTCGGGTCGGCCTCGGCGCGATCGGCCTGCACCCTCACGCTGCAACCGCTCACCGGGTGGCGCCCGCGCTTCAGGATCAGCACCACGTCGTAGGCGGCACAGCCCCCCGTCCCGGCCAGCACCGTTTCCATCGGCCGCGGCGCCAGATTGCGCCCGCCGCCATCAACGGCGCCGTCCATGGTCAGCAGGTGGCCGCTGCCTGTTTCGGCGACGAAGGCCATGCCTGCATCAGCCTGCCAACGAATCGTGCAATCCATCCTTCCATTCTCACAGACGGCCGATCGGCGCACGCCGATGCAGGGCAATTTGCCGCCACAGGGCACCAGGACCGTGCCCGCGATGCACCAAGAAATTGGAGCGGCTCCCCTAAGCCGCCTGCAGGCTGTGGTTTCAGGGTCTCAGCATGTTGCGACGCAACATATCGACTGCTAGACTGCCTCGCATCGGGAAGGTTTTTCCCGGCCGTTTGTCTCCTCCACCTTCTGAAAGGGTGGATTCAGCCCAAGGCAGCAATGCCTTGGGCTCTTTTCTTGGTCGGAGCGCGGCTGCGGTCGCCACGTATCATTCGCCGCGCCGTCGAGCGCCCGGCGCACCCGCCAGGCTGCGGCCACCCGCAAAACCCGCCTTGAAAAGCCCTTCCCCGCCCTTGTCCACAGCTCCGCGCAGCGTCCCGGCCGCGCCGCGCCTGCGCGGGCAACCCGATCTGTCGACGTACCTGCAGGGCATCCTCAATGCGCGCGTCTATGACGTCGCGGTGGAAACCGATCTCGACCCGGCGCGCAGCCTTTCGCGCCGCCTGGGCAACCAGGTGTGGCTGAAGCGCGAGGACCAGCAGTCGGTGTTCAGCTTCAAGCTGCGCGGCGCGTACAACAAGATGGCGCACCTGCCACCTGAGCAACTGGCGCGTGGCGTCATCTGTGCGTCGGCCGGCAACCATGCGCAAGGCGTGGGCTTGAGCGCGCGCAAGCTCGGCTGCAAGGCGACCATCGTCATGCCGGTGACCACGCCGCAATTGAAGGTGGATGCGGTGCACGCGCTGGGCGCCGAGGTGGTGCTGCATGGCGACAGCTTTTCGGACGCCTACGCGCACGCCCTGGAGCTGGAGAGCGCGCGCGGCTACAGCTTCGTGCACCCTTTCGACGACCCGGACGTGATCGCCGGCCAGGGCACGATCGCGATGGAGATCCTGCGCCAGCACCAGGCGCCGATCGACGCGGTGTTCGTGGCCATCGGCGGCGGCGGGCTGATTTCCGGCGTGGCGGCCTACATCAAGGCGGTGCGGCCGCAGATCAAGGTCATTGGCGTGCAGACCACCGATTCCGACGCCATGCTGCGCTCGGTGCGCGCCGGCAAGCGCGTCGCGCTGAGCGACGTGGGGCTGTTCGCCGACGGCACCGCCGTCAAGCAGGTCGGCGTGGAGACCTTCCGCCTGGCGCGCGCGCTGGTCGACGACTACGTGGTGGTGGACACCGACGCGGTGTGCGCAGCCATCAAGGACGTCTTCCAGGACACACGCAGCATCCTCGAACCCTCGGGCGCGATGGGCGTGGCGGGGCTGAAACAGTACGCCGAGACGCACAAGCTCAAGGGCAAAACCTTCGTC
>JAABRA010000188.1 GCA_011391155.1 Burkholderiales bacterium
AATGGCGTCCATCCAGCGTCAAATGGTTATTTATTGCTATTCTTTCTGAAATTTCCGATTCCTTACCCTCGACCCGCTGATGCAGACCCCAGGCCAGACAAATCACATGCCCCCCGCCCCCCACCTCATCCACACCGCCAACTTGCTCCAGATCCTGCGCCAGCACGTGCCCGATCTGCTGGCCGTGTACGCCTTCGGCAGCCGCGTCACGGGCCATGCAGGTCCGGGCAGCGATCTGGACCTCGCGGTATTGGTGGCAGGCTACGCCGATCCGTTGGCCTTGTGGACTTTGGCGGGCGATCTGGCCGATGTGGCCGGGTGTCCGGTGGATTTGTTGGACCTGCGCGCTGCGTCCACCGTGATGCAGTACCAGATCATCACAACCGGTCAACGCTGGTGGGCCCTTGATGGCCGTGCCGCGCTGCTCGAAGCGGCGATCCTGAGCGAGAAGACCGCGCTCGACACGGCGCGTGCCGGGCTGCTGGGCGACATTCTCGCAAGAGGAAGTGTGTATGGCCGATGACGTCCTGATCAACAAGGCGGCCACCATCGAGCGCTGCGTGGCCCGCGCCCTTGAGGAATATGCCCGCAACCCGGCCACCTTCGGCACCGATTTCACGCGTCAGGACGCGGCCATCCTCAACATCCAGCGCGCCTGCGAGGCCGCGCTGGACATGGGTCAGCATCTGATCCGCCGCGAAAGCCTGGGCGTGCCGCAGAGCGCGCGCGATGTCTTCACGTTGCTCGCGCAAGGCAGCTGGATCGAGCCGGCGTTGGCCGATGGTCTCAAGCGCATGGTTGGGTTTCGCAATATCGCCGTGCATGACTACCAGAGCCTGCAACTCCCGATCACGATTGCGATCATTGAACGCCATCTGGACGAATTCCTCCACTACAGTCAGGCCCTGCTCTTGCGGGACGGGAGGCAGCCGGCGGCCTGAGGACCGCGGGAGAGCGTGACCCGGCCCGGCATGGGCCAGCGTGCCAGGATTTTTCATAGAAATGGCCTCCCACCCAGAGCGGGATGGTCGCATACAGCTATCACTTCAGAAGCAAACAGGAGATTCCATCATGCGCGTCAAGAACAAATCCATCATCGTCACCGGCGCCGGCGGCGGCATCGGCGAGGGCATTGCGCTGCGGCTGGCGGCCGAAGGCGCGCGCGTCATCGTGAATGACATCAACGCCGCGCTGGGCGAAAAGGTGGTGAGCGAAATCCTGCGCGCCGGCGGCGACGCGGCCTTCTTCAAGGCCGACGTGACGAAATCGGCCGAGGTCAAGGCGCTGGTCGATGCCGCGGTGCAGCGCCACGGCAAGCTCGACGCGATGGTCAACAACGCCGGCTGGACGCACCGCAATCGCCCGGCGCTGGAGGTCAGCGAGGACGAGTTCGACCGCTGCTATGCGGTCAACGTGAAGAGCATCTACCTGTCCACCGTGCACGCGGTGCCGGCCTTGCGGGCCAACGGCGGCGGCAGTTTCATCAACATTGCCTCCACGGCCGGCGTGCGCCCGCGACCCGGCCTGACCTGGTACAACGGCTCCAAGGGCGCGGTCATCACCACCAGCAAGTCGCTGGCCGCCGAACTGGGGCCCGACAATATCCGCGTGAACTGCATCAACCCGGTGTTCAACCCCACCACCGGCCTGGCCACCGAGTTTGCCGGTGGCGAACTGACCGAGGAGCGCCTGGCGAAATTCCGTGCCACCATCCCGCTGGGGCGCTTTTCGACCTCGCTGGACGTGGCCAACGCCGCGCTGTACCTGGCCAGCGACGAGGCCGCCTTCATCAGCGGTGTCTGCATCGAGGTGGACGGCGCGCGCTGCGTCTGAACACACCGACCCCAGCGGAATCCCCCTCGACGCAAGGGGATACCACCCCGGCATAATCGGCCGCATGTCCGAACGCGTCATTCCCCTGGTCGACCAGCGCATCGCCTCGCTGGCGGCCGTGATTCCGGCGCAGCGCATCGCCGCTGACGGTCTGCTCAGTGACGCCCTCGGCCGGCCCCTGAGCGACCTGCGCATCAGCGTGACCGACCGCTGCAACTTTCGCTGCAACTACTGCATGCCGAAAGAGGTGTTCGAC
This sequence comes from Burkholderiales bacterium, assembly GCA_011391155.1. GTDB lineage: Bacteria > Pseudomonadota > Gammaproteobacteria > Burkholderiales > Burkholderiaceae_C > JAABQG01. Next base: position 2,090 of record JAABRA010000188.1, read on the forward strand.
AAGGACTACCCCTATCTGCCGCACGGCGCGCTGCTGACGTTCGAGGAAATCACCCGCACGGCGAAGTTGTTCACGGCCCACGGCGTGCGCAAGATCCGCCTGACCGGCGGCGAGCCGCTGCTGCGCAAGAACATCGAGGTGCTGATCGAGCAGCTCGCCGCGCTGCGCACGCCCGACGGTCAGCCGCTGGACCTGACGCTCACCACCAACGGCTCACTGCTGGCGCGCAAGGCCAGGTCGCTCAAGGCGGCGGGCTTGAAGCGCGTCACCGTGAGCCTGGACGGGCTGGACGACGCGGTGTTCCGCGCGATGAACGACGTGGACTTTCCCGTGGCCGACGTGCTCGAAGGCATCGAAGCGGCCCGCGCCGCCGGTCTGGGTTCGGGCGAACCGGGCCACAGCCTGAAGATCAACATGGTGGTCAAGCGCGGCACCAACGAACACGAAATCCTGCGCATGGCGCGGCATTTCCAGGGCACGGGCATCGTGTTGCGCTTCATCGAGTACATGGACGTGGGCGCGACCAACGGCTGGCGCATGGACGAGGTATTGCCCAGCGCCGACGTCGTGAAGATGATCCACGCCGAACTGCCGCTGGTGCAGCTCGACCCATCCGCCCCCGGCGAGACCGCCGAGCGCTGGGGTTATGCCGACGCCCGCGGCCGGCACGACCCGTCGCTCGGCGAGATCGGCGTGATCAGCAGCGTGACGCAGGCTTTCTGCCGCGACTGCAACCGCGCGCGCCTGTCCACCGAAGGCAAGCTCTACCTGTGCCTGTTCGCCGGCCAGGGGCACGACCTGCGCGCGCTCATCCGC
>JAABRA010000189.1 GCA_011391155.1 Burkholderiales bacterium
CTGTCGCGGTTGATCGCCACCATGCCCACGCTCATGCCGACCGCGAAAATGCGGTCGGCCCACTTGAAGCGGAAACGCTGCACCTCGGCGCGAAAGAGATCCGCCACCTCCAGCGCATCGGCAATGCTGCAGTTTTCCAGCAACAGGGCGAATTCGTCGCCGCCCAGGCGGGCCAGGGTATCGCGATCGCGCAGATTGCCTTTCAACAAAAGCGCCAGCTGGCGCAGCAGCTCATCGCCCGCCGCATGGCCGCAGGTATCGTTGATCACCTTGAACTGGTCGAGGTCCATGTAGCACAGCGCATGCTCGCGCCCCTGCTGCAGGGCCGAAACCAGCAGGCGCTCCAGTCGTTGTTCGAACTCGCGGCGGTTGATCAGCCCTGTCAACATGTCGTGGCTGGCCTGATACACCAGGCGCGCGGTGGCCTGGTCGATCTTTGCCTGCATCTGGTCCTGCATCGTCTGCAGGTGGGCCGCCATGTGGTTGACGCCGCGCTGCAGCACCCCGAGTTCGGCCTCCCCGGTGGGCTCGACGCGTTCGTCCATATGGCCCTCGCCGATACGGCTCACGGTGTGGGTCAGGGCCAGAATCGGCTGGGTGATGCGGCGCCCGATGCGCCAGGCGAGAAACAGGCTGACGCACAAGCCTGCCAGCAGGATCGTCAGGCTGCGCAGGATGGCGTCACGCTGGCTCTGGAAGGTGGCGCTGCGCGACACATCCAGGCCCACCCAGCCCAGCAACTGCGGCCCGCTGCCCGACCCCGCGGAATGTTCATCGTTGAAATCCTCCACCGCCACCTCGGTGCGGGTGATCGGCGCGTAGTAGACCAGCCGGTCCGTGTATTCGATTTGACGGAGGCGATCGGCGGGCAGCCTGCCCCGGGCCGGCTCCACCCAATCACCGGAACCGACGTGCGCAAGCCGCTCGCCCTGGTCGTCGAAGACGGCCACGCCGCGAACATCGGGCTCGAACGCCACCTTGTGAAGCAGGCTCTGCAGCACTTGGGTATTGCCGGAGACAACGCCATATTCAGCCACGGGCGCCAGCTGGCGGGTAATGGCTGCGGCACGGGTGCGCAGCGACTGATCGAGATCGTCGATCTTCCCGCTGATGAGCTGGAACAGCAGCAGCATGCCAACGATGGCCACCGGCACCATGGCCAGACCAATGACGCGCCCGCGAATACCCAATGAAATTATCCTCAACGTGGCGCCCCCAAACGTTTTTCCAGTTCGTCTTCCGGCGGCAGGGTGTAACCCAGCGAGCGAGCGACCTGTTCATTGATTGAAATGCCGAAATAGACAGGGTGGGCTGGCGGCGGCAGACGCACCGCGCCCCCCTGAAGCGCGACGATGACCGATTCAGCGGTCTGCCGGCCGATCTGCGCCGGGCTGGAGTGCAGCGACAACAGCGCGCCTGCCCGCGTCAGCGAATGCGAATAGCCCAATACCGGGGTGCGGTAGCGGTAGGACGTGAGAAGGAGGCTTTGCGCCGTGTTGCGGTTGAAGACCCGAGGATCGGTTTCGGCCAGCAGCACATCGGATTCCGACAAGACGTTTTCGAGGGTATTCATCAGCCGCCCCTCGCTGGGCAGTATCCCCAACACCAGGCCCAGCTGACGTGCCTGAAGTGCCGCCTCCAGTTCTCCCACCAGCCCCTCCTGATCCTCACTCATCAGCACGCCGGCGCGCTGTGCATCGGGAAGCGCCAGGCGGATCAACTCCGCCTGCCGTTCGAAGGGTTGATCAAGGTAGATGGCCGCCACGCTGCGGCGACCGCTGTCAAGGAGGCGGGCACGCCCGCCTTTGGCATACCACGAACGCGGCACCAGCACGGCCAGAACGGGCGTGCGCCCGGGCAGCGTCGCCACCGATTCGGCCGCGCGTACGCCCACCGTCACGGCCAGATGCGTTCCATCCAATGAGCCGGTGGTCAGGCCCTGGGCGTACGCTCGGCTGAGATCATGGGGGCCGCCTTGCAGATGGTCGCGGACGGCTTGATAGACTTCCTGGTAGGGGGGCGAATCGTCGCTCAACACCACCGTCACGCGTGCGGCGACGGCCGGCGGCGTCACCAGCGCCAGACAGGCGCAAGCCAGGCCCAGCAACACGACGTCCTGGAACACGTTCTGGCTGCGCGTCAGCCAACGTGTCAATTCGTCACCTGCTCCCCGCCCCACAGGCACGGTCCCTTGCTTTCCTTCGCGATGGCTTCGAGCAGGCTGGCGTGCTCAGCCAACTCGTCGGCAGATGCCTGCAGCAGGACGGGCCTGGGGCGGGTGCGCGCCGCCGCCTGGCTGGCCTCGGCGCTGCGCGTTTCCAGCCCGATCGACAGGCTCTCCTGGCCGCGCGTCAGCGCCAGGTACACCGCTGCCAGCAGTTCGCAGTCGAGCAATGCGCCGTGCAGCGTGCGCGCCGCGTTGTCCACGCCATAGCGCTTGCACAGCGCATCCAGGTTGTTGCGCTGCCCCGGGTGCAGCGCCTTGGCCATGGCCAGGGTGTCGGTCACGCCGTCGCACCAGGTCGGCAGCGGCGCCATCTCCAGCAGGCGCAGTTCCATGTTGAGAAAGCCGACATCGAACGGCGCATTGTGGATGATGAGTTCGGCGCCTTGGATGAAGTCGACGAATTCCCGCGCGATGTCGGCAAAGCGCGGCTTGTCCTGCAGGAATTCCGGCGTGATGCCGTGCACCTGCATCGCCCCGGCATCGATGTCGCGATCCGGGTTCACATAACGGTGGAGGTGATTGCCGGTCAGTCTCCGGTTGACCATTTCCACCGCCGCCACCTCGATGATGCGGTGCCCCTGGTTGGGGTCCAGGCCGGTCGTTTCGGTATCGAGAATGATTTGCCGCATGGTTTCTAACCGTTCTGCAGCGCCTGCAGCACG
>JAABRA010000190.1 GCA_011391155.1 Burkholderiales bacterium
TGCCCTGCAGGGACGCTTCGTGGACATTGAATGCGCGCTGGCGCTCCAGCGCCGCACGGCGTTCGGGCGTGAAGAAGAGCCGGCCGAGTTCCTGGGCGTTGGCGGCGCCGGCCGGGGCGATCGTGGCCAGGCAAAGCAGAACCGGCAGCAGGCGGGTTGGCAGCCTCATTTGCCCTCCTTCAGGGTAATCCATTCGAGTGTGCATTCGGCTTTAAGCTGGGCCTTGCTGCCGCGATCGGCGGGGTTGAATGCCAGGCGGTCGACCGCGCAGGAACGGACCAGGACCAGCGCTTCAACCTTCTTGCGCATCTCATCACGCAGATCGGACAGAACCTCCAGCAACTCGCCTTCATGAATGACGTGGATCTGCATTCGCATCTGGCTCGACATGATCTCGTAGGTGCCCGCCGTTGAGCCGCCGGGCAGGATGCTCGCGTCCACGCGTCGTTGCGGGGAGAACTCGTAATCCAGTTTGAAAATGCGGCGCGCTGCCTTGATCCGGCCGATGGCCTCGATCCAGTCCAAGCGCTTTTCCGGGCCGATGAAGCCGCGGGCCCTCATATTCTGGAAGCGGTTCAGCTTTTCGGTCAGTTCCTGTTGCTCTGCGCGAGCCCTTCCCAGTTTGGCCTGAATGTCCTTGCGCGCGGTGACGGCTTCCTGGAGAGCCTTGTTGCTGCTGATTTTCATTTGCTCGGTTATCAATAGTGCGGCGCCACCCACCGAACTCATGAGGACCAGGAATGCAATCGCCCATTGCAGGGACTTGAAGTCTTTGGCATCCATCTTCATGTGTTTTTCACCCGGCCACTCACATCAGGCGCGCAATGCGCAAGGCGAACTTCGGTGCTTCGGCAGATTGGGCATCGCCCTTGTCGCCGATACTCTTGAATGACTTGTCCGACTCGATATCGAAGGGCCGGCTGAGTATCCGGACGTCGGTCTTGGGATCGCGCAACCGCGCGGCGAAGCTTTCGATCAACTCGATCTGGGCGCGCTGGTCGCTGATCATGCCCAGCGGAAGCCGCGCATTGATCTCGATCACTGCCCAGACCCCTCCGGTAGCGGCTGCGGCGGGAGTCGCAGCCGGTGCCGCAGCCGGTGCCGGTGCCGCAGCCGGTGCCGCAGACGGCAACGCTTTTTCGCCGCTATCGATGCTGTCGGCAATTTTCCAGGTGAGGTTGGTCAGTTCGATTTTCGGGTTGTCGTTCAACGCAAGGCTCAGGTGTATCAGCAGCGGTTCCACGGCCGGCGTGCGCTTCTGCAGCGCGTCAAAGCGCCCGATCAGCGCGCGCAGGTTGTCAGGGGTGATGCCGACCTTGGGCAGTGAATCACTCAGGGAGTTGTAACGCTGGGTGTCGGCAGCGGTGACGCCCCGGGTGGTCTCGACCAAATCGCGCAGTTCGTATATGTTGAGCGCCGTCTTGCCGGCGTAAAGCAGGCAGCTTGCCAGTATCAGCCAGGCGATGCTGGTCAGCGCAAAACGGATTTTCCAGAGCTTGTGGATGCGGGTATCGGCGGCCGGGGCGAACTGTTGCGCAGGGGTCTTGTGGGCCAGGCTGTGGATGAACAGGTTGTCGGCATTGCTGTCGGCCGGGGCATCCTTGAGCCCCTGCTTGCGGGCAGCAGTGGCGATGTCGAGGAATTCAAATTCGATTTCGCTGGTGCTGCGGCAGAACTCCTGCAGGACCGGTATCTGCGCGCTGTGCGCCATGACCACGGCGCGCAGCGGGGTTCCGCGCGGAATCTGACGCTGGGCAAGAAGATATTGGTATATCTTGGCCGAGTCATTGGCGCTGCTGCGGGCGACCTCTTCGAGGCTCTTGGTGGCAAGCGCGGACAGCCGCGAGAAATGCAGCTTGCCTTGGTCGAAGAAACTTTGCCGCACCCCGCCGCGACTCAGGGAAACGAACAGGGCGGGCCCGGTACCGCTTACCAGCTGGCCGATGCATCCGGCAAGCACCAGGGGAACCGAATAAACCCCGGCAAGGTTGGCTTCGGCTGCGCGCAGCGTATCCAGCCAGGGCGTGAAGGTCTCGATCCGGGTGAGTGCGGCGAACAATATTTTTTCGTCGCGCCGGCCGGTCGGCGCCCGGCCGAGGGATATGGCGGCCGACAGGGGCGTGTTGTAGTAGTACTGTCCGAGCCGGCGCTGCAGCAGGGCGTTGCGGTCCCCGCCCTGCACGTAGGGCAGGTCTTCGAGCTGAAAACCCTCCTCGGCGATGTCCGCCAGCAGGTAAAAAATGCTGGCTCGATGTTTCTTGAGGTAAACCGCGAGCGCCTCGAGGCCGACCGGTTCAGGACTGAACTCGCCCTCGGCATGGACGTGGCCGGCGTGCCAGTAGTGCGCCGTGAGCAGGGGGCCATCGAGAAGGAGAATACGTTTGTCGGCCATCAGGTTTTCATTTTGGTGATGATGTCGTAGATCGGGCCCAGCACGGCCATCATGATCCAGCCGAGAATCACGCCGATGATCACGGTCATGACCGGTTCGATCATGGCTTGCACTTTCTCGATGGACTCGCGTACATCGCGATTGTAAAAGTAGCTGACATTGGTCAGGGCCGTATCCAGTTCGCCGGTGTTCTCGCCCACACGCAGCATGCGCAGCACCAGTGGCGGGAACATGCCGGCAGTCTGGAAGGCCACCGTCACGTTCTGGCCTTCGGCAATCAGGGCGCCGACCCGTTCCAGGCCTTCCTTGATGACCAGGTTGCCGACCACGTTTTCGGTTGCCTTGATCGAATCGAGGATGGTGATGCCCGAAGAATACATCATGGCAAATACCGAAGCGAAGCGCGACAGGATGATCTTGCGCAGGATTTCGCCAATATAGGGCAGGCGCAGCTTGAGATCGTCGAACCGGTAGCGCGCCGCCTGATTGGTG
>JAABRA010000191.1 GCA_011391155.1 Burkholderiales bacterium
TCGGCTTCTTCCTCGCGGCCTGGATCGCGCTGGCGGTGGCAGCCGCGTTCGTCGAGCGGCTGCGGTATGGACAGGGCAGCGTGGCGCACAAGCTGGCGGCGCTGCCGCGCGGCTTCTGGGGCATGCAGCTGGCGCACCTGGGCATGGCGGTCGGCATCGCCGGCATCGCCGTGGTTGCCAACTACTCGAGCGAGCGCGACGTGCGCATGGAGGTGAACAGCTACGCCGAACTCGCCGGCTACACCTTCACCTTCCGCGGCACCACCGAGCACGACGGCCCCAACTACCGCGCCGCGCGCGGCACGCTGGAGGTCAGTCGAGACGGCCAGCCGGTGGCCACGCTGCACCCCGAGAAGCGCCTCTACAACGCATCCGGCATGGGCATGACCGAGGCTTCGGTGCACCCGAACATCTTCCGCGACATCTACGTCGCCATGGGCGAACAGCTCGACGACGAGGGTGCCTGGACGGTGCGCCTGTTCCACAAGCCGTTCATCAACTGGCTCTGGTTCGGCGCCCTGTTCATGGTGGTGGGGGGCTTCATGGCGGCGTCGGACAAGCGCTACCGGATCGCACTGCGGCGCAGCGAAATGCCGAAGAACCTCGCGGCACAGGGCGCCTGAATCATGAAACGCTGGCTTCCGCTCATCCTCTTCCTCGTCCTTGTCGGGTTCTTCGCCAGGGGGCTGTTCCTCAACCCGCGTGAAGTGCCTTCCCCGTTCATCGGCCGCACCGCGCCAGCCTTCACGCTGCCGCTGGTGGGGGATGCGAACGCCTCCTTCAGCCCTGCAGACATGAAAGGCAGAGTCTGGATGCTGAATGTCTGGGCGCCCTGGTGCGTGTCGTGCCGTCAGGAGCATGGTTTCCTGATGCAGGTGACACAGTCCGGGGTCGTCCCCATCGTCGGCCTCAACTGGAAGGACAAGGCGCGTGAGGCGGAAGCGCTGCTCGCGCGTATCGGCAGTCCCTACGTGGCGGTGCCGGAGGATCTGGATGGCCGTGTCGGCATCGACTACGGCGTCACGGGCACCCCCGAGACCTACCTCATCGATCAGGCGGGCATCGTTCGGCTGAAGCACATCGGCCCGATCAATCCCGAGGTGTGGAAGAACACGTTCGAGCCGAAACTCAAGGAGTTGGGCGCATGAAAGCTTTCCTGCTGGCCATGCTGCTGGCTTTTTCTCTGCCGGCACTGGCCAATCAACCTGTCAGCGGGTCGTCCGATGCGCCGAAAGAGGCGCTGCCCAGCGCGGAGGATCCGGTCATCGAGCAGCGTCTGGTCAAGCTCGCCGAAGACTTGCGCTGCCTGGTTTGCCAGAACGAATCCCTGGCTGGCTCGCATGCCGAGCTGGCCGAAGATCTGCGGCGGGAAATCCGCGCCCAGATGAAGGCCGGCAAGGACGACGAGCAAGTGATCGCCTACCTCACCGAACGCTACGGCGACTTCGTTCTGTACCGTCCGCCGTTCAAGCCGGAGACCTGGCTGCTCTGGCTCGGCCCGTTGCTGTTCCTCGGCATCGGTGGCGGCGCCTGGGTCATGACGCTGCGGCGGCGCCGCGCCGCGCCAGTGACCCCGGTGGACGAAAAAACGCGCGCTGCCGCCGCTCAACTTCTGGAAGAAAAATGAATCCGTTCTGGACCGTATCCCTGTTCTGGATTGCTGTCGTCGTCTGCATCGTCCTTGCACTGGCCTTCGTGCTGCCGCCCCTGCTGCGCACGCGGGCCGCTGAGGGCAAGGCCGCGCGACGCGACGTCAATATTGCCGTTTACCGCGATCAGATGAAGGAAATCGAGGCCGACCGCAGCAACGGCCTGATCTCGGAAGCACAGTTCCAGACCGCCAGGACGGAGCTCGAAGCCCGCCTGGCAGACGATGCCCTGACGCCGGACGAAGGCCCGGAGCCCGGTCGTGTCAGCAGTCGAAAGCTGGGGTACACCCTGGGCGCGGTTCTGCCCGCCGCTGCGCTCGGTCTGTATTTCTGGCTGGGCAACCCCATGTCCCTGACTGCCATGGCGGATGCGCAATCCGGTCCCGCCCATCCCGCCGTGGCCGCCGCTCCAGGCGAGCATGATTTCATGGAGCTGGTCCGGAAAGTCGAAGAAAAGACCCGGGCAAATCCCGATGACGGCGAGGCGTGGACGATGCTGGCGAAGACCTACGGGGCGCTGGAGCGCTGGCCTGAAGCGCTGCAGGCGTTCGAAAAGGCGACCAGTCTGCTGCCGCAGGATGCATCGGTGCTGTCCGGCTACGCCGAGGCCCTGGCCATCGCCAGCGGCCGGGTACTGACGGGCAGGTCCATGGATCTGGTCCGGCAGGCGCTGGAAATCGATCCCGATGACATGAAGGGCCTGGAACTGGCTGGCATCCATGCCTACCAGGAGCAGGACTTTGCCCAGGCGGCCATCCATTTCAAACGATTGCATCAGTTGTTGCCACCGGAATCGCCTTATGCCCAGGAAATCCTGGCCGCGCAAAGAGAAACCGAACGCCTGGCTCAAACTGGCGTGGCGGGTCTGGATACGCTCGCCAATCCACCGCCTGTCGTGGACCAGGCGGCGCCGGTCGCGCAGGGCGCTGTCATCAGGGGCCGCATCGACATCGCGCCGGCGCTCAAATCCAGGCTCGCGGCAACGGATGTGCTTTTCCTGTTTGCCCGCCCGGGCGCGAGCGGGCCGCCTGTGGCAGCTGTTCGTGCGAGCGCCAGCCAACTGCCATTTGAATTCGAGCTGGATGACGGCGCGGCGATGAACCCCGGCAACACGCTTTCGCAGTACGAGCAGGTGATGCTGGTGGCCCGCATTTCGAAATCCGGCAACCCGATGGCCCAGCCGGGTGATCTGGAGGGGACCGTCGCTGACGTGAAGGTGGGGGC
>JAABRA010000192.1 GCA_011391155.1 Burkholderiales bacterium
TTCCTGCAGCAAAGCGCCAAGCAGCTCGGCGTGGATCCCAAGCGCATCTCGGACGCCGCCGTGGCGCAGCTCGGCCTGTTCAATTACCCCGGCAACGTGCGCCAGCTGGAGAACATCTGCCACTGGCTCACCGTGATGGCGCCGGCGCAGATGATCGAAGCCAAGGACCTGCCGCCAGAAGTGCTGGCCAGCGCGGCGGTGCTGGCCCAGCCGCTCGCCATGGCGGCGCCCGGCGCCCCACCGGATGAGGCTGTGGCGGCCTTGCGCGGGTCAGAGGCGCTGGCGGCCGGTTTTGCGGGCCGCTCCGGTGAACCGGCGATCATCCTGCCCGGCCTGGCTTCGGCACCGGCCAGCGCAATGGCCCAGGGCATCGACGGCGCCTGGGAACACGGGTTGGAGGTCGAGGCGAACGCGCTGCTGGCCTCGGGCCGGCAGGATGTGTGGGATGCGCTGACGCGGCGCTTCGAGTCCAGGCTGATCCTGGCCGCGCTGGCCAGCACGCGCGGGCGCCGCATCGAGGCGGCCCAGAAGCTCGGCATTGGCCGCAACACCATCACGCGCAAGATCCAGGAGCTGGGTCTGGAGTGATTTCAAGCCAAAATTGCCACTTCCCAGCGTGGAATGGTCGTTCCTTGCTATCTAAACCGGGATCAAACCGACGCATCCAGCGTCACCACTACCGGCGCATGGTCGCTGGGCTGCGGGTTCTTGCGCGGGGCGCGGTCCACCGTGCAGGCCGTGACCCGGGGGCGCAAGGCCTCGCTCACCAGGATGTGATCGATGCGCATGCCGCGGTTCTTCTGGAAGCCCAGCATGCGGTAGTCCCACCATGAATAGCTCTTGGGCGGCTGCTCGAACAGACGGAAACTGTCGTGCAGGCCCAGGTCAACCAGTGCGCGCAGGTGGGTCCGCTCCTCATCGGTGCAGTGGATGGTGCCGGCCAGGCCGACCGGGTCCCACACGTCCAGGTCATCGAAGGTGATGTTGTAGTCGCCCAGCAGCACCAGATTCGGGTGCGTGACCAGTTCGGCGCGCACCCACTCGCGCAGGGCCGTGAGCCAGCGCATCTTGTAGACGAACTTGTCCGAATCCGGCGCCTGCCCGTTGGGGAAATAGGCGCCGATCACGCGCACGCCGTCCACCGTGGCGGTGATCACGCGCGCCATGTCGTCCTCGAAGCCCGGGATGTTCTTCACCACGTCGGTGGCCGGCGAACGGCTGATCAGCGCCACGCCGTTGTAGGTTTTCTGGCCGAACCACTGCGCGTGGTAGCCGGCAGCCGTGAACGCAGCGGCGGGAAACTTGTCGTCGCTGAGCTTGAGCTCCTGCAGGGCCAGCACGTCCACCGGCGCGTCCGGGGGTTGCGCGGCCAGCCAGGCCAGCACCTGCGGCAGCCGCACGTTCAGGGAGTTGACATTCCAGGTGGCGATTTTCATGATTCTATTGATTCCGTTGAATCCAGCAGTTCGGGGGCTTCCGCTCGTGTCGCGGTGTACCGCGGGCGGCGCATCAGCACCTGATTGTCGCTGCTGCCTTGGGAACCCGCAGGCCAGGATCACGGCGCCGGGCCGGGCGGATCACCCCCCCGCAACAAGGGGGGGTGGGCGGCCCCTGCGGCCAGGGTGGGTCGGCTACATTGAAGAAGCCTTCCCCCCTTTAACCCCACCGCACCCCAACCCAGGACCTCCCCCATGCGCCTCCACGCTCCGGCCGCTCTTTCCACCTTGTCTGCGGCCATGGTCCTGGCCTGCGGTCTGTCGCACGCGCAGACTCCCCCGACCCCGGCCAAGGTCGGCCTGACCGACAGCACGGCGGCGCCGCTGGCCGCCACCAAGCGGGTGGCCATCACCAATGTCATGGTGTCGTTCCAGGCCTCCGCTGGCGGCGACAAGACCAACACCAGCGGCCTGTTCGCGACCAAGACCGACGCCTCCGCCACGCTGGTGATGCCGGAGATGGACGCCAAGCTTCAGGCCGAAATCACCGACGAGATCTATAAACAGCTCAAGGCCGACCTTTCGGCCAGCGGGTTCGAGCTGGTGCCCGAAGCCACGGTGCTGGCCAGCCCGGGGTATCAGCAGATCATTGCCAAGGCCGGCATCACCAATTTCTCGAAATTCGCCAACCTGAATGGCGATGTGACGCTGGTGGGCGCCACCGGCCTGAAGCCGTATCTGCCCTACAACGCCGAGACCGGCAAGTTCGGCGTGCCGTCGAAGACCCTGATCAAGGGCTGGGTCAGCGGGTTTGGCATGAAAAGCTCGACCGAGGGCGGGCCGTCCGGCATCAGCACGGGTGAAATCTACGAGCTGCCGGGCCTGGAAGTGGCCCTGGCCAAGGAACTCAATGCCAACCTGGTCAAGGCCACCTACGTGGTGACGCTGGGCTCCACCAAGGCCACGGCCAAGAGTTCGTATGGAGGCAGCAACGCGGCCCTGGGCACCACCTCGTTCAACCAGAGCTACACGGGTCAGGCTTTCGTGCAGGTCGGCCTGCTGGCCGGGCAGTCGCGCATCGCCTTTCGCACACCGGCCGCCAACACCAAGGGGGAGTCAGCGCCCGGGGGCTACGCAGCCAATTTCGGCAACAACGCCGGGCCCGCCAAGGATGGCGATGTCGTCGTGACGCTGTCGGAGTCGCTCTCGGGCGGCACTGATTTCATCTCCGTGGCGGAGCCGGACACGAAACAGAAAAGCCTGTTGGGCGGCCTCATGGGCGGCCTTGGCGGCGGCGCCGACATGCAGTACACCTTCAACGCGAAAGTCTCGGACCCCGTGGCGTACCGCGCGGAAGTCGTGGGCATGGTGAAGGTGGCGCAGCGCGACATGCTGGCGCTGGTGAAGCCGTAGGCGCCGCCAC
>JAABRA010000193.1 GCA_011391155.1 Burkholderiales bacterium
CACGGCCACCGCAAACAGGGCCATGCAGACCACCGTGCCGATGGCCGCATTGCGCGTCTCCGCGATGCGGCCCAGAAACCCCATGACCCGCACACGCACACCGCGCATGCGGCCGGCCCGCTCGATGTAGCGGTCATCGAAGGTGAAGTACGACGCCACCACAGGCAGCATGATCAGGTTGGTCACGATCTTGTAGGCGACCCCGATCGACGCTGTGATGCCGAGCTCGCGAATCATCGGGATCGGGATCAGGGTCAATGTCGCGAAGCCGACGAAAGCCGTCACCAGCGCCATCGAACCGGGGATCAGCAAACCACTGAAGCTGCGCCGCGCGGCAGTGCTGGCGTCGGCGCCCGCGCAGACCTCCTTGGCAATGAAGTTGATCTGCTGCACGCCATGCGACACCCCGATGGCGAACACCAGAAACGGCACCAGAACGCCCAGCGGATCAAGACCATACCCGAGCAGGCGCAAGGTTCCGAACTGCCAGACCACCGAGACCAGCGAGCACAGCAACGGCAAAAGAGTGAGCTTCCAGGAACGCGAATAGGCGTAGACGGCCGCGGCCGTAAGCAAAAAGGCCAGCAGGAAGAACTGCACCACGCTCTTGGCGCCCTCGGCGATGTCGCCGATCTGCTTGGCGAAGCCGACGATCTGGATTTCGAACTGCGCGTCTTCGTGCTTGGCGCGCAGTTCAGTTTCCAGACGCTCGGCAAATTCGAGGTAGTTCAGCCTGACCTTCGTCTTGGGGTCAAATTCGAGCAGATCCGCCACGATCATGGCGCCGCTGTTGTCGGTGGCCACCAGGCTACCGACGTAGCCCCCGGCCACCGCGTTGCGGCGAATCCGCTCGGTCTTGTCCGCCGTCAATTGGTCGGGCGTGATGTCACCACCGATGACGTCCTCCGCCCGGAACCCGTCCTCGGTCACCTCCAGCACGCGCGTGGTCGGCGTCCACAGCGACGACACCGTGCGGCGGTCGACACCCGGCAGGAACATCACCGTCTGGGTAACGTCATAGAGCTTCTTCAGGGCCGGCGCGGTCCAGATGTCGCCCTGACGGGGGTGCACCACCACGATGATGCGATTGGCACCAAACACCTCTTCACGAAACTTGAAGAAGGTCTGGACATACTCGTGGTCCTGCGGCAACTGTTTGTCGAATCCGGCATCCATCCTGAGCTGGGAAGCAAAGAAAGCCATGACAACGGTCAACAGCGCGAGGGCGGTCAGAATGGCGGCGCGGTTCCCGAAAAACAGGCGTTCCAGTCGTTCAACGAACTTGACAAGGAGGGTCATACACAAACAAAGAGTTAGGTGCCGTCAGCGCGCGGCACTCGTGAGCCTTGACCGGCCCGTCGGTCAGAAGGCACGGGATAGACTGCCGTAGAACATGTCGCGGTCTCGCAGCAGGTTGTTGTTGCCACCGCCCCAGAACTTCGTGACACCGAGGTTGGCTTTCCAGACGCTGTTCCGGTCAAAGTTCAGCGACAGCGTGGTGGCCTTGCGCCCTTCCACAAATGGCAGCGTGTTGGGGCTGGTCCCCTTGACATCGTGCGCCAAGTCGATTTGCGGCGTGAGGTTCCAGCCGCTGGACCAGACGTTGGCGTAGGTCAGGCCGGCCGAGACCACGTAGCCCCAGGAGGTGCGCGTTGGCAGTTCGTAGTTCGGAAGCAGGTAGGGAATGAAGCCGCTTCTGTCCAGATTGGGGTAATGGGTCAACGCAACTTCGCCCAGCATGAAGCCTTCGGCCGCGCCCAGGCCGGTCATCACCCGGCCCAGCGGGCTCGACGGCGCCGGCAGGTAGAAGCCGGTCAGATGCGCCTGCCACTTCTTCTCGTCGACAAAGCCCCGTGACACCTTGCCGGGATACTCGAACACCGAATGCGGGTTCGGCGGCGCGGGCACCGTGGGGTCGATGCTCACGCTGTCCTTGGGCCGGTACGACAGCTCCGCACCAACCGCCACCGGGCCCACATTGGTGTTCGCGGAGACGCCAAGCACGCTGCGCTGGTCGCCGTAGTCCTCGAAATACTGCACCCCCAGCAGGTTCGACGCGCTGCCGGCATTGATGAAGCCGACGAACGGAACCTTGTCGTGGTAGCGCAGGAAGTAGGCGCCGAACTCACTTTCCAGGGCGTCGGATTTGTAGCGCCCGGCCAAACCGAATTGCCCGGAGTCCTTGGGATTGCGGGTCTCGGCGCGGTAGGCGACCGAGCCAACGCCCGCGGCGCCAAAGGCCGGGTTGAGCGTGCCGTCGGCCAGTTGCGCCTCGTTGAAGCCATGGGCGCCGCCCGGATCGCCGACCGTGCCGTAGGGCAGACCTGCGCCCAGAAAGTAGTTGGCAATCGAGGTCGGCACATAGGCCCCGCGAGCGCCCTTGCCGATCACGTCGACGCCAGAGAAGTAGGTGCCCACCGGGTCAAACTGAAAACCGTTCCACTTCCACTGGTAGTAACCTTCCAGGCTGACGTCGTCGGACACGCCGACATTGAACGAGACCATCGGCGCCGGGCGGAACACCTCCTTCAGCTGCGTGCCGGGGGTGTGAAACTTGCGAAGATCGATCGCGTTCGTGACGTTGACACCACCATAGATGAAGATGTCCTCGCCCCAGCTGATCACCTGGTTGCCGATCTTGACCTTGGCGGGACGGCCGCCAATCTCGAACTCTTTGGCTACCCAGGCATCGAGCCAGGTGAAGTTGTGCACCGCCAGGTCCTTTGCCTCTTCCGAGAGCGGCGTGCGACGTGTGTCGTCTGCCTTGAAATCACGCGACCAGGTGCCACGCACCAATGCAGAGAAGCCGGATGGCGATTTCAGGTAAAGCTCATGGGTTCCCTTCAGGGCCAGTGACGC
>JAABRA010000194.1 GCA_011391155.1 Burkholderiales bacterium
TGGCCTGTCTCACTGGATCGTGGTCGACGACGCCAAGATCAGCAATTACCAGGCGGTGGTGCCCAGCACGTGGAACGCCGGCCCGCGCGATACGCAAGGACAGCCGGGCGCCTACGAGGCGGCTTTGCAGGACAACCATGTGATGGCCGATCCGAAGCAGCCGATCGAGATCCTGCGCACCATTCATTCCTTCGATCCCTGCATTGCCTGCGCCGTGCACGTGACCGACCCGGATGGCGAAGAACTGGTGCAGGTGAAGATCAAGTAATGCCGACGACCGACAGCCGAAGAATTTTGCATCTGGAGAGCAACCAATGAACTTGATGAAACCTTCACGCGCGTTTGCCCTGGCAGCAATGAGCCTGTTGGCTGGAACCGCCTCCGCGCACACGGGCGACCACGCCACCGTCACCGGTTTTGCCGGCGGCCTGGCCCATCCGTTGATGGGGCTCGACCACCTGTTCGCCATGATCGCAATCGGCCTGTGGGCGGCGCAACAGGGGGGGCGAGCGCTGTGGGCCGTGCCCGCAGCCTTTGTCGGCGCGATGCTGATGGGCGGGATGCTGGTCTGGTCAGGCATCGCCCTGCCGCATATCGAGACCGCCATCGCGCTGTCCGTGCTGGTGCTCGGCCTCCTAATCGCGACCCGGCGCCAGTGGGCGGTGACGGCCGGCATGGCGGTCGCTGCCGGCTTCGCCGTGTTCCACGGCTACGCCCACGGGCTGGAAATGCCGCTGGCCGCGTCGCCTGCGCTGTATGGCCTGGGATTCGTGCTGGCCACGCTGGGGTTGCATGGCCTGGGCATCGCCGGCAGCCTGATCGGCCGCCACGCGGTACAGGTAGCGGGGGCCGGGATTGCAGCAACAGGCCTGGCGCTGATCTTCGCCATCTAATGGACGATCAACTTCAACGCCTACTGGAAACCGAGGCCCGCGCGCAGGCGGTGATCGATGCCGCCAGCCGGGAGCGTCAGCGCATGATCGAGGATGCGCTCGCCGCCGTGCGTGACGGCGAATCCCGTTTCGAAGCGGGCCGCGCCGAACTCCGGGCGCCGTACCTGAACGAGGCGAAGGGGCGTGCCGAACAAGCGGTGGCCGAGCTCTCGCGCAAATACGGCGAACGCCAGCGCACCCTGCGCGCCCTGGCATCGCGGCACGAAGCCGAGGCGGTGGATGCGGCCCTGAGCCTGTTGCTCGACCCCGGCACATGACTTGTCCCCGACCCTGACGAGACAAGCGGGGCAGGGGATGTTGGCCTGAGCCCTGACCCGAAAACGTCGCCTGAACCATGTCCGCCTATCTCGACACCCGTGTCAGCCTGTATGCCAGCCGTCTGTGGCCTGACGCCGCACTCGATGCGCTGATCGGCGTGTCAGATGACGAGGTGGCCGACGCCCTGAACCGGGGCGGTCTGCCGCAACTGGCGGCGGGCTATGCGCCGAAATCCGGGCGGCAACAGGATGCCCGCTCGCTGGAACAACGCCTCATCGCGCAAGTCCTCGACGAGACGCGGGTCATGATCCGGCCGCTGACCGGCCCTGCACGCGGTTTTCTGACCTTCTGGACGGCACGCTTCGAAATTTCCAACGTCAAGACGCTGCTGCGCAGCAAGATGACGGGCGAGCGGCCCGCCGCGGCACTCGCCCGGCTGACGCCGATGGGCACTTTCGGACGGCTCGACAACCAGGACCTGGCGCATGCCGAGGATGTCGGCGAACTGCTGCGTCGCCTGGAGGCCGGACCCTACGCCGGCATCGTTCGCCACGCCCGGCGCGCGTTCGAGCAGAGTCACGATCCGTTCACCCTGGATGCAGCGCTGGATCGCGGCTACTACGAAGGCCTGACCCTGCACGCGCAGCCGCTGGAAAACACGGTGGGCACGCCGTTCCGCAGCCTGATGGCGAACCTGATCGACCGCATCAACCTGGTCTGGCTGCTGCGCTACCGTTTCAACTACAAGCTGCCGCCGGCGCAGGTGTATTACCTGCTGGTGGGCTCGCGCTACAGCCTGTCCGGCAGGACTTTGCAGGAACTGGCCGCGCTGGACAGCCTGGATGCGGTGCTGGCCGCCTTGCCCGCGCCCCTGCAGGCCCGTTTGTCCGGCGTGACCGACATTCCCGGCGTGTTCGCCCGCATGGAGCACGCGGCTGCCGAGCAGGCACTGAGGGTGCTGCGCTCCAGCGTCCCTGATATCGCACGCGCGTTCGCCTACCTGATGCTGCGCGAGCGCGACCTGCGTGCCATCCGCGCGGTGCTGCGCGGGCGCCATCTCGGCCTGGCCGAGGCCGACATCCGGATGGTCCTGCAGCGTGAGCCGGTGATGTGATGCTGCGCGCCGAACCCCTGCTCAGGATCGAATTGCTGATGCTGGCCTCCGAGGTGCAGGATGCCGCGCTGGAACTCGCCCGCTTCGGGGTGTTCAATCCGGCGCCCTGCACCCTGAAAACCCTCGAGGAATCGCCCGCCGTCGCTTATCGCGAAGCCTGGCTGGAGGCCGAAGCCCGTCTGGCGAAGCTGCTGGAGCAATGCGGCGACACCGGTTCGCTGAACGTTCCGCCCGATGCCGAAGCGCCCGCGCTGGCCGATCTGCAGGAACTCAATGCGTGGCTGAAAGAAACCTGGGGCCGTTGCCTCACGTGTCACGAGAGCGAAGCGCAGATCGTGGACGCGCTCAAGCATCTCGATGCGCTGGACGAAACCCTCGCCAAACTGGAGCGCTTGAATGTCGACCTCGCGCATCTGCTGCGTGCCGACAGCTTGCTGGCGGTCAGCATCGGCAGCCTGCCGGCGGACGGCGTGAAGCGGGTGACCGAGGCGCTGGCGATGACCGGTCACCTGGTATCGCGCTTCGATCGGAT
>JAABRA010000195.1 GCA_011391155.1 Burkholderiales bacterium
GTGCGCCCGGGGACTTCGCAAGCGCCACAGGTTCTGGGCGTCCTGCCCCCAGCCCCGCCGGCGACAACGCAGGTTCAGGCGGCGACACCACAGGGCGCCCAAGGCCCGGGCGCACGCCCGCCGAGCCTGGCCGGGCCAGCGCTGCCAGCGGGCCAGACGCCACCCCTGAACGCCCCGACGTTGCCGCCCCTCACGCAGCACGGCCCGCGCCCGGCCGACGTTCACCGACCTGCCCAACAGGCCCCCGCTGGGCCGGCACCCGTCTCCGCACCGGCGGAGCAGCCGTCCGCGCAGAGCCGGCGTCCCGTCGCGCCGGGTCTTCAGCCGGTGCCGCCGCGCCCCGTCACCGTTGACACGGCCACCACCGTGGTGCCTCGGGGAGGGCATAACGGGTTCGACATTCGCCGCCAGAACGCCGATGGCTCCCAGATCGTAATCACCCAGACGCGTCGGCCCGACGGAACGCGGCAGGTGACGGGCTTTCAGCAAACCGAGGATCCGCGCAACGGGGCCACGACGCGGGTCTATGCCGATGGCCGTCGCGTCGTCCAGGGGCGCGACCTTGACCAACGCGCAACCGCCAGCGGGGTCACCTTCATCACCAACCGCAATGGCTTGCGGGAGGCCCGGCTGCCGGACGGACGGCCCGCCTACCAGGACCGCTTTGCGACGGATCGCAACCCTGCCGGTGAGCCACGGCGGGTGATTGAGCGCCGCCATTACCTGGAATGGTCCGGCGGTCGCCCGGTGGTGGTCACGCGGCCGGTCGTGCGCCACTACGATGTCGGCCATATTCACGATGCGCCGGTGGCCTATTACCGGCCCCCACGCCGCGTGCCGGGGTATTACCGCAGCTACTACGTGCCTTTCGCGGTTCCGGTGTTTTTCGGTGTCGGTGTCGTGTCGGTGTCGGTACCGGCCCGGGTTGGGTGGACTATGGCGCACCCGCGACGCCCTACAACGACCCGGCGGCCTTGCTGGGGGATTTCCAGATCTCGTCCGGCTTCGAGGAAGGCTACGGGTATTCGGTGCCGTGGAATGGGGTGCCGGCTCTTGACACGCCGGAGGCGGCAGCGCTGCGCGATGCGATGACGGCGGTGCAGGATCAGGTCAATGCCCGCGTTCAGGGCGACGCGTCGCTGCGCCAGCAACTGGGCGGCGAAGACGTTCTGGCCGTGTCACCCCGGGTGCAGCAGGCCGTGGGTGGCGCCGTTGCGGTGCCGATCTCCGAGGAGGTTCGCCTGCAGGTGCGCAAACAGGTGCGGCTGAGCGTGGCCATGCTGCAAAACGGAAAGCCGCTGGTGCTGGGCGATGTGCTGGCCTCGGGCTATGCGAAGATTTATCTGTTCCAGACTGCGCAGCCGCTCAACGTGACCGAACGGTCCGGCGCTGGCGAGTGCTTCCTGAACACCGGCGATCTGCTGGGTTTTTCGAGGCTTCCCTCCGGTGACAGCCCGTTGGCCGAAATGAAGGTCGTCGCCAGCGCTGCAGGCAGTTGCCCGGCGGGGAGCGCGGTCAGGGTATCGCTGTCCGATCTGCAGGACATGCTCAACGGCTTCACCGAGCGCGTGGAGCACAACCTGAAGCGGCTCACCGCCTGTGCCGCTTCGGGCGCATGCTGAGCACCAGCCGGAAAACCACCATGTTTTGCATGAATTGTGGCAAGGGCATCGCAACAGCGGCCCGGTTTTGCCCGTTTTGCGGTGCACGCCAGCCGGCTGAATCCGCAGCGCCCCCGACTGGCTCGGATTCGGCAGCGCCGCCGGCATCAACGGCCACGCTGGCGGGCCGGGCCACGTCTCAGACGCCAGGCCGCAAGACACGGCTGCGCGTGGGCGTCGGGGTCCTGGTGCTCGCGGTGGCCGGCGGCCTGGGCTTCGCAGCCTGGCAGTACCAGGGTACAGGCCAAGCGGCGGCTCCGGGCGCACCGGTGCCCGAACCGCAGCCGGGCGGGATCACCGCCGTGCAAGCCGCGCCGCCACCGGTCGACGAGGCCCCGCGCCGCCCGGCTTCCGGGGCGGCGGTCGAGGCTGTCGAGGCGCGCGAGATTGCGACGGCGCGCGCCCTGCTGGACGCGCACATCGCGGCTGAAGAGGCGCTGGCCCGTGCCAATGCGCAGGCCGGGCCCAAGGCGCCGGTCAAACCCGGAGTCGACCCGCCTACGCCCTGATCCAGCACCGGGTGGCACCTTGAAGCCGGGTGCTGGCGGAGTCTCCTGGCGGACCCTGGCCAGCAAGCCGGGGCCGGTTCTCCCGGTTCAGCCGGCTGGCACGGCGGCCGGCGCACTGCCCGGCGCCGGCATTTCCCCGCCCAGGGCATCAAAAAGGTCCGGAATCAGCCGGCCCAGTTCGCCCGTGGCAATCGCCACATCGGCGTCGAACCCGTCTTCCTTGCCGGCCGAGGTGCCGTCGAAAACACCTTCCAGAAAGCTGATCTTCTTGAGCTGCAGCGCCTCGGTCAGCACAAAACCGACGCGGCCGTCCCAGCTCAGCGCCAGCTTGACCGGCAGCTTGCCCTGGGCAATGTGCTGGCGCACTTCCTCGTTGAGCAGGTTGTGGCGCGTGAACTTCACCACCGACTTTTCCTCGTCGTTCGACTTGAGTTCGCACTCGCGCTCCACGCTCAGGCGCAGCGGCCATTCCTCGGGGGTCTCGGCGGTCAGCCATTGCGTCATGGCGACCTGGGGTGAGACCGCCGTCTGCACCAGCGTGAGCGGCAGGCCGGGCAGGGCGCTGACCAGCGCGGTGATCACCTCGTCGGCCTTGGCCTGGCTGCCAGCGTCCGTCACCAGCAGGCGCGACGCCAGGTCGATCCAGACCAGCACCGCCGATTGTTTGGTGAAGGCCATCGGCAG
>JAABRA010000196.1 GCA_011391155.1 Burkholderiales bacterium
TCGACGCCTTCCTCGAATGCGGCATCTTCCCCACCATCACCATGGTGCAGGTAGAGAACACGCACCACCGCGCCGGCGGCGTGGTGGTGCCGCAAGCCGGTGTGCTGCGCCTCTGCGCCACCGCGCGTGAACTGGGCCTGGCGACCTTTCTCGACGGCGCCCGCCTGTGAAACTCCAGCGCCGCCAGTGGTCTGCCGCTGGCCGAACTGGCCGCCCCTTCATCGGGTGGCCACAGCCTTCAGCAAGGGCCTGGGCGCGCCCGGCGGCTCATTGCTGGCGGGCTCGCGCGCACTGTTCGCCATGGCCGACCGCCACCGCCTCCGCCTGGGTGGCGCGATGCGCCAGAACGGCAGCTACACCGCAGCGGCGCTCTACGCCATTGACCACCTTCTGGCGCGCCCGCCCGAAGACCACGCCTCGTCAGCGCCTTCGGTGTGCGCACCGTGGGCGCCGTGACGCACCTGGACGTGGACGGCGCGCAGTACCAGCACGCGGCCGACGTGCTGGTGGAATTGTTGGCAGCGGTCTGACGCTCAGCGGTCCTGCTCACCAGGCAACGATGGGGTCGCCTGCAGCCATGGCGCCGCCGGGCTTGCAGTTGAAGGCCTGGGCGAAGGCCTGCATGTTGTTCAGCAGGTCCAGGATGCGCCAACGCCCGGGTGAGTGCAGGCCAGCCCGGATCTGGTTGACCAGCAGCTCGGTAAGGTATTGGGTGCGCCAGACCACGGCGTGGGTCATCAAGAAGCGCTATTCGAGGGTGCGGCCACCGCGCCGCAGCGTGCGCCACGCAAGATTCGGTACGCCAAGGGATCACTCACCGCACGCCTGGTCGCGGGGTTGTCAGCTGCAGTTTGGTCGACACACACTCCCACCCTCTTGCACGGCGTTACGGCGACGTGGCAGGGCCCAGACCCCAACCCACAGGACGACCATGCAACTTTCGATCATCCACCTCGCGGTGACTTTGACAGCCGTGATGGCTTGCAGCGCGTCGGCGCAAGCCAGCACCTACGACGGCAGTTCGGCTGCCAACGCGGGTTTGTCAGCGGCGCAGATCAAGCGCGATTTTGCGTCCGCGGCCGACGGTGTCTACTGGATCGACGCGGACGGCCCCGGGCTCGGCGCAGCCTCGCAGTTCTATGCCGACATGACCACCTCCGGCGGCGGCTGGATGCTGGTGCGCCACTCCACGAACACAGGAGGCTGGATCAACGTCATCGACAGCCTGGCTGGCGCCGCGTCACTGAACGAAGGCCAGCGCACCAACCCGCTCGCCGCCGTCGACTGGACGATCCCCTTCAGCAGTGCCGACAGCGATTTCCTGTTCATCACGGGCAACCGGTCGACCTGGGGCGTGATGTCCACGGCCGATGCGCGGCAATTCGTATCGGGAGACAACTTTGCACCCAATGCGCGAGTCAAGGACTCGTTCAACACCGCCGTGGCTGCGGGCGGCATGACCAACGTGCTCAACCGAAACGGCACCGGCACGGGCGGCGCCGAAGATCCGTGGATCGGCTTTGAGGGCACCCACCTCGCCAACATACCCAGGATGTTGTACGGTGAGGCGGGCTTTGGCGGCGCCCACGCGGCCTACAAGAACGCCCACCAGGGCGCAAACGTCTTCGTGCGCGAACTGACCGTGCCCACCCTCCCGGTGCCCGAGCCCGGCACCTGGGCGATGTTGCTGGCCGGCGGCGCGGCGGTGCTGGCGTGGTCACGACGTCGGGGCCGACCAGCGGCCAACTTCAATGGCGCCTGAGTTCACGCGGCAACGGGATCCCTCGGCCCAAGGCCGTCGGCGACCTGTTGGCAAGCGATAGAACTGCTGCCACGCCGAGCAGTGACACTCGGCCGCCCACAGAACTGCGTACAAGACCGGTGTTCGGCAAATCGCTGTCCTCGAAACCAAGGAATAGACCTGTGCAAGTTTCCACACGAACCCTCCTCACCCTGCTGGCAGCAGTGACCTGCTCAAGCGCTGCAAACGCCGGGTTCTTCAGCGACCCCCAACCCATTGTCAGCACCACGCCCGAAATGACCGTGCTGCGCATGGAACTCAACGGCTACGCCAACTATGGTCAGGCCGACGCCGCAGCCGATGTGGCCTACACGGGCGAGAGCCACACCTGGGTCTTCACTTTGCCGAGTTCGCTTCTGTCGGCAGACCTGAGCCGTGCCTACTTTCGGGCTGCGCTGGTCATTGACGACCACTACGGCGTGGACCCGTTGTTGTACTCCTTCAACATCGCAACCGGCGGCGCTGCAGCCTTCAGCGGTGCAGCCGGCATGGCCCACGGCGGCCCGTTCAACAGCGCGTTCGACAATTGGGTGGTGCGGGACTATGCGATGGCCGGCGCGGCAGGCTCGCCGTGGTCACTTTCGCTGCTCAACACCTCTGCCGCGGCGACTTTCGATTGGATCGCCGTGGATTGGATCGAGCTCCATGTGCCCACTTCCGCCGTGCCTGAACCTGATGGCGCACTGCTGCTGGCCCTGGGTGCGATAGGCCTGGGTTTGCAGCAGGCAGCACGCCGGACGAATAAAACGTCGCCACAACTGTAGTGGCAGCATCGCGACTTCACCGCCAGCCGGAAAAAGGGGTCTGGGGGCGAAAGCGAACCGTCGAGCATGAAGGCAGCAGCCGTTCGATGGCGCGTGGGTAGCGCGAACGGTCGACTCAGTGGTGGTTGTCTTCGAGCTGGTGGCGTACGGCGACAGCGACAGCGACAGCGGCAACGGTCGACTGGTCTTCGATTTCGAACAGCGCGCCGTTGCCCGATCGTTCGAATGGAATGATCAACTCTCTGAGGAAGGGGCTGCTGCCCGCCTTGCGGCCGATGAAGGACG
>JAABRA010000208.1 GCA_011391155.1 Burkholderiales bacterium
TGATCTGGCCCACCAGGTAGTGCGGGTCGCAAGCCAGGTGCACCACCGTGGCGGCGTACTCTTCCATCGTGCCCAGGCGGCCGGCGGGGATCAATTGCCACAGGCGGTTGCGTGCGGTTTCGTCCAGCGTTTGCAGGTAGGCCTCGAAGTCCGGCGTAAACACGCCGCCCGGCGCGATGGCATTCACGTAGACGTTGGCGCCGGCCACCTCGGCAGCCACGGCCTTGGTGAAAGCCACGACGGCGCCCTTGGCGGCACTGTAGTGCGGGCTGTGCACACTCATGGCCGAAATGCCCGCTACCGACGCAATGTTGATAATGCGGCCGTACTGCTGCGGCTCCATCAGGCGCAGGGCCGCCCGGGTGCAGTAGAAGACGCCATGCACGTTGACGTTCCAGAAGCGTTGCCATTCCTCGTCCGTCATGGCGCTGGTAAAGCCCAGCGAGCGGCGCGGCTCGGGCGTCGTGATGTAGGCGTAGTGTTCGCTGCGGCGCTGCTGGTCCACCGGGCGCGCGGGGATCACGGCCGCGTTGTTCACCAGCACATGCACCGTGCCAAAGTGCTGCGCAGCTTGGGCAAACATCGCGTCCACGGTGGCGCTGTCAGACACATCGCACTGCAAGCTCAGGACCTCGCCGCCCATCGAGCGGATTTTTTCTTCCGTGCCTTTGAGCCGCTCCGGGTCGATGTCGCAGATGACGAGCCTGGCGCCGGCCTCGGCCAGCCCGACGGCCAGGGCG
Organism: Burkholderiales bacterium; assembly: GCA_011391155.1. Classification (GTDB taxonomy): domain Bacteria; phylum Pseudomonadota; class Gammaproteobacteria; order Burkholderiales; family Burkholderiaceae_C; genus JAABQG01. The sequence continues at coordinate 741 of JAABRA010000208.1, forward strand.
CCCCCGAGGCCCGGGCCTGCCCCGGTGACCACGGCGACCGGGGCCTTGACGAGGAGGTGATTACGCACCTTATTCCGGCTTGAAGCCGACGGCCTTGAGCGTGGCCACCTGGCGGTCGGACGCTGCGCGCAGCGAGCGCGCCAGCTCGTCGGCCGATGCCGAGGGCACCATGTCCAGCCCCATACCGGCAAAACGCTGGCGCACGGCGGGCTGCTCCAGCACCTTCATCACGGCCTCGCGCAGGCGGGCTTGCGCGGCGGGCGGCACGTCGGGCGTGACGAACAGGCCCATCCATGCGGTCTCGGTCAGGTCCTTGTAGCCCAGTTCGGCAAAGGTGGGCACGTCTGGCAGCATCGACAGGCGGGTCGGCGACGTGGTGGCGAACACCTTGATCTTGCCGCCCTTGATCATCGGGATGGACGTGGCGGGGCCATCGAACATGAAGGACACATGGCCGCCGATCAGGTCGGTCAGCGCGGGCGGCGAGCCTTTGTAGCCCACATGCACCATGTCGGTGCCGGCCAGCTTGTTGAACTCCAGGCCCAGCGTGTGCGACAGGGTGCCCGGACTGTACGAGGCATAGTTGACCTTGCCCGGATTGGCCTTGATGTAGGCCACCGCTTCCTTGACGTTGCTGGCCGGCACGTTCGGTCCGCCGACGAACAGCAGGCCGGTGCGCGCGAGCTCCGCCACCGGGCGCAGTTCCTTCATCGGGTCGACCGGCATCTTCATGGCATGCGGAATCTCCGAGATCAGTCCGTTGACCGAGATCAGCAGGGTGTGGCCGTCGCGCGGGGACTTGAGGAGCTCCTGCAGGCCGATCACGCCGGCGCCGCCGGGCTTGTTGTCGACGATGACGGATTGCCCCAGCTGCTGCGCCAGGCCTTCGGACAGGGTGCGGGCCACGATATCGGCCGTGCCGCCGGCTGGCGCGCCGACGACGATTTTCATGGGCTTGTCGGGAAACTGCGCCAGGGCGGCGCCGGTTGCGGCCAGGGCGGCAAAGGCGACGACGGACAGGCTGAAGATGCGGCGAGAGATTTTCATGGGGTGGTACTCGTTTTTCAGTGTAAGGAAGTTGGATGGAGGGTGTTCGATCAGGCCGCCAGGCGCAGCGGCACACCGCGCACGCCAGCCGGGCGGTTGGGCGCATACCCCACCTTGGCCAGCGTCTCATCAACGCTGTTGTAGTGCTCGCCGATCTTGTAGATCGCCTTGGCCTGGGCGCCGGTGGCGACTTCGCGGTGCAGCTCGCGGGCAATGCGCACCTGCTGCTCCACCTGCTGGACCGAGCTCATCAGTTCACCTTTCTTGCCCCACAGGTTGTCTTCGATGCCCACGCGGGTGTGCAGACCCATGGCGATGGCCATGGTGGTCAGCGGCAGCACATTGCGCATCAATGCCTCGATTGTCAGGATGGCGCCTTCCGGGCAGCGGTTGATGAACTCCATCATGTTGCGCGGGTTGGGGCCATCCGCGCCGCCACCGATGGCCACCCAGTTCAGCACCACGGGACCGGTGTAGTGACCCCGGCGAATGTAGCGCTCCACGGTCTCGAGCTGGCCCACGTCGCCCAGCATGAAGTGCGGCTGGATGCCTGCGGCTTGCAGTCGCTTCAAGTGCTCTTCCACAAAGGCCGGGCCCGAGGGAATGGTCATTTCCTTGTAGGCGCCAAAGTAGGCGGGCTGACCCAGCGTGGTGTTGCCGCAATCTTCCGCAGTCAACAGTTCGGTCACGTTCATCTGGTTGGTGTTGATGGCGATGGTGACCTGATCCGGCTTCGGGCTCAGCTCGGCCAGCATGTGGCGGGTGTCGTCGCTGAGCCATTTGGCATCCGCGCCTTCGCCTTCCGGGGCGAAGGAGATCGATCCGCCGACTTGCAGCAGCATGTCGGGCACGGCGTCGCGCAGGCGCGCCAGGGTTTCGTTGAAGCGGGAAATGCGCTTGGAGCCCTTGCCGTCGGCTTCGCGGCAGTGCACATGCAACACGGTCGCACCGGCGTTGTAGCAGTCCACGGCCTTCTGGATCTGCTCGTCCAGGGTGACGGGAATGTCGTCGGAGTCCTCGGGCAGGAACTGGGGGCCGAAGGGCGCGACCTGGATCACCAGGGGTTGCTGGTTCTCGGGCAGGAGGGAGTCGTCGAGGAATTGCATGGGGATGTCCTTGTTGGGATGAACAGAAAGAAGGGGTCAGGCGTGAACGGTCTGGCTGTGGGCATGCGCCTCCGAGCGCACTTTGGAGGCTGCCAGTTCCTCCTGGAGAATCGGTGCTCCGAGGCTCATGGTGTGGATGCCCAGCACGCTGGTGAGCTGCAGCACGGCGGTGACTTCCCCGGGCGTGGCGCCGAGTTCCAGCGCCTTGCGGATGTGGCGACGCACGCCCGGGGCGTACATGTGGGTGCACGACGCATCCACCGCAATCGCGATGAACTCGATGGTCTTGGCGTCCAGCACCTGGTCCAGCATGGGCTTGAGCCCCATCGCCATGAAGCGTTCGGTCCATTCGGGGTCCAGTTCGGCAAAAGGCGTCCAGTTGGGATTCCACTCGCCGATGCGGCGCAGGTGATCGCACAGCGGGGTGGCTGAAGCGGTTGTGGATGCGGTGGTGTCGGGCATTGGGTCTCCTGTCGTCGATGGATCCAATTGTTCCGTCCCGGGCCCAAACCGGATTGACATTGCGGGACATGGATTTAGCATTTCGGGACATCCGTATCAAAACCCGATGCCTGAACTCGTTCGTTCTGCCGTGCTGACCAACTACGCTGAAATTGCCCGCAGCGTGGGGCTGGACCCGTACCAGATGGTCCAGTCCGCGGGACTGAGCCAGGCCTGCCTGGTCGAACGCGACCTGAAGATCCCGACGACGGCGGTGCGGCGTCTGCTGGAGGATTCCGCCGCCCTGTCCGGGGTCGAGAATTTCGGGTTGCGCATGGCGGAGACCCGGCGCCTGTCGATCCTCGGCCAGCTCGGCATGGTGGCGCGCGACGCGCCCACGGTGCGCCACCTGATGGACATCATCGCCCAGTACATGCGGGTACACAACGAGTCGCTGCTGCTGCGCATCGAGGAAGCGGGTGGCCTGGCCACGATCCGCCAGGATCTGGTGGTCAGCGAACGCGGCTCCATGCACCAGTCGGTGGAACTCTCGCTGGGAGCGGTCATGCGCGTGTTGCGCATCTTCCTGGGCGATCACTGGTGCCCGCGGCGGGTGTGTTTCGTGCACCAGAGCCCGGTCGATCTGAGCCTGCACCGCCGCCTGTTCGGCCCGGCGCTGGAGTTTGGCTGCGAGTTCGATTGCATCGTCTGCAAGAGCAGCGACCTCGACACGCCTATTGCCTCGTCCGACCCGGTCATGGCCGCCTACGCCCGCCGGCAGCTGGAAAACGCCGTCGGCCTGGACCAGGTTTCGATCGAGAAGGAGGTGCGCCAGCTGGTGTTGATCCTGCTGCCCACCGGGCGTTGTTCGGTGGAAAACGTGGCGCGGCATCTGGGGGTGGACCGGCGCACCGTGCACCGGCATCTGGAGCGCGACGGCCTGACGTTCTCGGGGCTGGTCAACCAGGCGCGGCTGGACCTGTCGGAGCGCTACCTCGCGCACCCCACGCGCACGATGGCGGAGATCGCAGACCTGCTGGGCTTTTCAGGGCCCAGCGCCCTGGCGCGCTGGCACCAGGCGCAGTTCGGTGTCCCGGCCACGGCACGGCGCAAGGCCCTGCTGGCCCAGGCGCCCAGCCGGCCGGCCCGGGGCTGAGCGTCTCGCGCCCAGCATCGATGAAAGGGGCGATCGGCTGCAGACGCTCATGGCGCTGCCGAAACGCCTGAATGTTCGGGTTTCCAAACCTTTTTGGCCTCTTCCCAGCGTCGTATGGTCATAGTCAGCTATCTATTTGGGACTTTTTGTCGTGGATTTCTGGGCACCTGGCAACGCCCGCGCTTCGCGCACCAGCTCGCCGCAATCGCTGTCCTCGCCGGGGCCGGCGTCGATCAGCGGGATCAGCGCCAGAAACGGGTTGATCAGGCCCAGCCCGACCGCGCCGATGGCGCGCAGGGCCACACGCCCCTTGTCGACGCCGGCCTTCGGCTGGGCAAAGCTGCCGCGAATATAGATCGGGCTGGTCAAGGCGAACGGGCTGGTCTTTTTGGTCCTCGGGTTGAGCGTCAGGTCCAGCGTCTCATCGCCCAGATCGATGGTGCCCGTGCCGATCAGGGTCGTGACCTGCGTGTCAAACACCAGCGCGCTGGCCGTCATCTTGCCCTGCTTCACGTCGAAGTCGGCCACGCCGCAGCGCAGCTTCACGAGGCGGTCGCCGGTCACATTCAGGCTCAGGATTTCCCACAGGTGCAGGCCGATCTTCTCCATCATCAGCTTGCTGATCTCGCCGCCGGCCACCACCAGCCCCAGTTTGCCGTCGGCGCTGGCCAGCATGCTGCCCACTGAGCTGCCACGGCCTTTGAGGTCAAAACTGCCGTTGACCTGGCCAATGCTGCTCTTGCTCAGGTCGACCGTCGGAAACAGCCGGGACAGCAGCACCTTGCGGGCGCGCACCTGGGCGTGCGCCTGGATCGGCTGGCTGCGTCCGTCCAGCGTGATGCGCGTATCGAGCTGGCCGCCGGCCAGGCCAAAGTCGAGCGGGTCGAGCGTCAGCACCGAATCCTTCAGGCTCAGGTGCGCCGCCAGGTTTTCCAGCGGCAGGGCCTTGGCGTGGCGCAGCGCCTTGGCGCGCAGATTGACCTCGGCGTCCACCGAGTCCCAGCGGTCGGTCTTGAAGGGAATGTCGGGCAACACGCGGGCCTTCGCCGCGGGCTCAGACGCCTGAACCACGGGCTGCGCCGCCGCCTTCGCCACGCTGCCGGCGCGCGCGCCAATCACCGGGCCCAGGTCGTCGAGGGCCAGCAGGCTGGAGCTCAGGTCGGCCGTCAGCGCCGGGCGTTTGCCACCCGTGACCACCTGCACGAAGCCGGCGATGTCGCTGGCGCCGATGCGCCCGGAGAATTTCTCGTAACGCCAGGTGCTGCCCGTGTGCAGGAGATGGCCTTCGGTGCTGTAGGCCTTCGTGGCCGGAAACGCGATGCCCAGCAGCGGGTAGAGCTGCTCCAGGCTGTCGCCGCGCAGCGCCATGCGCACGTCAACCGCGGTGAAGGTGAGCAGGCCCGTGATGTTGCCGTCGACCTTCACATGGGTGCGCCCGGCGCTGGCCTCCATCTTCAGCGGATACGGCACGGTCGTGTCGCGCAGCGCCAGCACGGGCCCGCCGCTGCCTTGCGCCTTGACCGCGAGACCCTCGTACTGGCCCTGGGCGGTGAACCTGAGATCCGAGCGCGCGCTGCCTGCGTCCCCTTCGGCGCCCGTTGACAAGGTTGCGCGCAGACTGGTTTTTTGGTCCGCATCGTCATAGCCCAGCATCGCCCGGTCCAGCGCCACGCGTCCAATGCGGATGCGCGCATTCTCGTCCTGCTGCTCCAGATCCATCAGCCAGCTCTTGCGGCCGCCACGGGACGCTTCCAGGAACACCGTGGCCTGTTCCAGGCGCACTTCGGGGAACGTGAGACTGCCCTGCAGCAACTGCGGCACATCGATGGCGACCTCGACGCTCTTGGCGGCCAGCATGTACTTCTCTTTGGCCCACGCCGGATTGGCAAAGGTCAGGGTGGCGCCGTGCAGGCGCACCTGCGGCCAGCCGAACTTCACCGTCAGGTCGCCGTGGATGGCCAGTTCCCGGCCGGTCTGCTGCAAGGCCCGACGCTCCAGCGGGGCGCGCAACCAGTTCCAGCCAAAGACCGCGATGAAAAGGGCTGCCAGAAGAACCAGGGTGAGCAGCGCCCCGCCGACCCACAGCAAGGAACGCATCAGTACTGACGACGGCTGCGGGGCACTACCCACGGTTGGCTGCATGTTTGACGGCGCGCATGGCACAAGCTGACTGGATCCGGGAGCGTCCAGGTTCTGAAACGATTGTCGGCGCCGCGGGCGGGCGTTTCCGTGCGCGCGCCCACATAAGACCCCAGGTCCGTCGAAGCCATGACCGGGGAAGCACGAAGGAGGGCCGGCTGCGTCAAAGCACCGGCTCTTTCAGGATTTCAAGCTTTTTCAGCCCTTTCTCAGCGTCAAATGGTCACAGTTTGCTATGAAAACATAGGGCACGACGCTAGGGCCGGGCGTTCGCCTTCTCGAAGTGCGCCCCCAGCAGCGCCAGCGCGTGGCGCACCTTGGCGGGCTGCTCGCCGCGCCGGGGGGTGATGGCGTAAACCGGCAGGTCGGGCAGGCGCCACTGCGGCAGCACCGGCACCAGGCGCCCGTCGGCCAGGACGCGGCGGTCGTCGTCGCTCACCACCACGCTGATGCCCCAGCCCTCCACGCACAGCGCATGCAGGGCCGTGACCTGGCTGGCCTGGGCGCGGCTGGTGACGCTCACCGAGGCTGTCGCGCCGCCGTCGCTGTGAAGCAGCAAGGTCTGGGTTCCGGCGCTGGAGGGCCGGCCGCCCAGCCAGTCGTGCGCAGCCAAGTCTTGCGGCATGCGAGGCTTGGCTTTACAGTTTGCAACGATACATAGTTGTGCCACGTGGTGGTAGCGCACCCACGCGGTCCGTGGGCTTTGATGGGAGGAAAAAATGCAACTCAAAAAAATCGCGCCATTTGTGCTTGTGGTCATGCTCACCGGCTGCGGTGGCAGTGACGATGGCGGTAGCGGCAGCGGCAGCGGTAGCGGTAGCGGTGAAGATGTCGCACCCGCAACCACCAACGTGAGCGCCGCCCTGCGGTCGTTGTTGCGTTCTCCGCACTTCTACGAACTCAAAGGCTCCTTTTCAAGCAATGCGAACCAGAGCCTGACGGGCACCCTTGCCATTGCACCAGGGCCCACGCAAACGCTCCAAGGGGTGAGCTTCGAGAGCTCTCTCGTTGCCATCAATTTCATCAATGTCCCGGGGGACAGCGCTTTTTGGCCGCCAATTAAGAAAACGTACTGGGAATACCCTGGCACGGTGCGTTTCCGTTCGAGCGTCAATCCAAACTTCTACTGCACTTACTACACCTCTGCGACTGAGCCGCGCTCGGCCGCGCTGGGCGCTAGCGGCTTCTACTTCAGTGGCGACAATTACCAGGGGGAGTGTTCCGACCCCGATAACTTGGGAATATCGCTGGGAATCGACTCCGGTACCTGGTCTTACAGCGTGATTGACGGAACGCCTTTCGTATGCATCAACAACTACCATTACTCGCCCTTCTCTCCGGGCGCCGTCTCGCAGTCCATATGTGCGCAAGTGGTTGATACCAATGGGACCCTCGGAGAAAAAGTACTGGTCAAATTGACTACGCTCTACGCAGAAACAATTCGGCTCGCGAACTACTAGCCTCCCCCGCTTGCCCCAGATCGAACTGCAGTTCATCTGGGGCGGGATTTGGACATCCCCGCCGAACCTCAAACGTTCATGACCGTCACGGCGCGTACGTTCAGGTAGGCGTCCATGGCCTCCGGGCCGCCTTCAGCGCCAAAGCACAAATCTTGGATGCCGCCAAAAGATATTTCGGCTGAGGGCATGGACGCGATGTCGATCCAGAGCATGCCCACTTCCACTTTGCGGGCCAGCAGGTCTGCATCGGCGTAGCCCGCCTTTTCGTGACCCCGGACCTGCAGCTGGTGGACACCCCGACTTTCCCCGCCGAATACAAGCAGGGCGCCTTGGCCGCGCGTGACGCGCTGAACCAGCTGAAGCTGGAAACTTCGCTGGACTGGGTGTTCCTGTCGCCCCCCATCGCCCTGGCCCCCGGCGCGCGCACCGGCCAGTACCGCCTGGGCCTGGACGACTTGCTGCCCGGCACGGGCGAGGCGCCGGCCGGCATCTCGGTGGCCGACCTGGCCGTGGCCATCGTGGACGAACTTGAAACCCCGCGCCACGTGCGGCAGCGCTTCACGGTCGCCCACTGAGCCGCGCGACGGGCCCGATCCAGCGTCGGATCGTCGGATTCAGCGCAGGGTGTGGGCGCCGGACCGGCGGCTGCCGTGTCAGCGGCTTGGCCCTCTTAACGAGCCGCTGGGGTGGAAAAACTCTCGTACCCCGGTGTTGCCGCCTTGATCATGACCCGGTTGTAACGGACGACCTCGCCGGATACCGGCTGGTAATACGCTTCGACCACACTGCCGTCGCGGTGCACGGCGTAGAACTCGTAGCAGTTGCCGCGGGACACTTTCAGTTTGACGACCGTGAAGTTCTGCTCGCCAAAAATCTCCCGGATCTTTGCCTCGGGCAACCAGCCGGAACGCGGCGCCTGGGTGCAAATGATCTTTTCGGCCGGGGTGCTGGCTTGGGCCTGCCCCACCGCCAGGCTACCCAATGCCAAACTCCATGCCAGGCCGACAACGCCGATTTTCATGATTGAACCCCGAAGCTAAACCCCCGCGGCAACCATTGCCGCAGGGCTGAAGCGATGCTAGGCCTTGAACATGAAGCAATTCTGAGCTGTTGGCCAGGACTGGGGTATCCGCGCCAGCGCTACACGTTCATGACCGTCACGGCGCGCACGTTCAGGTAGGCGTCCATGGCTTCGGGGCCGCCTTCGGTGCCGTAGCCTGAATCCTTGATGCCGCCAAACGGCATCTCGGCCGAGGGCGCGGCCGGCATGTTGATCCACAGCATGCCGACTTCGACCTTGCGGGCCAGCAGGTCGGCGTTCTTCAGCGACTTGGTGAAGGCGTAGCCTGCCAGGCCGAAGGGCAGGCGGTTGGCTTCGGCAATGGCTTCTTCGAGGATGTTGAAGGGGCGGATCGCGGCCATCGGGCCGAAGGGCTCGTCGTTGAAGACTTTGGCCGACAGCGGCACGTCGGTCAGGATGGTGGGCTGCCAGAAGTTGCCGGTGTCGCCGATGCGCGCGCCGCCGGCGGCCACGGTGGCGCCGTGCTGGATCGCGTCCTGCGTGAACTCGGCCATGGCGGTGATGCGGCGCGGGTTGGCCAGCGGACCCATCGTGGTGCCCTCGGCGGCGCCGTCGCCCACTTTCAGGCTCTGCGTGTACTTGACCAACGCGGCGGCAAACTCGTTCTGGATGCTCTCGTGCACCAGGAAACGCGTCGGCGAGATGCAGACTTGCCCAGCGTTGCGGAACTTGGCGCCGCCCGCGGCCTTCACCGCCAGCGCCACGTCGGCGTCTTCGGCCACGATCACCGGCGCGTGGCCGCCGAGCTCCATGGTCACGCGCTTCATGTGCTTGCCGGCCAGCGCCGCCAGCTGCTTGCCCACCGGCGTGGAGCCGGTGAAGGTGATCTTGCGGATCACCGGGTGCGGGATCAGGTAGTTGGAGATGTCGGCCGGGTTGCCGTAGACGAGGCCCAGCACGCCGGGCGGAATGCCGGCGTCGGCAAAGGTGCGGATCAGTTCGGCGGGTGAGGCCGGGGTTTCTTCGGCCGCCTTGACGATCATCGAGCAGCCCGTGGCCAGCGCCGCAGCCATCTTGCGCACCACCTGGTTGACCGGGAAGTTCCAGGGGGTGAACGCCGCCACCGGGCCCACCGGGTTTTTCAGCACCATCTGGCGCGCCGCCAGGCTGAAGCGCGAGGGCACGATGCGGCCATAGACGCGCAGGCCTTCGTCGGCGAACCATTCGATGATGTCAGCGGCGGCCAGGGCCTCGCCCTTGGCTTCGACCAGCGGCTTGCCCTGCTCCTGCGTCAGCAGCGCGCCAATGGCCCCGGCGCGCTCGCGCATCAGCGCGGCGGCCTTGCGCATGATCTTGCTGCGCTCGATCGCCGGCAGGTCGCGCCAGGTCTCGAAGCCCTTTTGCGCGGCCGCCAGCGCGGCGTCCAGGTCAGGGATGCCGGCATGGGCGACACGCCCGATTTCTTGGCCGGTGGCGGGGTTGAACACCGCCAGGGTCTTGCCGTCGGCGGCGTCCTGCCACTGGCCGTTGATGAAGAGCTGGGTGTTGGGGTAGGTCATGAAAATCGTCCTTGAAGTCGGCAAAGTCAGCCAAGCCTTCCATTGTCGGGCAAGCGCGCGGCCAGCGCATCGGGCCCCAAGGACTGTGCAGCCCTTCGGGAGGCGGCCCGGTCTCGGGGGAAGGCGATGCACGCCGCATTCTGCAGCTTGAATGTATATTTATCTATTCAAAATATCGATTAACCCGTTGATAAACAATATAATTTATTGATTTTTATCTATTCAGTCATCCATCCATGACCGTCCCGCGCGACCCCACCCTGAAAGCCTTGCAGGCCTTGCGCCGGCAAGGTGGCGTGGCGTCCAGCGCGGAACTGCAGGAGCTGCTGGGGGTCAGCCAGCCCACGGTATCGCGCGCGCTGGCGCCGCTTATCCAGTCGGGCCAGGTGCAAAAGGTCGGGGCTGCGCGCTCGCAACGCTATGTGGTGCCGCGCACCGTGGCTGGCGTGGGCCGCGAAGTCCCGGTGATGCAGGTGGATGCGCAGGGCCAGCCCTCGCCCTTTGCGCGCATGGTGCCGCTGGAAAGCGGCGCCTTCTGGGTCGACGAGGCCGACGGCGTGAGCGCGCTGCACACCGGCCTCCCCTGGTTTCTGGATGACATGCGTCCGCAAGGCTTCATGGGCCGCACCTTTGCCCACGCGCACCCCGAACTTCAGCTGGGCAGCGACCCGCGCCACTGGAGCGACGATGACGTGCTGCGTGCCATGACGCTGTATGGCGACGACCAGCCGGGCAACCTGATCGTGGGCGAGGCGGCGTTTCAGCGCTTCCACACCCTGGCCGGGCGCGCCTCCCGGGTCGATTCAGCCGCAGACTACCCGCGCCTGGCCGAGTTGGCGATGCAAGGCACGCACCCGGGTTCATCGGCGGGTGGCGAGCAACCCAAGTTCTGCACCCTCACCGCCGGCGTGCACGTGCTGGTCAAGTTCTCGCCCGCCGGTGACGCGCCCGTGGACCAGCGCCTGCGCGACCTGCTGGTCTGCGAGCACCTGGCGCTGCAGACGCTGGCGCAGGCCGGTTTTCCCGCCGCACGCACCCGGATCGTCACCGGCGCGGGCCGCGTGTTTCTGGAGTCCGAGCGCTTTGACCGCACCGCGCGGGGCCGCATCGGCATGGTGTCGCTGCAGGTTTATGACGCCGAGTACGTCGGCGTCATGGACAACTGGGCCGCCACCGCCAACCGCATGGCCGCACGCCAGCTGCTCTCGGCGGCCGATGCGCGCGCCCTGCGCCTGCTCGAAGCCTACGGCCAGCTCATCGCCAACACCGACCGGCACTACGGCAACATCTCGCTGCTGCTGGATCACGATGAATGGACGCTGTCGCCCACCTACGACATGCTGCCCATGCTTTATGCGCCTGTGGGGGGGGAACTGGTGGCGCGTGACTTCACCGCCCGTGCGCTGCAACCCACCGCCGCCACCTTGCCCGAGTGGGAGCAGGCCCGTGCGCTGGCGCTCGCATTCTGGCACGCCGCTTCCAGTGACGAGCGGATTTCAGTCGGATTCCGGGACATTGCCGCCTTGAATGCTGCGCATCTCGACACGTAGCAAGACCTACCGCCCCACCACCGACCAGCCGGCGTGCAGGTTGGTCTTGTCGTTTTCGTACTCCCACACCGTGCCGCAGTGGTCGCACTGGTAGATGGTGATGGTGACCGTGCCACTGCCGCGCTCTTCCTTGCGGTTGCCGCGTTGCACCAGTTCGGCGTGGCCCGGAGCGCGGCGCCAGTTGCGCTGGATGCCGGCGCACGGGTCGCACAGTTCCATCTTCTTCAATTCGCTCTGTCGAGCCTGTTCCTTGGTCATGGTGCTGTTCCTGAATGTTGAGTGCTGCCCGTGCGCGCCGCGCGGCGACCTGTGCGGTGACTGTAACGAAACGGCCGGGGTCACCAGACCGTGCCGCTCAAGGGGATGTCCTGGACACCAGTTCAATCACCAGCCCCTGCTGCGTCACGCTGATGCGTCCCGGCTGCAGGCCCAGCCGGTCGGCCAGCGCCAGGTCCCGGGCTTGCAGCTGGTGCAGCACCACCTCGCGCAGCGCCTGTTGCGCAAGCGTCGGGCCCAGGCCGGCGAGCAGGGTGGAAGCCTGCGGCGGCAGGCCGTCGATCTGCAGCGTTTGCACCTGGAGTTCGGTGGCGCGTACCGTCCGGTCGGCGGGCTCGTAGCGCAAGGCGAAGTTCACATCCAGGATGCCGTTGTAGGCCCGGCGCAGCGCCGGGCCGCTGGCGTCGAGCGCCATCACTGCGTTGATGCGGTTGCGCTCCGGCAGCAGCGTCAGGCGCGGCACCTGCAGGTTCAGGTCGATCAGCCCGGCCAGCGGAAAACGCCGGGGGAATCGCTGGGCGAGGCGCTCCTGCATCTTGTCGAGCGACAGCGTGACGCTGCGCGGCCCCACGGACCCGTTACAGGCCGTGGTGGCCAGCAACGCGCCCAGCAGAGTGCCGAGCAGCCAGTGGCGGCGGGGCATCAGGGCCGGGCAGGGGTTCGATGCGGGGAACGGAAACATACCGGCCATTGTGTGACAGTGCGGCATGGCGCGTCGGTGGCCTGCCGCGCATGGGAATATCGGCAGGTTGTCGCGGGGGCGTGCGCTGCCGGAACTGGGCAGCCTTAATTCGCCGGCCGGTGCAGCGCACAAATCTTGTTGCCGTCGGGGTCGCGCAGGTAAGCCAGATAGAGCTTGCCGGCGGCGCCTTCGCGCCAGCCGGGCGGGTCTTCGCAGGTGGCGCCGCCGTTGGCCACGCCCGCCGCATGGAACGCCTCCGCCTGTTCGGGGGACGCCATGGCGAACCCGATGGTGCCGCCATTGGCGTGCGTGGCGGGTTCACCGTTGATGGGCGTGGTGATGCCGAAGGTTCCGGTGGGGCTGCGGTAGAAATAGCGGGCCTTGTTGGCCACGCCCGGGCCGATGCCCAGCGTGCCGAGCAGCGCGTCGTAAAACTTCCTGGAGGCTTCAAGATCACTGACACCGACCATCACATGACTGAACATGACTTTCTCCGTTGGGGCCCGGGTTGGGCGAGAGGGGTTCGCAGGGATGGTACTTGAAGGCCTGAAGCGCTGCAGGGCGGCGCCAAAGGCCCCGCAAACGTCGTCGCATCGACGCCAGGCCATTGCCAACATTCACGGCGATGACCCTGGAACCGCCAAACCGCCCGGCACCCCGCCGGGCAGGCTCAACCGCGCAGTATTTTGTGTTCCGCAAGCGCCAGTGCCTCAGCCCTGCCGGACAGCACCAGCGTGTCGCCGCCCTCCAGAAGCACGGCGTCATCCACGGGAACCGCCTTGCCACCGTCGCGGCGCAAGCTGACGACCCGAACCGCCACCGCGTGCAGCGCCAGGTAGCCCAGCGACTTTCCGACGGACTGGGCGCCTACCGGCAGGGTCAAGGTCGCCAACCGTTCATGCTCATGCTCGTCCGTCGTGCTGTCATCGGCTCCGTGAAAATAGCCGCGCAGGAGCCGGTAGCGCGCATCGCGCTGCTCCTGCACGACACGAATCACCCGTCGCATCGGCACGCCCACCAGCGCCAGCGCATGGCTGGCGAGCATCAATGAGCCTTCGATTGCCTCGGGGACCACTTCCGTGGCGCCGGCCGTTTGCAGGGCTTCCAGATCCCGATCGTCCTGGGTGCGCACGATCACGGGCACCTGGGGCGCGTGGGCACGCGTATGGGCCAGCACCTTCATCGCGCTGGCCACCTCAAGGTAGGTCACCACCACCGCGCTGGCGCGCCCCAGGCCAGCGGCGATCAGGGCCTGCACGCGCGCCGCGTCACCAAAGACCACCGAATCGCCAGCGGCCGCGGCCTGGCGAACCCGATCAGGATCAAGGTCCAGCGCCATGTAGGGGATGCCTTCCTGATCCAGCATGCGCGCGAGATTCTGGCCACACCGACCATAGCCACAGATGATGACGTGCTTGTTGGCGTTGATCGACTTGCGGGCAATGGTCGTCATCTGCAGGGACTGCTGCAGCCAGTCACTGGCCACGAACTTCATGACGATCCGGTTGCTGTACATGATGATGAAGGGGGTGGCCAGCATCGACAGCACCATGCTGGCCAGGACCGGATTGAAAAGCGTGGGCGGCACCAGCCCCTTCTGGGCGCTGAGTGTCAAAAGCACAAAGCCAAACTCGCCTGCCTGCGCCAGGTAAAGCCCCGTGCGCAGTGAAATGCCGGAGGTCGCGCCGAATGCCTTGGCCAGCGCAGCAACCAGCACCAGTTTGAACAGCACCGGGAGCGTCACCAGCAACAACACCAGCGGCCATCGCTCCAGCACCAGCCGCCAGTCCAGCATCATGCCGATGGTGATGAAGAACAGCCCCAGCAGAACGTCGTGAAAAGGCCGGATGTCCGTTTCCACCTGCTGCTTGTACTCCGTCTCCGAAATCAGCATGCCGGCAATGAACGCCCCGAGCGCCAGGCTCAGACCCGCCATTTCAGTCAGCCAGGCCAGCCCCAGCGTAATCAGCAGGAGATTCAGCACGAACAGTTCTTCACTCTTGCGCCGGGCCACCAGCGTAAGCCACCAGCGCATCACGCGCTGCCCACCCACCAGCAGCACCGTGATCAGCAGGGCGGCCTTGAAGCCGGCCAGCGCCAATGCGGTAAACAGCTTTTCGGGACTGGCGCCCAGGGCAGGAATCAGCACCAGCAGGGGTACCACGGCCAGATCCTGAAAAAGAAGCACGCCCATCACCCGCTTGCCGTGCTCCGACTCCATTTCCAGCCGTTCCACCATCAGTTTCACGACGATCGCCGTGCTGCTCATGGCCAGGGCCCCCGAAAGCGCCAGCGCGGTCTGCCAGCCCATCTTCCAGAGCGTGGGCGCCAACGCCGCCAGGAACAGCGAGCCCAGCGTCACCATCACCATGGTCAACCCCACCTGGAACAGCCCGAGCCCAAAGACATGGCGGCGCATCGCGCGAAGCTTGGGCAGGTTGAATTCCAGCCCGATGACAAACATCAGGAACACCACGCCAAACTCACCCAGATGCTTGATGCCGTCCGAGCTTTGCGCCAGGGCCAGCGCGTTGGGGCCAATCACCACCCCCACGGCCAGATAACCCAGCATCGGCGGCAACTTGAGCGAACGGCACGCCACGACGCCCAGCACGGCGGCCAGCAGGTAAAGGAGCGTGAGTTCCAGCGAGGTCATACCCCCCGATGCTAGCAAGTGACCTGCGCCCGGGCACATTCCGGCGCGGCTGCGACCCTGTCGCCGGTGAGCGTCGATAGAATCACCCCATGAATTTTGATCCTGCCCAGGCCGTCCGACTGGCTCACGAGACGCTGGACATCGAGGCTGCGGCCCTGATCGGCTTGAAGGCCCATCTCAATGACGGCTTCGCCCGTGCGGTCGCGATGATGCTGTCGGTGCGCGGGCGTGTGGTGGTGATGGGGATGGGCAAGAGCGGCCACATTGGCCGCAAGATCTCTGCCACGCTGGCCTCCACCGGTACCCCCGCCCTGTTCGTGCATCCCGCCGAAGCCAGCCATGGCGACCTGGGCATGATCAAATCGGTCGATCTGGTGCTGGCCATCTCCAACAGTGGGGAGAGCGAAGAACTGACGTCCATCCTGCCGGTGCTCAAGCGTCTGAACGTTCCGGTCATCGCCATTACCGGGGGAGCCACTTCCACGCTCGCCCGACATGCTGATGTGACCCTCGACAGCAGTGTGGAGAAAGAAGCCTGCCCGCTCAACCTGGCGCCGACAGCCAGCACCACGGCGCAACTCGCGCTCGGTGATGCGCTGGCCGTGGCCTTGCTCGATGCGCGCGGTTTCAAGGCGGAGGACTTCGCGCGCTCACACCCGGGTGGCGCCCTGGGCAGGCGCCTGCTGACCCATGTCAGCGACGTGATGCGCCAGGGTGAGGATATTCCCCAGGTTCGACCCGACACGCCCTTCACGGACCTGATGCGCGAGATGAGCGACAAAGGCCTGGGCGCCTCAGCGATTGTCGACAACGCTGGCCAGGTCGTGGGCATATTTACCGACGGTGACTTGCGCCGCCTGGTTGAAAAGGGTCGGGACCTGCGCGGTGCGGCGGCAGGCGACGTGATGCACGCCAATCCCCGCACCATCCGGGACGATGCACTGGCCGCCGAAGCCGCCAGCCTGATGGAACTCCATCGCATCACCAGCGTGCTGGTGGTTGACATGCACGGCAGGCTCTGCGGCGCGCTCAACAGCAATGACCTGATGCGTGCCAAGGTGATCTAGCCATGCGGCCCCTCACTCCCGCCCTGAATTTCCTGCCTGAGCTGCTGCTCAGGGCACAGGGCATTCGCACGGCATTTTTTGATGTCGACGGCGTGCTGACTGACGGAGGCCTGTATTTTTCGGACCAGGGCGAAACCCTGAAGCGATTCAATGTGCTGGACGGGCATGGGCTCAAGCTTCTGCGGCAGGCCGGCATCACACCCGCCGTCATTACCGGGCGCGACTCCAAACCACTACGCCTGCGCCTGGAAGCGCTGGGGGTAACCCATGTGCGTTATGGAACCGAGGACAAACGTCCCGCGGCCGAGTCCATCCTCAGGGAACTGGGGCTGGATTGGCCGCAGGCTGCGGCCATGGGCGACGACTGGCCAGACCTGCCGGTCATGCAGCGCTGCGCATTTGCCTGCGCGCCCGCCAACGCGCACGCACAGGCCAGATCCCTGGCGCATTACGTGACGAAGGCCCTTGGAGGAGAAGGCGCGGCACGGGAATTTTGTGACCTCTTGCTGGTCGCCGGTGGCCATTACGCGGGGCTTCTCGATCGCGTCGCCCGACCCCAGCCATGACAAGACTGCTGGGCGTGCTCTGGGACCGCCTGAGCATCTACCTGCCGATCATCCTGATGGGCCTATTTGCGCTGGCAACACTCTGGCTGATCCGGAGCACTCCCGTGGCAATGGATGCGATTGCCGGAAAGCCGGTCAGACATGAGGCTGACTACTTCCTGCGAAACTTCTCGATCAGGACCTTTGACACCCGGGGTCAACTCAAGAGCGAGGTGTTTGGCGCCGAGGCCCGCCATTTCCCGGACACCGACACTCTGGAAATTGACAGGGTTCGCTCACGAACCTTCAGCGAGACCGGGCGGCTGACCGTGGCCACTGCAAACCGGGCAATTTCTGATGCAGCCGGCGACGAAATCCAGCTGCTGGGGAATGTGCATGTCGTTCGCGAGCCGCAGCCGGGCCAATCCGCCGCGGCCCGACCGCCACTGGAGTATCGCAGCGAGTTTCTGCATGTTTTCCCCGATTCCGAAAGACTGAAAACCCACTTGCCAGTACTGATTACGCAGGGCGCCGACCGATTCAGCGGAAACTCCATGGCCTATGACAATATCGGAGAAATCTTTGAATTGAAAGGGCAGGTCCGTGGCATTCTCCATCCGCGAAAGGGCCGCTGAATGATCCAGCCAACGGCATCCAGGCTCGCATTCATCACCGGCGCATCGAGTGGCATTGGGCAGGCACTGGCCTTGCGACTCCATGAAAGCGGATATCGGCTTGCGCTGGTCGCGCGCCGAAGTTCAGAGATCGAATCATGGGCAGTCCATCACAAACTGGCACCTGAAAGCTATCAAATTTATAGCGCCGATGTGTCTCTTTCAAACAGCATCGTGCCGGCCGGCCTAGCCTGTATCGAGCGGCAGGGTGTGCCCGACGTGGTCATCGCCAATGCGGGCATCAGCGTCGGTGTGGACACCGGCGTGCGCGAAGACCTTGAGGTCATGAACCGTGTCTTCGCCACCAACAACATCGGCATGGCGGCCACCTTCCACCCATTTATAGAAGGCATGACTGCGCGGGGCAGCGGAACGCTGGTGGGCATCGGAAGTGTGGCCGGTATTCGCGGCCTGCCCGGGCATGGCGCCTACTGCGCCAGCAAGGCCGCCGTCATTGCCTATTGCGAAAGCCTGCGGGGCGAAATGCGACCCGCAGGCGTCAAAGTGGTGACGCTGTGTCCAGGTTATATCGACACACCGCTCACGCGCCAGAATCGCTACAAGATGCCCTTTCTCATGCAGCCGGAGGCCTTCGCCCAACAGGCCCTTGCCGCCATTGAGGCCGGGGTCAGCTACAGGGTCATTCCGTGGCAAATGGGTATCGTGGCCAAGATGTTGAGGCTGTTACCCAACGGCGTATTCGACAAGGCCTTTTCCGGTCGACCCAGAAAGCATCGCCAGAAGGAAGACTGAATTTCGAACGGATGCACCTCCCGTCCGGAGACTCCTGGCGGCAGAGGGCGGGAGCAGCGCGGGAACGCTCGTCGGGCGCAAACGCAGATCACCGATGCACGTCAGGAGCGTTGGGGCGAGTCTTTGCACCAGTGACCCATCGCGCAATGGGCGCCATCCAAAAAGGCTCGCGAGGAGGCTTTGTCTGGCTTGGGGCTCCGGTCAGTAGCCGCCACCGTAACTTCCACCGCCGCCACTGCGCCCGCCGCCACCTCTGGGGCCGGAGCCATAGGGGCTTCGGAAGCCTCCATCGTTGCCTCCGCCATAGCCGCCACCACCGCTGCCTTCACGGCGGCCCCCGCCCCCATAACCTCCGCCGCCACCACTGCGCGGTGGCCTGGGCTCCATGGGGCGGGCTTCGTTGACAACCACGCTTCTGCCACCCAAGGGCCGCCCATTCATGCCATTGATCGCGGCCTGCGCCTCGGCATCACTGCCCATTTCGACGAAGCCAAACCCCTTCGAGCGGCCGGTGTCTCGCTCCATCATGACTTTTGCGCTGGTTACCGCACCGAATTCGCCAAAGGCCTGTTCAAGATCACTGTCACGCACCGTATAGGGCAGATTGCCAACGTAGAGTTTGTTGCCCATGAATGGGACTCCCAAAAAACACTTGAAAACAGCGGTGAAAACCCGAAACGTTTTTCACAGGCCTGACGACCACCTGAAAAACGCGAAGGGCCCCAACCACTGCGGCGACACGCCGGCAATTTTTACCGATGCCTGTAAATTATGCGCAGATGGACCCGAAATCGGCAAAAATTTTATGCGTGGACATCCACTGAATCGTGGCATCCATGAAAAAAGGCCCTTGCGGGCCTGTTTTGTGGAAGTCTGCTGGGTGTGCAGACCTCCGGTGCATGTGTAGTGCTTAGTAGCCGCCGCTGCGGCCGCCGCCGTAACCACCGCCGCCACCGCCGCTACGGCCACCGCCGCCGCCGCCGTAACCACCGCCGCCACCGCCGCCGTAACCACCGCCACCGCCACTTCCGCCGCCACCGTAGCCGCCGCCACCACCGCTGCGCGGGGGACGAGCTTCCATCGGACGTGCTTCGTTGACCACGAGATCACGACCGCCCATGTTTTGGCCGTTCATGCCCTTGATGGCCGCTTGGGCTTCAGCATCGCTGCCCATTTCGACAAAACCGAAGCCTTTGGAACGGCCGGTGTCGCGTTCCATCATGACTTTGGCGCTGGAGACGTTACCGAACTGGCTGAAAGCCTGTTGCATGTCTTCGTCACGGAAGGAATAGGGCAGATTGCCCACGTAAAGTTTGTTGCCCATGGAGGACTCCTCTAAATACTCAAAAAACGCGATGGAGTCCGCTAGCGCAATCAACAAACCAGTGAAGAATTCTCAAGACGCGAAACTGACCAAAACACCGCAAACCTGTGCAACCCAAAAAGTTGCACCCAGAGATTATGCGCCACATCTGCGAAAGATGCTACTGCCCTGCACACGAACGGTTTTACAGGACTGACCGGCCCCGCACATAAGCAGGCCGGATCGACAGGGGCGAAGGCGCGCCGTCCCGATGAACAGCAGCCTTCTGACTACCAGCTGACCTCGCGGTCAGGGGTGGCGCTGATCCTGTGGATGGTCAGATCGGCTCCGTCATATTCTTCCTCCTGGCTCAAGCGTAGACCCATCGTCGCCTTGAGGACCCCATACACCACCAGTCCGCTGAGCAAGGCCCAGCCGATCCCCATGGCGGTCCCGATCAACTGGCCGGTGAAGCTGACACCCCCCAGACCGCCGAGGGCCTTCGCGCCGAAAATGCCGGCCGCAATGCCTCCCCAGGCGCCGCACAAACCGTGGAGGGGCCAGACACCGAGCACGTCGTCGATCTTCCACTTGTTCTGCGTCAGGGTGAACATCACCACAAATAGGGTGCCTGCCACCACGCCGACCACCAGAGCGCCCAGCGGGTGCATGAGGTCCGAGCCGGCACAGACCGCCACCAGTCCGGCCAGCGGGCCGTTGTGCACGAAGCCCGGGTCGTTCTTGCCGGCAACCAGCGCCGCCAGGGTCCCGCCCACCATGGCCATGAGCGAATTGACGGCCACCAGGCCGGAGACTTTGTCCAGTGTCTGCGCGCTCATGACATTGAAGCCGAACCAGCCCACGGTCAGAATCCATGCGCCCAGCGCCAGAAAGGGAATGTTGGACGGCGGGTGCGCAGAAACCGCTCCATCCTTGCGGTAGCGATTGCTGCGCGCGCCCAGCAGGATGACCGCCGGCAGGGCAATCCATCCGCCGACGGCATGCACCACGATTGAACCTGCGAAATCGTGAAACTCCTCGCCGGTGGCTGACTTGATCCAGGCCTGCACGCCAAAATGCTGGTTCCAGACGATGCCCTCAAATAATGGGTAGACAAAGCCGACAATCACTGCCGTGGCCAGGAGTTGCGGCCAGAACTTGGCGCGCTCGGCGATGCCGCCCGAGATGATGGCTGGAATGGCGGCCGCGAACGTCAGCAGGAAGAAGAACTTGACCAGCTCGTAACCATTTTTCGCGGCCAGGTGTTCCGCCCCGACAAAAAAACTGGTGCCGTAGGCCACGGCGTAACCCACCATGAAATACATGACGGTCGACACCGAAAAGTCCACCAGGATCTTGACCAGGGCATTGACCTGGTTCTTCTTGCGAACGGTGCCGAGTTCGAGAAACGCGAATCCTGCATGCATGGCCAGAACCATGATGCCGCCCAGCAGGATGAACAAGGTATCCGCGCCCTGTTTAAGTGCTTCCATAATTTCCTCTTTGGACTAAATGAACTGTTTTGGTGCGTTTGCTGTCGAAAAATCGACTTTGCACCAAAATTAAGCAAAAATCGCGCCAATCATGGGCGATGGATTTGCGTAAAATCTTCACCGTCATTGGGGAGTAGCCGCCCTTCAAATGTGCAAGGGGTTTGCGTCAACACACTTGTCCTGCCGTCGGCGGACATGGCGCAAGCGGTTTTCAGACTTGGCGAGACCTTTGACTGCACAGCCTCCACGCCTCTGTCATGGGGTCGGGCCGGAGTTGCCGTGCAGTCAATGGTTGTTCCACTGTCCGGCCCGACCCCTGAATTCCATGGAAGCTTTTCTCGTCTCCACCGGCATCGTTGCCCTCGCCGAAATGGGCGACAAGACGCAGTTGCTGGCCCTGGTGCTGGCCGCGCGCTTTCGCAAGCCCTGGCCCATCGTGCTGGGCATTCTGGTGGCCACCGTGGCCAACCACGCGCTGGCGGGGGCCTTGGGTGCGTGGGTGACCACGATGGTCGGCCCGGATGCGTTGCGCTGGGTGCTGGGCATTTCCTTTGTTGCCATGGCGCTGTGGATGCTGATCCCCGACAAGCTCGACGAAGGCGACTCCGCCGCCAAGGCCCCCCGCCTGGGCGTGTTCGGCACGACGGTGCTGGCGTTCTTCCTGGCCGAGATGGGCGACAAGACGCAAATCGCCACCGTGATGCTCGCCGCGCAGTACCACGCCTGGTTATGGGTCGTTGCCGGCACCACGCTGGGCATGATGCTGGCCAACGCTCCTGTGGTCTGGTTCGGTGAGCGGATCACGCGGATCGTGCCGATCCGGGTGGTGCATTGGGTGTCAGCGGGTGTTTTTTCGGTACTTGGCGTGCTGGCGCTCGCTGGCTGGGGTTGACCCCACCCTCCGTTTGAGACGCCTGGCCATCCAGTGACCCGTCGCCGGACTTGGACTTATACTGGCCTCCAGCGCCGATTTGCTCCAGCTTGCGGGCGCCGAAACCACCGGGTTTCGAAATACGGCTAAAGAGGGAATCCGCAACCCGGTTCCGTCTCTTTGGCGTAACCGGGCTTTTTTATGGTGAGTATGGTTGTCACGCCGCAGTCGATGAAGTTCGAAGCCGCGCTGCCTTTGCAGAGCGGCGCCTCGATCCGCGACTATGCGCTTGCGTTCGAAACCTACGGCACGCTCAACGCCGATCGGTCCAACGCCGTGCTGATCTGCCACGCGCTCAATGCCTCGCACCATGTCGCCGGCGTGTACGCGGGGCAGGACAAATCCGAAGGCTGGTGGGACACCATGATCGGCCCCGGCAAACCCGTTGATACCGACCGGTTCTTCGTGATCGGCGTGAACAACCTCGGCTCCTGCTTCGGCTCCACCGGCCCACGGGACATCAATCCCGACACTGGGCGCGTCTACGGCGCCGACTTCCCCGTGGTCACGGTCGAGGACTGGGTCAGCGCCCAAGCCCGGCTGCTCGACGCCTTGGGCATCGCGCAGCTGGCCGCCGTGATGGGTGGCAGCCTGGGCGGCATGCAGGCGCTGTCGTGGACGCTGCAATACCCCGAGCGCGTGCGCCACGCCGTGGTGGTGGCCAGCGCGCCCAACCTCACCGCCGAAAACATCGCCTTCAATGAGGTGGCGCGACGCGCCATCGTGACCGACCCGGACTTTCACGGCGGTCATTTCTACGAGCATGGCGTGCTTCCCAGGCGGGGTCTGCGCATCGCGCGCATGGTGGGCCACATCACCTACCTGAGCGACGACGTGATGAACGAGAAGTTCGGCCGCGAGCTGCGCCAGGCTGTGGCCGGCAGCGTGACGGGTTACAAATACTCGACACAGGACGTCGAGTTCCAGATCGAAAGCTACCTGCGCTACCAAGGCGACAAGTTCAGCGAATACTTCGACGCCAACACCTACCTGCTGATCACCCGCGCGCTGGACTACTTCGACCCGGCCCGCCGCTTTGGTGGCGACCTGAGCGCCGCGCTGGCCCAGGCCACCGCGAAGTTCCTGCTCGTGAGCTTCACGACCGACTGGCGGTTCAGTCCCTTGCGAAGCCGGGAAATTGTCAGGGCGCTGGTAGACAACCACCGCGACGTGAGCTACGCAGAAATCGACGCGCCACACGGACATGATGCTTTCCTGCTTGACGACCCGCGTTACCTGGGCGTTGTGCGATCCTATTTTGAAGGCATCGCTGCGGAAAGACCCCGCCCGGCGGGTTCGCCAACAGCGACGGGCGCGCCCGTGGGAGCCTGCGCATGAGTCGCCGGGCCGCTTCCAGGGCAAAGAGCACCCCAGTGCGTTGCACGGAGGTCAGCCGATGAGCGATGTCCTGATTCAGCAGTCTATCGCCCGGCTCGTGCCGAAAGGTGCGCGCGTGCTTGACCTTGGCTGCGGCGACGGCGCGCTGCTGGACTTGCTGCAGCGCGAACGCGGCTGCAGCGGTTACGGCGTCGAACTCGACGACGCCAACGTGCAGGCCTGCGTGCAGCGCGGCGTGAATGTGATCCAGCTCAACCTGGACGAAGGCCTGACGATGTTTGCCGACCAGTCGTTCGATGTGGTGCTGCAGATCGACACCCTGCAGCACCTGCGCAACGCCGAGACCATGCTGCGCGAGACCGCGCGCGTGGGGCGCCTTGGGATCGTCGCGTTTCCCAACTTTGCCCACTGGCCGAACCGTCTGAGTGTGCTGCGCGGGCGCATGCCGGTGACGCGGCGCCTGCCCTACCAGTGGTACGACACGCCCAACATCCGGGTCGGCACGCACGCCGACTTTGCCGACCTCGCCGGCAAGAATGCACTGCGGATTCTCGACGCTTTCGGTCTGCAGGAAGGCCGCGAAGTGCGCTTTCTGCCCAACCTGCGCGCCGGCACGGCCGTCTTCAAGTTCGAACGGGGCTGACCCCGCGCGGCTCAAGCCGGCGTCTTGCCGGCCGGCGCCTCGCGCGCCA
The DNA here is from genome assembly GCA_011391155.1 of Burkholderiales bacterium. Classification (GTDB taxonomy): domain Bacteria; phylum Pseudomonadota; class Gammaproteobacteria; order Burkholderiales; family Burkholderiaceae_C; genus JAABQG01. The sequence goes on from JAABRA010000208.1 coordinate 24,630, forward strand.
CATCCGCCAGAAAGTCACCCTGGTGCAGTGCGCTGGTCTGGGCGCCTTGCGGTAACCAGGCGCCGTAGACCTCACGGAAAGTCGCCACGATCTCGGCCAGCGGCAGGTCATCGAAGGTGCCGCGCTGATGCACGTATTCCATGTGCCGGTGGCCCGCAAGATCAAACGGGTGGTAGATCGAATCGTGCAAGCCGTCGAATTCCAGCGGCAGCAGGCCGAAGCGTTGGCACAGTTCCAGATTGAACGCCGGCGTGGCTTTTCGCCAGGCGCGGTCGATCCACAGGTCGGCATAACCATGCCAGACGAACAGGTCGGTTTTCATGGTTTCACGCATGCGCTCGGTCGAGAGGTGGTTGCGCACATCGGCAAAGCCAAGTCGCGCGGGGATACCCGCCGCCCGGCAGGCCGCCGCGAGCAACGTGGCCTTCGGTACGCACCAGCCGTAGCCGTTGGCCAGCACGGCGCTGGCTTTCATGCCGGCGGGCGAAAGGTCGATGCGGTAAGGGTCGTAGCGGAAGCCGTCGCGCACGGCATAGACCAGCGCCACGGCGCGCTCGCGGTCGTTGGATCCGCGCGCGTGTTCCGCGGCAAAAGCCTGGACGGCAGGGTGGTCGCTGTCGATGAAGGGCGTGGGTCTCAGGGTATCAGGCGTCATGGCGGGATGATCCCAGAAATCGGCCCCGTTGCCGCCGCCATCGCGACACTCATCCGTTCGTCGCCGGGCCTGGGTTAAAGTTGTCTGACCCATTTCCCAGCCATGGCAACCCGTTTTACATCCATCATCCCCGGCGCCCAGCTCTCTGATCAGGTGGCGCAGGCGCTGGCGGCCGAAATTCGCGCCGGCCGGCTGGCTGTGGGGGACAAGCTTCCGACGGAAGCCGCGCTGGTGGAGCAGTTCTCGGTCAGCCGCACCGTCATCCGTGAAGCGGTCTCACGGCTCAAGTCGCTGGGGCTCGTCGATTCCCGGCAGGGCAGTGGCGTGTATGTGAAGGACGCCGGCTTTTCCCCGCTGAATTTTGATGCGAAGTTTGCCGTCTCGAAACAAGCCGTGATCCAGATGGTGGAAGTGCGCCGCGCGCTGGAGGCTGAAGTCGCCGCGCTCGCCGCGCAGCGGCGCACGGGTGCCGACGTCCAACGCATCCGTCGTTCAATCTCGGCGCTGGAACAGGCGGTTCTGGCCGGTGGAGACGGGGTGGACGAGGACGTCCAGTTTCATCGTGCCATTGCCGATGCCGCACGCAACCCGTTCCTGATCAGCACGTTGGAGTACCTGGGACAGTTCTTGCGTGGCGCCACGCGCGTCACCCGTGCCAACGAAGCGCGACGCGCCGACTTCGCAGCCCAGGTCCAGGACGAGCATGAAATGATCGCCACGGCCATCGAAACCGGTGATCCAGTCGCTGCCCGCCAGGCTGGCGCGCAGCACATGAACAACGCCATCCAGCGCATCGAACAGGCTGACCCGGCCTTCTGGAAGCAGGCCGGGGTCGAGCTGGCGCAACCCCTGGTCTCGGGGCTGCGAACCCGGCCCTGATCGCCGGAAGAAGGGTGGCTATTTCGGGTAAACCCCAGGCGAGGCGAGACTCGTTATTTGTATGATGACCCTACAAATTTAACCCATCAAACGGGCAGCACCGCGCGCTTCCCGTCCCTTCAGCGCATTTCTTGGGATCCGCATGAAACTTCACCGCCGCCAGATGCTTCTGGCCCTCGGCGCCACCGCGCTGACGTTCCCTGTCACCGCTTTGGCCCAGGCCTGGCCCACGCGACCGGTCCGCCTGGTGGTGCCGTTCCCGCCCGGCGGTCTGATCGACAACATGGCCCGGCTGATCGGCCCACGGCTGGCGCAGGAGCTCGGCCAGCCAGTCGTGATCGAGAACAAGCCGGGAGCCGGCGGCAATATCGGTGCCGCTGAAGTGGCGCGCGCCACGCCCGATGGCTACACGCTGCTGATGGCCTCCCCGCCGCTGACCATCAGTCCCGCGCTGTACGCCAACCTGCCATACAAGCCCGAGCAGATAACGCCGGTCGGCCTGATCGGCCGCGTGCCCAATGTGCTGCTGGTCAATCCAAAAAGCGGCACCAACACCGTGGTAGACCTCGTCGCGCGCGCCAAAAAGGCGCCCGGCCAGCTGAACTACGCGTCCAACGGCAACGGCACCTCGCTGCACCTGAGCGCCGAACTGTTCAAGACCACCACCGGCACTTTCATCACCCACATTCCCTATCGGGGCGCAGCGGCTGCGGTGACCGGCCTGATCGCTGGCGAGGTGGACATGATGTTCGAGAACCTGCCCTCGGTGCTGGGCCAGATCCAGGGCGGTGGCGTGAAGGCCCTGGCCGTGACCACGCGCCAGCGCAGCAAGGC
>JAABRA010000198.1 GCA_011391155.1 Burkholderiales bacterium
CGATGATGTCGAAAGGCAAGGACACGCTGCAGGTGATCGACAAGCGCACGCTGGAAAAAGTCGCTGAAGTGAAGACGAATCCGGGCAAGACCCTGGCCCATGTCGAATTCACCCGCGACGGAAAGTACCTGCTGGCCAGCCTCTGGGAGCGCAAGGCCGACGGCGGCGCGCTGATCGTGTTCGATGCGGCGACCTTCAAGGAAGTGAAACGCATCCCGATGGACAAGCCGGTCGGCAAGTACAACCTGTACAACAAGATCAACCGCTCGGAAGGCACCAGCCACTGAGTCGCGACTCCGGGAGCGATTCATGAGCAACAAGCACCGCCACATCCTGGAGGGCATTTTCCGGGATCCGATCAGCAACAACCTGCATTGGCGCGAAGTCGAGTCGCTGCTGCACCATCTCGGCGCCGAGGTGGAAACCGGCCACGGCGCGATCTTTCATGTCAGGCTGAAGCGGCACGAGTTCACGCTTCACCATCCGCATCACGGCAGCGCCCTGGGCCGGATGGACATCAAGCACCTGCGCGAGCACCTGGCCGCCGCCGGCGCCACGCTGTCGGGCTACGACGAGCAGAACAGGCGGGGTGACGAAGGGGAGTGATGTGCAGGCGGGGCCTGTCGCGAAACGCGCTGCCGGCGCCTTCAGCGATTTCCTCCGTGCGGGTCTCGTGTTTCGAGCGGCCACGTCAGGATCGTCAATCGTCCGCGAACGTCTCCGGGATATAAAACCACTTACTTGCCTGTGGGCTGGAAGGTAGTATGCGAACGTTTGCGTTGATAGAATCGGGTGAAAATTCCGGCGTCGCGCCGGGCCGCCAGGTAAATCGCCTGCCCGATGATTCCGCTTGATAACTACAGCACCTTTGTCGTCGCTTCGCTTGTCCTGCTCCTGGGGCGCAAGCTGGTCGGTTCCATCGGAATCCTGCAAACCTATTCGATTCCCGAGCCGGTAATCGGCGGACTGGTCGCGGCCATTCTGCTGTTCGGGTTCCACGGCGCCACTGGTCTGAGCATCCAGTTCGACAACTCGCTCAGCGCGCCGCTGATGCTGGCCTTTTTCGCCAGCATCGGCCTCAATGCCGACCTTGCCAGCCTGCGGCGGGGAGGCCGTCCCCTGCTGGTATTTCTTGCCGTGGTGTTCGGATTGCTGCTGATGCAGAACACCCTGGGACTTGTGCTTGCCAGGGTGCTCGGACTCGATCCCTTGATCGGGCTGCTCGCGGGCTCGATCACCTTGTCCGGCGGCCATGGCACCGGACTGGCCTGGGGCACCGTCTTCAGCGAAACCTACGGCCTGAGGTCGGCGCCCGAACTGGCCCTGGCCTGCGCCACCTTCGGCCTGATCCTCGGCGGATTGATCGGCGGGCCCGTGGCGCGTTTTCTGGTGGCAAGGGCGGCGCCGCGGGAGCCGGCGCGCGAGACCGCGGATCCCGGCGCCTTCGAGATGCCGGGCGCGGTACGTCTCATTACGGCATCCGCCATGATCGAAACCCTGGCCCTGTTTTCGGTATGCCTGCTGCTCGGGCAGCAAATTGCGGTGGCGCTGAAGGGCAGCGCGCTGGAACTACCGTCATTCGTCTGCGTATTGTTTGTCGGCGTCCTGCTGCGCAATGCGTTGGCGGCTCTGGGGTGGTACGTAGTCTTCGAACGGTGCGTTTCGGTGCTGGGCAACGTGTCGCTGTCGCTTTTTCTCGCCATGGCCCTGATGTCGTTGCGACTGTGGGAGTTGGCCGCACTGGCGTTGCCGATGCTGATCCTGCTCGCGTCCCAGGCCGGTCTGATGGCGGCCTACGCGATCTTCGTCACCTTCAACGTCATGGGCAGAAACTATGACGCCGCTGTAATCGCGGCGGGGCACTGCGGCTTCGGGCTGGGTGCGACGCCGACCGCCATCGCCAACATGCAGGCGGTCACCGAGAGATTCGGGCCGTCGCATGTGGCCTTCCTCATCGTGCCGATGGTGGGGGCTTTTTTCATCGATATCACCAACGCATTGACCATCAAGCTGTTTCTCGCCCTGCCGTTCCTGCGTTAGCCCGCCTCGACAACCGGCGTACCGGGGAAACGCCCGGCTCGCACGCGGCAGCAGACTACAGTCGTTCGGGCTCAGCCCAGAGTCAGGGCTTCCTGCTCCACTTGCCCTCGGCGTCGCGCAGCCACCAGCCGGACTTCCACTGCTGGTGCCAGCGGGCGCGCTGCAGTGCCCGGGCTTCCGCCTCGTCGTTGCGCCGGCTATTGCTGTCGCAGGCTCTGCAGGCAGGACGCGCCCAGCGCCCTGCCGCGGTTCGTCCTTACTGCTTGATCGCCTTGATGTCGCCAGGTGCGCGCAGTCCCAGGGTATAACCCAGAGAGACATGGTGGAAACGCCACACTGTCTTGTCAGTGTGAATCGCTACACCGAACGGGATGGTCTGGCCTGCAGCGAACGTCAGGTCGCCATCGGCATTGTTGCCGCTGAGTTTGCGCGTGAATGTGACGGTATAGACGCCGTCCTTGACGTCGCCCTCGGCCTTGACCAGCGACTTGCCGCCCTTGTTTACCCGCTCGGTGGCGACATAGCCGTCGACCTGCGTGGCGCCCTTGCCGGCTTCGCCGCTTTTCCACTGGATGTAGTCGTAGAAGACGCCGCCAGCCAGTTCGCCGTGTTCGACATACTTCTTTTTCTTCGGATCGGCGCCCGGCATCGAGCGGACATCGCTATGGCAAGCCAGCCAGCAGCCGTGTTGAGTGGCGTGCTCGACCTGCGGGCTGCCCAGCATGATGGCTGCCTTCACTTCGTGCTTGGGCGACGCATCTTCCCGGGATGCCGCGGCAGCCGAATCGGCTGGCGCCTTGAAGGTCAG
>JAABRA010000199.1 GCA_011391155.1 Burkholderiales bacterium
AGCTCGAGAAGGCCACCATCAAGGACCTGGGCCGCGCCAAGAAGGTGCAGGTTTCCAAGGAAAACACCACGATCATTGACGGCGCCGGTTCGGCCGAGCTCATCCAGTCCCGCATCGCCCAGATCAAGGCGCAGATCGAAGACACCTCTTCGGACTACGACCGCGAGAAGCTGCAGGAGCGCGTTGCCAAGCTCGCCGGCGGCGTGGCCGTGATCAAGGTCGGCGCCTCGACCGAGATCGAGATGAAGGAAAAGAAGGCCCGCGTCGAAGACGCCCTGCACGCCACCCGCGCTGCGGTGGAAGAAGGCGTGGTCCCGGGCGGCGGCGTCGCCCTGATCCGTGCGCTGGCCAACCTGGGCGCGCTGCGCGGCATCAACGAAGACCAGAACCACGGCATCGTGATCGCCCTGCGCGCCATGGAGGCCCCGCTGCGCGAGATCGTCACCAACGCCGGTGAAGAGCCGTCGGTGGTGCTGAACAAGGTCAAGGAAGGCACTGGCAGCTACGGCTACAACGCCGCCAACGGCGAGTACGGCGACATGATCGAGTTCGGCATCCTGGACCCGACCAAGGTGACCCGCACCGCGCTGCAGAACGCCGCGTCCATCGCGGGCCTGATGATCACCACCGAAGCGATGGTGGCCGAGGCTCCGAAGAAGGACGACGGCGGCGGCGCCGGCGGTGGCATGGGCGGCGGCATGGGTGGCATGGGCGGCATGGACTTCTAAGTCCAGCCATCCACCCAGCGTGACCACGAAGCCCGGCCTTGTGCCGGGCTTCGTTTTTGTGGTGCCCGGGCGGGAAAGATTCACCCCTTCCTCGAACACGGCGCAAGGCACGATGTGCGAGGCGGCCAAGTCGGCCCCCAGCGAAAGCTGCAGGGAAAGACGATGCCGCAGGGTCGCGTGCGGCCCGCCGCCGGAAACGATGGTGGCTCGGCTGCCGGCAGCGCGCCGCTGCGAGCCGCATGAGTTGCTTTTTCAGCTTTTTTCGGGCATCCAGAACCTGGCCTGCGTCGCGCCGCTGAAAAAAATAAAAACCGGGGATTTACATGGGTATGACATCCAAACCGCTCGCTACGCGGGCGAAGCCGCACCGCGTTCTTGGTTCAATGATCCTTTTTTCTGCCTCCGTCGTTTTCGCGCCAGGCCAGGCAAGCAACCTTGAGGCCGGTGAGCCCGCGTTCGAATTGGAAGCCGCCACAACAGCGCATTCGAACTTTCCTGTGGCAACGGGAGCAAGATCAAAGTCAAACGGGCCGGATGCCGGGATCAGGAACCAGATCGGCACGGTCGTGCAGCCCGGCGCCACGGGCGTCAGTTACACCGCGAGCTTTGACCGTGGCTGGTTCGACATTGAACTGTCAGGCTTGCCTGCCTTGCCCAGTGCAAGATTCCTGAATTACGTCCCTGTCGTGGTCACCCAGTCCGACGCACTGTTGCCTCCTTTCGGCGGCATCTACCAATCCCATCTCATAACTGCAACCCCTGACCAAACAGGGGCGGCTTTGAAGCGCCGTTTCGTTGCAAACCTGAGAAGCGCCAGTTCGCCGCAGTTCCTGCTCGAGGTTCTTGATTCCAGCGGGGTTGTCCTGTGCTCGGCGACGGGTTCCGCGACCAGCATGGCCACCTGCGATTTCGAGATAGCACTTCCGGAAGACCGGCCGCCTCCGATCTATCTGGCCAACTTTGGCGTCAGCGCGACCAACAAGGGCAGCGGCTCAAGCCAGTTTCAGCTTGAATCATATGTGCTGAATACCGAAGAAGGCTCGGGCTACTTCAGTGGTCCAGGCAGCGTCGCTGCCAATGATACGTTCCGGGTGCGGGCGGGGCACAGTTTCCTGCGCATAGTTCCGCCCAACTTCTACATGGCTACTTTCCTGCGCATATATTCCGCAAACGGGAAGCTCGCAAGAGAAATTCCCGTGCGATACCGCTGGGACGGCACCGATTATTCAGCGATGCCTTTGCTGGGTTTTTACGATGCTTCCACCCAGGCCTGGAACAACGGATTCTCGGCCACCTTTGCAGACCGTAGCATTCATGGCGGCGCGTTCGTCGATGTTCCTGTCAATGCAACCTCGGTGACTTTTCGCGCAAGCAGCCCTGACTTTGGTGATGACCTCTCACCCCAGGATCCGGCACGCGATATCGATCTTTATCTTGTGCCTCCTGCCAATCAGGCGGCGGATCCATCGCAGTCCCGTGTTGCCAAGGTTTCAACCGCCGCGGCTGCATTCCAGGCCACGGCTTTCAACAGTTCACCCAACCCGTCGGAAACCATCACCGTCACGGGCCCGAGCCTGACGCCCGGGCGCTGGTACGTAGTGCCTGTTTCCAAGACCGGCCAGCCGATCAACATGAATGCATCCGCCGTCTTCAACACCTTCGGCCCGCCACCCGCCTTCCAGTCTGGCCACTACTTCAATCCATCGCGCAGCGGCCACGGGGCGTTCGTGGATTTTGCCGGTGACCAATGGGTCATGGTCTGGTACACCTATCTGCAGGACGGCACCCCCACCTGGTATTACGCGGCCGGCCCCGCGCCGACCGCCGAGGTTGGAAACACCATCTGGCAAACGAACCTGTATCGCGTCTCGTGGGACGGAAAACAGAGCTTCGCTTCTGGTGCGGGGATTGGAAAAATCACCGTGCTGGGCGACGACAGCTTCCAGTTTTCCTACATCCTCGATGGCGAGGCGGGTTCGGAGAAGATGGTGCGTCTTGGCGGTCCCGGCTGCGTCCCGTACGACGGCAACAGCCTCGATGCGACTGGCCATTGGTTCTCGCCGAGCAAGTCCGGCTTTGGTTACAGCGCACAATTTGAACCGGGTACGGAAGTCCAT
>JAABRA010000200.1 GCA_011391155.1 Burkholderiales bacterium
GTGCGGGGCTTGATCAAGGCGGGCACTCCAGGAGGAGGCCGTATTCTAGCGGCAGGCGCCGTCCCGGACCGTCCCCGGCAGATGAAATTGGTCGGCGGTCTTGCCCGTTCCCCGCTTCCCCCCTAGAATAGGCGGCTCGGATCCCTCGGGGTGTAGCTCAGCCTGGTAGAGCGCTACGTTCGGGACGTAGAAGTCGCAGGTTCAAATCCTGTCTCCCCGACCACCGTTTTCAGCAGCAAGTTCAAGCAAAAAGGCCGGCGCATGCGCCGGCCTTTTTGTTTTCCCGCCCCCCCGCTACCGCCTCAGAACTGCCAGACGCCCTCGACGCGGGCATAGCGGTAGCGGTAGTCCCCGCCCACCGACGCCCCGTCGGCCGGCGCGTCGGAATAGCCCAGCGTGGCCCGCAGGAAGCGGCCGCGGTCCTTGGGCGTCTGGAAGTCCAGTTCCAGCAGCCGCGCCGGCTGGGAGTCCACGCCCGTGAAGTCCTGCCGCCCCAGCCCGGCCGTGGCCCGCCACTGGTAGCCGCCTACGAAGCGCCGCATCGACACCACCGCCAACGCCTGCCGGTAGCGGCCGGGCGCGAAATAGTCCAGCTCGCCCGGGTCGCTGTCGTTGAACTGCCGCAGCCGCAGCTGCAGGCTCAGCCCCTGCTCGGGCAGCAGCGCGAACACCAGGTTGCCGCGCAGGTGGCGGCGCAGGTTGCCGGCGCCGAAATCCTGCGCGCCGGCCAGCGCCGACGCGCTCCAGCGGGCCGACATCGGGAAGTCCATCGCCGCACCGGCGTAGGTGTGGACGCGTTCCAGGGCCAGGCCCTGGCGAGTCTCCAGCACGGCGCGCTCGATGAAGAACTCCTTCCGGGCCTCTTCGGTGCTGTGCATGCTGGCGCTGCCGAGCAGGTCCTGGCCGTTGCTGCCCACCTCGCCCTGCCAGCGCCAGCCACCATCGCCGCCCGCGGCCCGCACGGCCAACGTTTCCTGCACTTCGCGCCACCCCGTGCCCGAATAGCGCGCCCGCTCCACCTTCAGGCCCCACCAGTGCTCGATGTCGGTACGTCGCACGTCCCAGCCCAGGGCGCTGCGCTGGCTGTGGTTGCCGTCGGTGTCGGACGAGACGAAAAGCTCCGGCCGCAGCGCCGGGCCGACATCGGCCAGCACCGGCGTGGGCAGCAGCGCGGCGGCAACCATCATCGAGCGGATCATTTGGTACCCCAGGTCTTGCGCAGGCGCAGCAGCTCGGCCACGTAGCCCATCACGCAAACCGGCTGCAGGATCATCGTGTAGAACAGCGAGTAGATGAAGAATCCGCTCAAGTTGCGGCGCACGCGCAGGTCCTGGCGCACGAACATCTGCCGCTGCACGCGGAAGATGATCGCGTTCCAGACTACCGCCAGCGGCAGCACCAGCAGGGTCATCAGGCCCACGATCCAGTAATAGCCGAACAGCGCCGCCACCACGCCCGGGATGAAGACCAGCGTGTAGACCAGGTCCATCGGCAGGAACAGCAGGTTCCACCAGATGAACAGCGTGCTCAGGCGCGCCTTGAACAGCAGCCGCCAGTGCCGCGCGAAGGCCTCCATCAGCCCGCGCGACCAGCGCTGCCGCTGGCGCGCGAACTGCCCGAGGCGCTCGGGTGCCTGGGTGAACAGGCAGGCCTCTTCGCAGTAGCCAATTCGCGCACCCGTCTCGAGCAGGGCCCAGGACACCACGATGTCCTCGCCCACGCACTCGGGCCAGCCGCCCACCTGCACCAGCGCGTCGCGGGTGTAGAGCGAAAACGCGCCCTGCGCCACCAACGTGCCGTGGTACATGCTCTGCACGCGCTTCACGGCGGCGATGCCGTGGAAGTAGTCCCACTCCTGCGCCCGGGTCAGCCAGCTGCTGCGCGAATTACGCACCAGCACGGCGCCCGCCACGGCCACGGTGCCTGGCGGGTCGGAAAGGAAGCGCTCCACCAGCTTGCGCAGCGCGTCCACGCGCAGGTAGGAGTCGCCGTCCACCGTCACCACCAGCGCCTGCCGGGTCTGCCGCAGGCCGTGGTTGAGCGCGCCGGCCTTGCCGCAGTTGCGCGCCATGGGGATCACGCGGATGGAAAGCGTGCCGTGTGACAGGCGCGTTGCCTCGCGGCGCGCGATCGCCAGCGTGTCGTCGGTGGAGCCGTCGTCGATCACCACCACTTCGGCGTGCCCGGGGTAGTCCTGGCGCGACAGGCCAGCCAGCGTGTCGGCGATGTTGCCCTGTTCGTTGTAGCAGGCCACCAGCACGCAGACGTCGGGATAGGACGCCGGCGCCATGCGCCGCGGGCGACGGTCGGCGAGGATGGACCCCACCAGGAAAGCATTCATGAACCCGGGCACGTAGGCGATGAACGCAATGGACACCAGTGCCAGCGGGACTCCGAACACCCGCGACAGCTCTCCCAGCCAAGGCAGCGAAAGCTGCACGCTCACCGCCATCCAAAGGGTCGCGAAAACCAGCACGACGACGAATTTCAACGCCACCGGCACGTAGAAGCGCGAAGCCGGGGCAACGGCCGGCACGGCGGCGGGGGAAATGGGCGGGGAGAGCGCCGCGGCCACATCGTCCAGATCGGACGTGCGGGTTTGATTGTCGTCTAACACGGTGTTTTGGCGCCTGTGCGGGGGAGCAGAGGCAGCAGCAAGAACCGTGCCAAAATGCGAAGCGCGTCACAATACCTATCGGCGCCGCGTTTTGCCAGCCCCGCTGCCCGGAGCCCTCCGACCAGGCCGACGCACAGCGTCAGCTCCTGTCCCGGACCCGGGGCCACCGGCCCGCGCGCGCAACTTCACATTGGCTACACTCGGCCGGACGACGACGGA
>JAABRA010000201.1 GCA_011391155.1 Burkholderiales bacterium
TAGGGGACGTTCGCGAAATAGAGCGAGCCGTCGAAGCGGATCGCCACCACGTGCTTGCTGGTGGGCAGATCCGGATTCACCTTGATGTCGCGTAGGGTGCCGTCCTTGTAGCGGCCCAGAACGGCGACGCGCGGCGACATGGTGCGGTACAGGTACAGGCCCAGCGCCAGGCCGGCGCCGACCATGATGCCCTTGTCCAGATGCGGGGCGAAGGCCAGCGTGGAAACGAAGGTGACCCCCGCTGCAATGCCGTCGTGGCGGCTGGCCTGCCAGGCATGCTTGACCGCCTTGAAGTTCACCAGGCCGACCACCGCCATGATGATGATGGCGGCCAGTACCGCCTGCGGCAGGTGGTAGAGCAGCGGGGTCAGGAACAGCAGCGCGACGAGCACGATCAGCGCGGTGATCACCGAGCTCAGGCCGGTCCTGGCGCCCGCATTCATGTTGACGGCCGTGCGCGAGAACGAGCCCGAAACCGGGAAGGCCTGGGAAAGGCTGCCGACCATGTTGGCCAGGCCCTGGCCGATCAGTTCCTGGTTGGGATCGATGCGCTCCTTGGTCTTGGCCGCAACGGCCTTGGCGATGGAGATGGCTTCCATGAAGCCCACCAGCGAAATCACCAGTGCCGCGGACAGGAGCGATCCCAGCGCATCGAGGTTGAAGCTGGGCATCTGGAGGCTGGGCAGGCCTTCCGGAATGGAGCCGACCACCTCGCCGCCACCGACCAGCTTGAAGCCATCAGCGCGCAGCTTGTTCAGGCGGTAACGCGCCTCGTCCAGCGCCACGCCCTGCGGCGCATTCTCGGCCGAATAAATGGCCAGCGTTTCACCGTTCGCATCGACGCTGCGCACCACCTGCAATTGCCGCAGCGCGGCCTTTTCCTTGGCGAGCGCCGCTTCGGCTTCATGCAGGTTGATCCGCAACAGGGCCAGCGCGGCCTCGGTGCGCACGACGCCGATGCTGGCTTCGCCTTCGGCTTTCTGGACGGCTTTCAATTCGGCAGACTTGGCCGAGATCTCGTTATTCAGGTCGTCCACCCGTTTCGCTGCGGTCATGCCCTGCTGCACCACGACCATCAGCTCGGGGTCGGCGATCTGCTCCAGCTTGCCGTCGGCGTTGCGTTCGAAGCCGATCGCCCACGACAGCAGCGTCGTCACCACCACCGCGATCAGCACGCCGGGCAGCTTGGGCGAGTATTTCTTGATGCCCCACATGATGGCAATCGCCAGCGTACCCATCGCCAGCGTCAGCATGTGGGTGTCGCCGATCTGCCCGAGCACGCCGACGATGTCGTTCATGAAGTGCTCGCTGCGCCCCATCGGCACGCCGAACAGCTTGGACACCTGCGACAGCGCGATGATGATGGCCGCGGCATTGGTGAAGCCGACGATGACCGGGTGCGACAGGAAGTTGACGATCACCCCCAGCTTGAACACGCCGAGCAGCAGCTGGATGATGCCGACCAGCAGTGCCAGCATGATGGCCAGCGCGATGAAGTTATCAGAACCGGGTGCCGCCAGCACCGCCAGCGACGACGCCGTCAAGAGCGACACCACCGCCACCGGCCCGGTGCCAAGCTGGTTCGAGCTGCCCCACAGGGCCGCCACCGCCACCGGCAGGAAGGCGGCATACAGTCCGTAATACGCAGGCAGTCCGGCCAGTTGCGCATAGGCCATGGATTGCGGAATCAGCACCAGCGCCACGGTGAGGCCGGCCATGAAGTCGGCTTTGAGCACGTCGCCCTTCAGTGGGAACCAGCGCAGGAAAGGCAGGAATTTGGTCAGGTAGGCAGGCATGGTCGTTTTTGGCTCGGTTGAGTTCGATACAAATCAGGCGTGTTTCTTGTCTTGTGCGGCAGCGGTCACCAGCGGGCAGGCGAGGCGCTTCCACGGATCGCTGCTGCGGTCCAGCGCCAGCGCTTCCCAGCCTTCGCGGGAATCGATCACAACCGCCGCGATGTTTTCGTGGGCGTTGGCATAGTCCACCAGGTCGCGCCGCCGCAGGCTGGGTTTCAGATCCAGGCTGAAAGCCTGCCCTGCTTCGCGCAGTGCGTCCAGGAAATCGTCCATCTCCGGCGGCGGCGTTTCCCCGGCGGCGATGACCTGGATTTCCAGGTCGGCCTCGAGGCGGCTGCACAGCGACAGCGCCGAAGTCAGCAGACGCGGGTCGACATGGCCCTCGCGGACGGCGAGCAAAACGGTTCGTTGTTTGCCGGGGTGGGTCATTCGGGGCGCGTGTGATTCGGACGTCCCCTTTATGCAGCAAGCGTGCCAGCCAGGGTGCAATCCAACAAGCGTATGAATTGAAAAAGAAAAAAGGGAAACCAGGCTTGGTCAGGCTTATTTGTTATGTTGCAATTCGCAACTACCGAACCGCGTCATGGCAAGGCAGCCCTCTTCTGCCGCCATCAGCGCTTTGTTAAGACTGGGTTAAATTCTGAAGAGCCAATATGTTGCAATTCGAATAAGCACATTGCATCATGCAACAATTGTTGGAATTTACGCGGGCAGGTCCACGCAGGACGGGAGTGCACATGACGAGCGGGCGGCTGCTGATCGTGGACGACGACAAGGTCGCCATGAAAAATCTGGAACAGGCGATGAAAAAGGAGGGCTACGCAGTCACTGCCACCCGCAGCGGCAGCAATGCCCAGGCTCTGCTGGAGAAACAGCCTTTCGATGTGGTGTTGAGCGCGCTGCACATGGGCAGGGTGGACGGTCTGCAACTGCTGAAACGCTGCCGCGAAAGCCATCCCGATACCGAAGTCATCCTGGCCGCCGGCGAGGCAAGCGTCGAGTCGGCCGTCGAGGCGATGAAGCTGGGGGCCTTC
>JAABRA010000202.1 GCA_011391155.1 Burkholderiales bacterium
CAGTGGTCACCGAGTTCAGTCGGCCACAACCTGCCGCTCGGAGTTTTCCTCTCATAGGGGACGCTGAGCCGGAGGATGGACCCGTAACCGGCCATTCAGTCGGCGGTCGTCGCGGCAAAACCTCGGCCCCGGCGCAGATTCAATAGAATCACGGCATTCCAACGCAACCCAGGTCAGGATCATGAAAACAACCATAAGGCTGGCGGTCCTGCTCACCGCCTTGGGCAGTTTGTCGCCGGCGCTTGCCATGTCGGAAGCGATTCCCGCAACCTGGGGCGGAGACCTGGCCTCGCGGCCCCGGCTTACCGGCGACTGGGGCGGTTTGCGGGATGACATGGCCAAGAAGGGCGTCACGCTCGACATGGACGTTTACTGGATGCCACAGTGGATAACCAGCGGCGGGCGAAAGACCGACAACTCCGATTGGGGCAACGCAGTCGTCACCCTGAACGTGGATACCCAAAAGGCCGGCCTCTGGGCGGGCGGTCATTTCAAGGTCCAGACGGTCACCAGTTTTGGCGATCAACTGCTGAGGCAATCGGGTGCCATGGTTCCGGCCAACATCTCCTGGATGCTGCCGACCGTCACGACCGACACCGGCCTGCAGGAATTCACCTACACCCAGTTCTTCTCGCGGAACTTCGCGATGTTTGTCGGCAAGATCAACTCCATCGCGCCCACCGGCCAGTTCCATGGCGACTATCGCACCGGCTTCCAGAACACCAGCCTGAACCTCCCCCTGGCCATGGCCATGGTGCCGCTCTCCGCCTACGGCGCGGGCGCGCTGTATGCGCCTTCGCCCGACGTGACGCTGGCCGCCATGGTGCTCGACCCGAGCGGCACGATCATGGACGACGACATCGACAACGCCTTTGACGACGGCGTGATGGTGCTGGCGAATGCCGACCTCAAGGTCAAGCCCTTCGGCCTGCCCGGCCACCAGAACCTGACGCTGGCCTGGAGCAACAAGGAACACCTTTCGCTGGAACAGGATCCCAGTAACATCGCCCGCCATCTGCTGACCCAACGCTTCCCCCTCCTCGCCAATCCGGGGCCGCACCTGGTTGAGATCCTGACAAGGTTCGCGCCGGGGCTGCTGATTCCGGTCCAGCCGTTGAACAAGGAGAACGAGACCTGGGCTGCCGTCTACAGCTTCGAACAATACCTGTGGAAACCCGAGGCGGACTCACGGCGCGGACTCGGCGGCTTCTTCAGCGCAGGCGCCAGCGACGGCAAGGCCAACCCGATCAAGTACAGCTACTCCCTGGGCGTGACGGGCAAGGGCATGGTGCCGGGACGGCCGCATGACGACTTCGGCATCGGCTGGTCGCGCACCGAGTTCAGTGACAAGTTCGTGCCTTTCATGCGCCAGACCTTCGACCTCGGCCTCGACAAGGAGGACGCGCTGGAGCTTTACTACAATTTCGCGGTCACGCCCTGGCTCGCCGTCACTCCCAGCTACCAGCTGATCTCGCCCGCCATGAACAAGACACTGGACGACAGCGGAACCCTGAGGAACCTGCACAATACCCAGATGTTCGGCGTCCGCGTCGGCCTGCGCTTCTGATCTTTTCCATCGGTAAATAACATGAACACACGCCGCCGTATCGCGCCCCTCTTGCCTTTTCTTGCGGCGGCGGCGCACGCCCCCGCCGTCTTGGCCGACGATGCCGAACTGGCGAAACAGGCGCAGAACCCGATCGCAGCGCTGATCAGCCTGCCGTTCCAGCTCAACTACGACGACAAGATCGGCCCGGCCGAGCGGGGCGACAAGTGGGTGATGAATGTCCAGCCGGTGATTCCATTCTCCGTCGGCACAGACTGGAACCTGATCTCGCGCACCATCGTGCCGCTGGTCAGGCAGGAAGACGTCGCACCGGGTGTTGGCAGGGATTCCGGGGTCGGCGACATCACACAAAGTTTTTTCTTCTCCCCCAAGCAGCCAACGGCAGGCGGCTGGATCTGGGGCGCCGGCCCGGTGCTACTGCTGCCGGCCGGCAGCAAGGACCGGCTCTCTGCCGAAAAATGGGGCCTCGGCCCCACCGTCGTGATGCTCAGGCAGGCGGACGGCTGGACCTATGGCGCGCTGGCGAACCATATCTGGTCGGTGGCGGGCAATCACGATCGCAACGACATCAGCGCAACTTTCCTGCAGCCATTCCTCGCTTACACAACCAAGACCTTTACTACCTTCTCTGTAAACACCGAATCCACCTACGACTGGAAGGCGAAGGAATGGTCGGTACCCATCAACTTTTCGGTTTCGCAATTGCTCAGGATCGGCGGCCAGCCACTCAGTCTTTCCGCTGGCGCGCGCTACTGGGCCGACAGCCCAGAGGGTGCAGGACCGCAAGGCTGGGGATTCAGGCTGGGCGTGACCTTCATGTTCCCGAAATGAGCCCGAGCTTCGCAAGCTACTTCCTTTACAAGGTGCCCGAAGAATGAATATCAAGCCTAACAAGTAGTCAAGCGGACTGGCAATCGGTATCACGGCAGCGATGCTCGCCCCCACGTTGCATGCGCGCAATCCCGGCATCAACCAGCCCGGCGCTGTCGGCAAAAAGCGTCCGACCCATCGCGCGGCGGTGCGCAAGTAACTACCTGCAAGATCACCACATTTTCGCCGTATCGACTTTTCAAGGAACCCAACATCATGGAAAAGAAGAAGCAACCCGCCACCAACGAATCGCGGCGCGACTTCATCAAGACCGTTGGCGCCGGTACCGTTTCCGCCTCGCTGGGGGTAGGCAGCGGTGCAGCGCAGGCGGCTGCGTCGTCACCTGGCATTACCCCGGTGCAAGCTGCCGCCGGTGGATACAACATCCTGTT
>JAABRA010000203.1 GCA_011391155.1 Burkholderiales bacterium
GTTGTTGCCGTGCACGGTGCTGCTGAAACCGCATTGCGGTGACAGCCCGAGCTGGTCCAGAGGCGCGTACTGGGCGGCCTCGGCGATGCGGCGCTTGAGGTCGTCCTTGCTCTCGAGCGTGCCGAACTTGGTGGTCACCAGGCCCAGCACGACCATCTTGCCCTTGGGCAGGTAGCGCAGGGGCCGGAAATCACCGCTACGGTCGTCGTCGTATTCGAGGAAGTAGGCGTCGATGTCCATTTCCTTCAGCAGCGCCTCGGCCACGGGCTCGTAGTTGCCGGCGGCTGCGTGCGTGCTCTTGAAGTTGCCGCGGCACAGGTGCATGGCCAGCGTCATGCCGGGCGGCTTCTGCGCCACAACCTTGTTGATGAATTTCGCGTAGCGGTGCGGCAGTTCGTTGGGGTCGTCGCCACGCTGGCGCGCCGCCTCGCGCATCTTTTCGTCGCACAGGTAGGCCAGATTGGTGTCGTCCATCTGCACATAGGTGCAGCCGGCGGCAGCCAGCGAGCGCAATTCGTCGCCGTAGGCCCGGGCCACGTCGTCATAAAACACCGGATCGAGCTCGGGGTAAGCATCCTTGTTGATACCCGCGCGCCCGCCGCGGAAGTGCAGCATGGTGGGCGAGGGGATCGAAACCTTGGGCGTGTGGCCCGCCGAGACCTGGCTTTTCAGAAACTGGAAATCGGCCAGCTGGATGTCCTTGGCGTGGCGCACCTTGTCGATCACGCGGATCACGGGTGGCGCCAGCTCCTCGGTGCCGTCGGGCTTGCGGATGGTGACCGGAATGTCGGTCTTCACGCCGCCGAGCTGCTCCAGGAAGTCGATGTGAAAATAGGTGCGACGGAACTCGCCGTCCGTGATGCTCTTGAGGCCCACGTCTTCCTGAAACTTCACGATCTCGGTGATCGCCTTGTCCTCGACCGTGCGCAGTTGCTCGGGTGTGATCTGGCCCAGGGCTTTTTGCGCGCGCGCCTCCAGCAGGTACTGGGGGCGCAGGAAGCTGCCGACATGGTCGTAGCGGGCCGGCAGGTGGGGGATGGTCATGACGGATCTCCTGAAAGTGGAATGAAGCGTGGAGGGATGGTAAAGCATCTTCGGAATCATTCGCTGAATACATTGGGGCAGGTAAAACCCTTATGACACCCGCTATTTATTGATTTTCATCACTCAATGTATACAATCAGTATCCATGAGTGCCAATCATCCCGTGGTCGAGCTGCCGGAAGAAGGCGGCTCGCAAGCCGTCAAGGCGCAGCTCAGGCTGCGCGAGATGATCCTGGCCGGCGAACTGCCGGGCGGCGCGCGCATTGCCGAACTGACCATCGTGGAGAAGCTCGGTGTCTCACGCACGCCGATCCGCGCCGCTCTCATGCGCCTGGAGCAGGAAGGGCTGCTCGAAGCGCTGCCCAACGGCGGCTATGCGGTGCGCACGTTCTCGGAGCGTGATGTGTCAGACGCCATCGAGCTGCGCGGCACCATCGAGGGCCTGCTGGCGCGCGTGGCGGCCGAGCGCGGTGCGGCGCCGGTGGTGCTGGGCGAGGCTAGCGAGTGCCTGCGCCAGATCGACGATTTGCTGCGCGAGGCGGCGCTCGATGACGACGCGTTCTCGCGTTACGTGGTACTCAACGAGCAATTTCACGCGCTGCTGGGCGAGTTGTCCGGCAGCGCCGTCATGACCCGCGAGATGGAGCGCGTGGCCAGCCTGCCGTTTGCCTCGCCTTCGGGCTTTGTGATCGTGCAGGCCAACTCACCCCAGGCGCGCGACATGCTCATCGTGGCGCAGGACCAGCACTGGCAGGTGCTCGACGCCATCGAGCGGCGCGAAGGCGCCCGCGCCGAGGCCATCATGCGCGAGCACTCGCGCATCGCCCAGCGCAACCTGCGCGAGGCGGTGCGCACGCCCGGCCTGGACACCATGCCCGGCGTGCGTCTGATCCGCCGGCGCAGCTGACAATTTCTTTAACAGGCTAGCGGCTATGCAGTTCTGGTATATCTGGCAGTCTCAGACCCGACGTGCGATGCACGCGCAAAGCGGTGACATTTGCACGACGCCGCTGGAGTCCCGTCGTCGCTGATCACACGGACTGGTTCTTTTTTTACCCCTCAGGAGACAAACCATGCAAAAACGGACTTTTCTCAACGCCACCGCCCTTGCGGCCCTGTCGTTGGTGGCCACGCTGGCAAGCGCGCAGGATAACAAGTTCAAGATCGGCCTGATCCTGCCGATGACAGGCCCGTTTGCCTCCACGGGCAAACAGATCGAGGCGGCCGCGCGCCTGTACATGGCGCAAAACGGCGACACGGTGGCCGGCAAGAAGGTGGAACTGATCGTCAAGGACGACACCAGCGCGCCTGACGTGACCAAGCGCATCGCGCAGGAACTGGTGATCAACGACAAGGTCAACGTGCTCGCCGGATTCGGCCTGACCCCGCTGGCACTGGCCACCGCGCCGATCGCCACGCAATCCAAGACGCCGCTGGTGGTGATGGCGGCAGCCACCTCCAGCATCACGCAGGCGTCGCCGTACATCGTGCGCACCAGCTTCACGCTGCCGCAGGCCGCCGTGGGCATTGCAGACTGGGCGCCCAACAACGGTATCAAGAAGGTGGTGTCGCTGGTGTCCGACTACGGTCCCGGCATCGACGCCGAGAAGTACTTCAAGGAGCGCTTCACCTTCAACGGCGGCCAGGTGATCGAGACGCTGCG
Source organism: Burkholderiales bacterium (assembly GCA_011391155.1). Taxonomy (GTDB): domain Bacteria; phylum Pseudomonadota; class Gammaproteobacteria; order Burkholderiales; family Burkholderiaceae_C; genus JAABQG01. The sequence goes on from JAABRA010000203.1 coordinate 2,708, forward strand.
GGTGCCGCTGCGTAACCCGGACTTCGCCCCCTTCCTGCAGAAGGTGCGCGATGCCAAGCCCGACGCGCTGTTTGTCTTCGTGCCCTCGGGCGCCGGCGCGGCGCT
>JAABRA010000204.1 GCA_011391155.1 Burkholderiales bacterium
TCGGTGCCGACGCAGGTGTCGGGATAAGCGACGCCGTCGAGAACACCGATCACCGGGCTCATTCGCTCCAGGTTGATCTGGTGCATGATCCCGTTGCCCGGCGGGATGACGTCGACGTTCTTGAACGCGCGCTTGGTCCAGTCGATGAAGTGGAAGCGGTCCTCGTTGCGGCGGTCCTCGATGGCGCGGTTCTTGGTGAACGCATCGGGGTCGAAGCCGCCGCACTCGACCGCGAGCGAGTGGTCCACGATCAGCTGCACCGGCACCACCGGGTTCACCTGCGCCGGATCGCCGCCCTGGTCGGCGATGGCGTCACGCAGGCCGGCCAGGTCCACCAGCGCGGTCTGGCCCAGGATGTCGTGGCAGACCACGCGCGCCGGGAACCAGGGGAAGTCGAGGTCGCGCTTGCGCTCGATCAGCTGGCGCAGCGAGGCGTCGAGGTTGGCCGACTCGCAGCGCCGCACCAGGTTTTCCGCCAGCACCCGCGACACGTAGGGCAGGCCGTCCCAGGCGCCGGGCTGCAGCGCTTCCACCGCCGCTCGGGCATCGAAGAAATCCAGCGAAGTGCCGGGCAGGGACGTGCGGAAATTCGTGTTCATGGGCAGGCCGGAAGCAGGGATGCGCCATTATCCCGGACCCGCCGCAGGCGTGACAGTCCCGCCCGCCGGGGCGTTCAATCCACGGCGGGCAGGTCGGCAGGCGCCGCCGTCGGCGCATGCCGCCAGGTCCGCTCGCTCGACCACGGCTGCCACGTGGTGCCCTGGTCCACACTGGTGAAGACCGTCTCCACCCATTCCTTGTCCACCTCCGCCGAGCCCGTCAGCAGCATCACCGAGCCGTCCGCGGAATAGGCTTGGCTGGCCACCCACGCGCCGATCGGCGGCAGATGCGGCGATTGCTCCATTCGCCGGCCGCCATCGGTGGTCGTGAAGATGCGCGCTGACTTGGGGTTTAGCCACGGGCCCTTGTAGGTAAAGGCCTCCGTGGGGCTGCGGAACACCGGCAGCCGCATGAACCGGTCGAGCGACGACGGTGTCCAGGTGCGGCCAAGGTCACGACTCTCCCAGGGATTGACCGCGATCGAGCGGGCACAGCTGCAGCGCATGACGCCGTCCGCGGTGAACGAGAACGCTCCGGCCGATCCCGGCATGTCGATCTCGTGGCTCTCGCCCGAATCCAGGTCAAGGTAGAGCGCCTTCTTGCTGGGCAGCGTAAGCGCGACCCCGCGTCCCACCACATGCATGTCCGGGTAGATGCCGCGCAGGCCCGTCCAGAACTTGAATTCCAGCACGTGCTCGGCGAGGCGATCCCAGCGGCTCTCGCCCAGGCGACCGCGATACAGCGACACGTTTTCCCCGTGCAGCAGGCTCAGCAACACGTCCTTGCCACCGGCAGACTTGAGCTGAAGCACCAGGCCGTAGGGCAGATCGCCGGACACGTCCGTCCAAGACAGGCCATCGTCCGCCGAATACAACACAGTGCCCGCCTCACCGCCGGCCAACAGCTGCCCGGGCTCGCCTTCCACCACGGAGCGGATGAGGAAAGGACTGCCGGTGTCGATCAGCTGCACGCCGTCGGCCTGGGACCAACGCTTGATCACGCCATTGTTGGCGCCGAAGTGGAAGCCGTTCGCGCCGTGCGCGCCGGGCTCGAGCAGGCCGGCTGAACCGCGCTTGATCTCAAGCCGCCTCTCGGCCGCGGCCAGCACTTGCTCGGGCGTCCCCTGCCAGCCGTCCAGCGTCAGCGTGGTGGCCTGTGCCAGCGAGGGATACAGCGCCTGCAGCAGTCGCTGGCCGATGCGAGCGTCGGGCTCGGCGTTCCAGGCCCAATGCGCTTCCAAGGGCGAGTTCTTGTCGCCGACGCCCTGCACCGACACCATCACCGTGCCCAGGTAACTGGTCTTGCCGGCCAAAACGGTGAACTCGGGCAGGTCTTCCCCGGCCTTGGGTTCGGACAGATCGCCACAGGATGGGCATATTGTCGCCACGCGATAACGGCCCGGCGGCAGGCTGCCGCCGTAGCTGCGCGCCACCTGCAGGCCGGCCAGCGCCGGCTGCAGTGCCATCACCTCGGGTTTGTCGCCACCCAGGCGCTCGACCTCCAGCGCCGGGATCAGGTTCGCGAAGGCGTTGGCGTTGCCTGCATTGGGATAGTTCACCGACACCGTCACCAGGACCGCGCCGTCGCCTGGCGCCAGCACGTCCTGCGGTGGTGCCTTGGCGTGGACCGATGACGCTGCGATAAGCAGCGCACCGAACAGGGTGCGCAGGAAAGCTTGAGTCACGGTGTCCCCCGGAGGCGTTGACGACCCCGCCGGGGTCAGTACGCCAAGCATGCCGCGACAGGCGCAGCCAGAGCCAGCCCGGTGAACCCCTGGCCGCCGGTCCCGGGCTGCACACGCGGCCACGGACATCATCCCGCCGATCATCAAGCCTACCTGCGAGCGCTTGGCCTTCCTTTGGCGCGCCCCCCCTCTCGCACTGGGCAAGCGCCCGCCGTCCCGCTAGATTCGGGCACTGTCTCCGGGGAAGGACCCACCATGCGCCGACTCACCCTGATCGCCACGCTGCTGCTGGCGACCGCCCTGCCTGCCACCCTCGCCATCGCCCAGCCGGGCGCCGCGTCCGTCGAGGCCGATCTCGCGCCGCTGCGCATCGCCCACCACAAGTTCGTGCTCGACAACGGCCTGACGGTGCTGGTGCACGAAGACCACAGCGTGCCCCTGGTGGGCGTGAACGTCTGGTACCACGTCGGCTCGCGCAACGAAGTGCGCGGCCGCACCGGCTTCGCGCACCTGTTCGAGCACTTCT
>JAABRA010000205.1 GCA_011391155.1 Burkholderiales bacterium
TCACCCCGGTGCAGGACGTGCAGCGCGCGCTGGGCATCGACGAGTTGCCCCACGAGGGCGACTACGAGACGCTGGCCGGCTTCCTGATGGTGATGCTGCGCCGCGTGCCCCGGCGCACCGATCGCGTGGACTGGGGCGGCTACCGCTTCGAGGTGATGGACGTGGACAGCTACCGGGTCGACCAGGTCATGGTCTCCAGGCTGGACGCCACGGCGTCGCCGTCTGCCGACCCGGGCACGGCCGCCGGGATCAGGCCCCGCTGAAAAGCCAGTTTCGCTGGGCGGTGAAAACCGCATTCGGGTAGGCGGCCTTGCCGCGCGAACCGTTGTAGCGCCCCAGTGCCAGGAACAGGTCGCCGCGCTCCCGGTCCAGGTAGTGGCGCAGGATGACGCAGCCAAAGCGCAGGTTGGTCTGCATGTGAAACAGTTTTGACGCGTCGCCGTCGCCGATCACGCGCGTCCAGAACGGCATGACCTGCATGTAGCCGCGCGCCCCGACCGGGCTCACGGCAAACTTGCGGAACGCGCTCTCGACCTGGATCAGGCCCAGGACCAGCGACACGTCCAGCCCGGCGCGCCGGCTCTCGTACCAGACCGTCTGCAGGAATTCGCGCCGGGTGTCGAAATCCGGCTTGCTGCGCCGCAACCGGAAAATCATCGTGCCCATCCAGCGCAGGTACTTGAGGCGGGATTCAGTGTCGGCGAACTCGGGAACGGGCGGGGCGTGGTTGGCAATGGCCGCGCTCAGCGCCGAGCGCACCGAGTCGATCAGGGGCTCTTCGATCTGGCCGCCGGCCCAGGACGGCTTCTGAATAAATAGCAGAAGAAGACCCAGCGGCGCTGGGAAGAGGCAGTTTCTTCGGGATATTCCGCGAAAACTGGCGGCCAGGGAGGCGTGCGCCCCACGGTGCGCGGGATTCGGGGCCTTGGGCAGCGTCACTGTCCGGCTGCGGCGGCTGAAGCCAGCCGGTTCGTCACGAAGGCGAAGACGCCCGCAGTCGCCACCTTGGTCGCTGCAGCATCGCGTCGGTGCTGGTACTCCAGCTGGCCTTCCTTGAGGCCGCGATCGGAGATCACCACCCGGTGCGGCACGCCGATCAGCTCCCAGTCGGCAAACATGGCGCCCGGACGCTCGCCGCGGTCGTCCAGCACGACGTCGACCCCGTTGTCGCGCAGCTGGTCGTGCAACTTCTCGGCGGCGGCCTTGACGTCCGCGCTGCGCTCCATCCCGATCGGGCAAATCACCACGGTAAACGGGGCGATCGCGTCCGGCCAGATGATGCCGCGGTCGTCATGGTTCTGCTCGATGGCGGCCGCCGGCAGCCGGGTGATGCCGATACCGTAGCAGCCCATCTCGAAATAGGCCGGCTTGCCGTCTTCGCCCAGGAAAGTGGCGTTCATGGCCCGGCTGTACTTGGTGCCCAGGTAGAACACATGACCCACCTCGATGCCACGCTCGATCGCCAGCACGCCCCGGCCGTCCGGCGAGGCATCGCCCTCGACCACGTTGCGCAGGTCGGCCACGCGGTCGGGCTCGGGCAGGTCGCGGCCCCAGTTGACGCCGGTCAGGTGGAAATCTGCCGCATTGGCGCCGCAGATCCAGTCGGCCATCACCGCGACCTCACGGTCGGCGACGACCTGGACTGGCTTGACCAGCCTGATCGGGCCCAGGTAGCCGGGCTTGCAGCCGAAATGGTCTTCAATCTCGGGCACGGTGGCGAAGCGGAATCCGCCGTCGAGGCCCGGGACCTTGCTGACCTTGACTTCGTTCATGTCATGGTCGCCGCGCAGCAGCAACAGCCAGATGCGGGTGTTGACGACTTCCTCGTGTTCGTTGAGCTCCTCGGTGGCCAGCACCAGCGACTTGACGGTGGTTGAAAGCGGCACGCCGAGCAGGCTTGCGACATCGGCGCAGGTGCTCTTGCCGGGCGTCGGCGTGCGGGTCAAGGCATCGCCTGCCGCGGCACGCGGTGCCGCCGGCGCAAGCGCCTCGGCTTTCTCCATGTTGGCGGCGTAATCGCTGGTCGGGCAGTAGACGATGGCATCCTCGCCGGTGGCGGCGATCACCTGAAACTCTTCGCTCAGGTCGCCGCCAATCGCGCCGCTGTCGGCGGCGACGGCCCGGTAGGTCAGGCCAAAGCGGTCAAAAATCCGGCGGTAGGCCGTTGCCATGACCTGGTAGCTGGCCTTGGCAGCGTTCTCGTCGCGGTCAAAGCTGTAGGCGTCCTTCATGATGAACTCGCGTCCGCGCATCAGGCCGAAGCGGGGGCGGCGTTCGTCACGGAACTTGGTCTGGATCTGGTAGAGGTTCTTGGGCAACTGCTTGTAGCTGCGCAAATCCTGCCGGGCGATGTCGGTGATCACCTCTTCACTGGTCGGCTGGACCACGAAATCGCGGCCGTGGCGGTCCTTGATGCGCAGCAGTTCCGGGCCCATCTTGTCGAAGCGCCCGGTTTCCTGCCAGAGCTCTGCGGGCTGGACCACCGGCATGGTCAGCTCCACGGCGCCAGCCCGGTTCATTTCCTCGCGCACGATGGCCTCCACCTTGCGGATCACCCGCAGGCCCATCGGCATGTAGCTGTAGATGCCCGCACCCAGCTTCTTGATCATGCCGGCGCGCATCATCAACTGATGGCTGACGATCTCGGCATCGGCAGGAGCTTCGCGCAAGGTGGAGATAAAGAACTGGCTGGCTTTCATGGCAGGGACGACAGACTTGAAGAAGATGAACTAAGGGCTGAGCCCCTTGATGCACAAGGCACGCTGTGCATAATGGTCCCAGTTTAAAAATTGGAATTTG
>JAABRA010000206.1 GCA_011391155.1 Burkholderiales bacterium
TGCTTCCAGAAACCGGCGCTGTAGAACAGCGCGAACAGCACCGACACGACCGCCGTGAGCTGGTTCGCCGACAGCGCGATGCGCTCGCGCGGCAGCGATCTCGTCACCTTCCTGCCAAACGCCATCCGCTGACTTCCGCCCTGTCGTGGCCAAAGGTGGCCGATGGCTTAGAGTGCGCCGGCCTCATTAAGCCAGCCTTAGGGGCATGTTCGGATGGCGTTAACGGTGGGCTTGCGTTCAGCCCGCGCGGTTATTCCTGCCCGCGCCCGGGCTCCAGGCAGGCCAGGTCGGTGCCCAGCATCATCGTTTCATTGTGCGCTGGCGCGGCCTTCGCGGCTGTCGACGGTGGGTAGCTGCCCACCACCACGCGCCGCACCACCGTGGCACCGCCGCCGCAACGGCGCGCCGAGAAGCCGCGGACGCGCGCGCCCAGCGCTTGGTCGAAGGCCCGGTACTTGGGAGCGAGCTTGTTGAACGGCACCGGGGCAACGACGGCTTCGCCCGTGCCTCCCAGGGACTGGCTGACCAGTGCGGTAGCCTCGTCATCCGACGTGCCCGCGGGGATGGCGATTTCATTGGGCAAGGGGCCGTCGCATCGGAAGGACTTCGAGTGGCGCGTGCCGGCAGGCTGCGAAGGCTGGTCCCATTCGGCGGCGCCGATTTCGCCTCCCGGCTCCGTGTCCCAGACCGAGTGGCCGCGGCCATCCGGGCAATGGCGGTCCATAGCGGCCATCACGGCCATGTAGGCTTCGCCGAAGCTGCCCTGGCGCGCCGTGACCAGCACCAGCTTGCCCGCGCGGGCTTCCGGAACATCCTCGGGCGAGGGTTCGAACGACACCTTGCCGATGGAGTTGCCGGTGTCGCCCATGGGGCTCGCATGGGTTTGCAGCCGGAAAGCCGCCAACAGCGAGGCCCCGCCGAGCACGACGCCCAGCGCCAGCAACAGCCCCACGTGCAACTTGCGAACCGCCATGCCGAAGACTCCAGGAAGGGAGCGCCGAGCATAGCCGCCGCGGCGGCGCGGCGGTCAACCCTGCAGAAGGTAAGCCGTCATCGTGCCGCGGCCCTTCACGTGCACCTCGTGGCGCGCCTCGTAGCGGAAGGCGTGGCGGGTGCGCAGCCAGGTAGCCTCGGTCACCTGGATCTGGCCGGGCATGCCGGTCGACTCCATGCGACTGGCAAGGTTCACCGTGTCGCCCCAGAGGTCGTAGATCAGGCGCTGCCGGCCGATGACGCCGGCGATGCAGGGACCGGTGTGGATGCCGATGCGGATGTCGAGTTCGAATCCCGGGAATTCCTCGCGCACCCGCGCCATTTCCTCCCGCATGCGCAGCGCCAGCGCCACCATGCGCTCGGGGTGGTCCTCGACCTCGTTGGGCAGGCCGCAGGCGGCCATGTAGGCGTCGCCGATGGTCTTGATCTTCTCCACCCCGAGTTCCTCGGCGGCTTCGTCGAATGCCGAGAAAACGCGATTCAGGATGCGCACCAGCCCGCGCGGCGACACCGAGGACGAATACTCGGTGAATCCCGACAGATCGGCAAAAAGTACGGTCACGTCGGAATAGCCGTCGGCGATGGTCTGGTTGCCGTCCATCAGGCGGTCGGCGATGGGGTCGGGAAGGATCTGGTGGAGCAGCGCGTCGGCGCGCTGCTTCTGAACTTCGATGTCGTGCTTCTGGCGCTCGATGGTGTCCTCGTGGGCGAAGCGCAGGCGCGCGTTCCTTTCCTCGGCGTAACTCCCCGCCGCCAGGATCAGCGCCGCGCCCACAAGGAAGAAGTTGTTGCCCAACAGCACCGCCAGGGGCAAGTCGGACTCAGGCAGCGTGGCGTTGTACGCGATCACGAGCAGCAGCGAATTGGCCGCAGAAAGCCACCAGTGCAGCGGCGTAAAAACCGCTTGCACGCACATCACCAGGATCAGCCCGGCGTAATAGGTTTCGCCGTGGGGCTGGCCGGACGCCAGCACGCTCATCCACACGATGCCGCCGCCCGCCATCATCACGGCCACCGACAACAGCCATTGCGAATGGCGCAAGTAGGGCTTGGGCGCCAGCCAAATGAGCGACGCTAGCGCGACCAGGTAGGCGATGACGCCGCCGCGGATACCCAGCATCAGCCCCGATTGTGCGGGGAACAACGCCAGGTCGAGCAAACCGAATGACGCGTAGAGCACTCCGGCGCCCAACAGCGCCATCCCTGTGGAAAGTTTCTTCTCGACAACGATGCGCTCGATGACGTCCACGCGGTGGTGCCCCCCCTTCCGGTCAACCCAGCCCGATCGCCTTTTCCTTGCGCTCCGCCAGCCGCTTTTCCAGGTAATGGATGTTGGTGCCACCCTGCTGGAAACCGATGTCGGCCATGATGCGGCTCTGCAGCGGCACGTTCGTCTTGATGCCGTCCACCACCATCTCGCTCAGCGCCACGCGCATGCGGGCGATGGCCTGGGCGCGGGTGGCGCCGTGCACGATCAGCTTGCCGATCATCGAGTCGTAGTTCGGCGGCACCTTGTAGCCTTCATAGATGTGCGAATCCACCCGCACGCCCGGGCCGCCCGGCGCGTGGAAATGCCTGATCAGGCCGGGGCTGGGCAGGAAGGTTTCCGGGTCTTCGGCATTGATGCGGCACTCGATGGCGTGGCCGCGGATCACGATGTCGGACTGCTGGATGCTGAGCTTCTGGCCACTGGCGATCAGCAGCTGCTCGCGCACCAGGTCAACGCCGGTCACCAGTTCGGTGACGGGATGTTCAACCTGGATGCGGGTGTTCATTTCGATGAAGTAG
>JAABRA010000207.1 GCA_011391155.1 Burkholderiales bacterium
GCCCGGATCAGCCGCCGCAGCCGCCGAGCGTGACCTTGACTTCCTTCTTTGCGTACAGCGCCTTGCCGTCGCCCATGATCGCGACTGCGTAGACATCGGACGATTGGCCCATCTTGGTGCGCGTGGCCACGTTGGCATCCACGCTGTCGCTCAGGTTGAACACGCCCACCAGCACCGAGGGGTTCTTTTCGACCAGGAACAGGATGCGCTTGACGCCCGGCAGGGCGGTGCTGGCGCCAATCGGAACCACCGCGCCGTTTTCGGCAATGTCCGGGGCGGTGAGGGTGACGTCCTTGCTTTCAACGGGTGCGCCCACACCGAGCGCCTTCAGCGCCTCGGCCATGTTCTTGGCTTCAAAGGCGGCCTTGTTGAAGGCCGCGTGGGCGTACTGGGGAAACAGACCGGTGGCGGCCAGCAGACCGGCCACCAGGGCGCTTTGCTTGAGTGTTTCGCGACGAGTTTGCATATCAGATCTCCTTGATTGCTCGAATATTAAGCACATAAGTTGAAACGAATATTGGTGTAATCCCGAACCCGGCGCGGGCTGCTCGCCCCCCCCTGAATCAAGCCCGGCAACGCGCCTGGCCCTTGGACCGGACCAGGGCCGCTGCGAGCGAAGCGCGACAAGTCATGCCGTCGTGTAGGCGAATTACCTCACTTTGCTTGCGATGGCAGGCCCTGGTCATGAAGGGGCCCGGCGGGTATGCGTGTCGAGCCGGACTTGCTGGAGTCAAGCCCGCGCTGCGGTCCAACGCTTCGGTTTTGTTCCTGCAAGTTGCCGTATGCGTTGCGCGCCGCGTCCGGCAGGACGGATGAGAGTCGCGGCAGGCCTGAACAGTTCCGCATGCAGGCGACATTCGCGGTGTCGGGCTGGGTCGTGCCGCCGAACTCCGGGCCCGGCCACAAGGCGTGCCGGGTCTGCATGCCATGGCGGTTGGGCAGGCGGGCCTGGGCCTCGGCCATATTGCGGTCGGAGAGCGTGAAGTCGTCCGGCACCACGCCTGCGAGGTTCAGCATGAAGCCCGTCACCGCGTAGACCTCGTCAGTGGTGAGCGACTTCGGTGCAGTCCAGGGCATGGCGCGGTTGATGTAGTCCCACACCGTGGACAACGAGGACAGCTTCATGAAGGTCGTTCGACGGGCCGTGGGGTCCTGCAGCGCAGCCACCCGCCCGGCACGCATGTCATCGGCCGTGGTGCCGCCGATCAGCGGGCTGAACATCTCGTTGGACTCGCCGAAGATGCCGTGGCACTGGGCGCACCGCGCCTCCCAGATGACCTGCCCTTGGGCCACAGTGCCTGAACCCTTGGGAAGGCCCTTGAAATCAGGGCGCACATCGGTGTCCCAGGCCGCGAGTTCGGCTGCGGTGGCGTCGCGCCCGACGCCAGGGTATTTGCCTGCGCCCTGCGCCCCCGCAATGCAGGCCGCGGTCAGCCAGCCAACCGCGAGCACGGCATCACGAAAGCTGCACATTACGGACCTCCCCATCCTCCTGGACCAGCCAGGACTGGATCGCGTTGTTGTGGTAGATCGAGCGCGTGCCGCGCACCGCGCGCAGTTGCTGGTAGGTCGGCTGCACGAAACCGGTTTCGTCCGTCGCGCGGCTCTGGACGATGGCCGGCGTGCCGTCCCAGACCCAGTCGATGCTGAAGCGCGACAGCGCCTTGGACAGCACGGGCGTTTGCAGCCGGGCGGGACGCCAGTTGCGCCCGCCATCGACCGACACATCGACCCGCCTGACTTTTCCTTTTCCGGACCAGGCCAGTCCGGTGATGCTGTAGAACCCCCGGCCCCCCAGCACCTGGCCGCCAGACGGGGTCGTGACCACGCTCTTGCATTCCTGCAGGCTGGTGTACTGCCGGTGCGTGCCGTCGGGCTGCAGGTCCAGGTAATGAATGGCCTCGTCTTTGGTGGCATAGGGCTGGTCGCCCAGTTCGACGCGCCGCAGGTATTTCACCCAGCTCACGCCCTGGACGCCCGGCACCACCAGACGCAGCGGATAGCCGTTCTCGGGTCGCAGCATTTCGCCGTTCTGGCCATAGGCAACGATCACTTCCCCGGACAGGATCAGACTCATCGGAATCGTGCGCGTCAAGGACGCGCCGTCCCCGCCTTCGGCCAGGACAAACCTGCCGTTCTTCACGTCCGCCCCTGCGAGTTCCAGCAGTGTGATCAAGGGCACCCCCGTGAACTCGCTGCAGGAAATCATGCCGTGCGTGTACTGCACAGTGGGCACGACCACCTGGCCCCACTCGACCGCCGTGTTGGCGCCGCATTCGATGAAGTGAAAGCGCGAGACCGCCGGCAGCCGCATGATGTCGTCCAGGCTGAACACCTTGGGCGTGCGGACAAGACCATTGACCATGAGGCGGTGTTTTGCAGGGTCCATGTCCCACCAGCCCTGGTGGTGCCGCTCAAAATGCAGGCCGCTGGGCGTGACGATGCCGAACATCGACTGCAAAGGCGCAAACGAGACGGAAGCCTGGGTGGTCTGCGTCAATCCCGGGCTTTTCCGCCGCTGAACATTGGATTCGAACTTTGACGGTCTGCCGTAGCCTTCGGTCGCTACACCCAGCCCAAGTCCCCGGGCTGCTTCGGTGGGAACCAGAATGTTCGGGTCGCCGCCGTCGGGCACAACCGGGCCCTGCGCCATGACCCGGGACGCTGCCGCGCCAGCCGCCGCGGCAGCAAAGGCGCTGCGAATGAAATCGCGACGACCGCCACTATCCCCGGCAAACAGGGTCTTGATGCCGTCTTTGCTCAGG
>JAABRA010000219.1 GCA_011391155.1 Burkholderiales bacterium
ACCGGCGCGGTCTGCGCGGCCGGCATGCACCCGCAAGACATCCTTGAGGTCGTTCTGGCCGGGCGCACGGCCATTGCGCCGATCCGCCAGTGGGACACCTCGGCGTGGCCCACGCATCTCGCCGGCGAGATTGCCGACCTCAACCCCCGCGCTCTGGTGGCCGATCGCAAACTGCACAAGCTGATCCGTCGCACCGATCTGGTCGGCCTGTACGCGGCCAGCCAGGCGATCGACAGCTCGGGGCTGGTCGCCTGGCGTGACGCGCTGGACCCTGAGAACGTCGCACCGTACAACGACCGCACCGGCGCCATCGTTGGCTCGGGCGGGGGCAATTTCCAGAACCAATACGACTTCTTTCCCTTGATGACCGCAGCGAACGGTGACATGCAGTCCTTCGGGCGCGATTTGTCGGACAACGTCAATCCGATGTGGCTGCTGCGCACACTGCCCAATAATGTGCTGGGGCACATTGGCATCCAGTACAACCTCAAGGGCACCAACGCCTGCATCACCAGCCACAGCGTGGGCGGCACGCTGGCGGTGATCGAAGCCATGGAGGCGCTGCGGGCCGGCGAGGCTGATCGTGTCGTGGCGATCGGCCACGAAACGCCGATCGAGCCGCAGATGGTGCTGTATTACCACCGCGTCGGACTGATCGCGAGCGAGGCGCTGCGGCCCTTCGATGCCGCCCATGACGGCAGCCTCTTTGGCGAAGGCGCCGGCGCGCTGATGCTTGAGACGGCGGCGTCGGCGGCGCAGCGCGGCGCGGCCGTCCTGGGCGAGGTGCTCGGCGGCGGGTCTGTGAGCGAAGGGCTGGGGCTGCTGGCCATCCGCGAGGATGGCGATGGCCTGGCGCGCGCGATTGTGATGGCGCTGGACGACGCAGGCCTGCATCCCGCAGATGTCGGCATGATCGTCGCCCATGGCAACGGCACGCGGCAATCGGATGTGTCGGAAGCGGCCGCGCTGCGCACCGTGTTCGGCGCCGCGATGCCGCCGGTCACTGGTTTCAAATGGGCCTTCGGACACCTGATTGCAGCCGCCGGCATCCTGGACACGGTGCTGGCGCTGGCAGCGCTCAAGGCCGATGTCGTTCCCGGCATCGCGACGCTGCGCACGCTCGACGAAGCTTGTGCGGGCCTGCAGGTTTCGGCGTTGCCTTGCGCACCGCGCAGCAAGGTCGCACTCATTTTGTGCCGCGGTTTCGCCGGCACCAATGCGGCGCTGCTGGTGCGTGCCGCTTGACCATGACGGTGCCCGTCCCGGCGTCCCAGCGATGCGGCATCGACTCGGTTGAAATCGCGCGCATCGAACGCCTGCTGCGCGAGAACGCGCCGGCAGACCTGCTTCGCTTCTTCACGCCCCGGGAATTGGACGATGCCGGCGACGGCGAAGGCCGGGCGGCCAGCCTTGCCGCGCGCTTTGCGGCCAAGGAAGCCTGTGTCAAGCTGTTTCCGCGAGAGGCTGCACTGGCGCAGATCGAACCCCATGATTTTTCGGTCGTGCGCGACGGCTACGGGGCGCCGCAGGTGGTGCTGGGGGAGCGTGCGGAATTGCTCACCGGCCGGCATCGCCTGGGTCCGATTGCGCTGTCATTGACCCACGATCGCACCAGCGCCTCGGCGGTGGCCGTGACGCAACCCGCGCCATTGCCGGTGCCCTTTGCCGGAAAAGTCCTGTACCACCTGCTGCCGCTGCGCCGCCGGGTGATCCTCGACAACCTGCGGCGCGTCTATGGCGATACGCAGGACGAGGCGGGCATCGTCGCGCTGGCGCAGGCGCACTACGGTCACCTGTGGAAGCTGTTCGGGGAGTTCCTGCGCGATCGCTGGTTGTCCCCGGCACAACAGCAGGCACTGATCCGGATCGAGAATCAGGAGGCCTTCGCTGACGCCCATGCACAGGGCAAGGGCGTGCTGCTGCTGACCGGTCACTTCGGCAACTGGGAAGTGGCCACGGTCGCCGGCATTGGCGGCTTTCCGGAGATGCGGGGACGCTTTCATTTCGTGCGCCGTGCGCTCAAGCCCGAGTGGTTCGACCGGCTGGTCACGCGGCGCTTCCAGAAGGCCGGCTTTGGCGTGCTGCCCAAGCGCGGCTCGCTCGATCTGATGCTCGACCGCCTGGCGCAGGGCGATGCGATCGTCTTCGCCTTCGATCAGCATGCCAGTCCGCCCGACGGGATATCGGTCGATTTCTTTGGCACCCCGGCCTGGACCTTCAAGAGCCTGGCCATCATTGCACTGGCCACCGGCGCGCCGGTGGTGCCGGCGACGAGCTGGCGCGATGCCGATGGGCGCCACGTGCTGCGCTTCGAGGCGCCGATTCCCCTGGTCGACCACGCCAGCACCACGGAGGCGATCCGATTGACCACGCGTGCCTTCAATGCGGCGCTGGAGCTGCTGGTGCTGCGGCGCCCCGAACAGTGGTACTGGGTTCACCGGCGCTGGAAGAACGTCGCAGTGCGCGCACGTCACCGCAAACCCCGCACCGCCGGCGATTGACTGAGGCCTGATCGGGCTATCTCGCGCAGGCAAAGGCTGGGGAACAGTTGACTGGCAGGTCATGCGCGCCCCTTCCGGAAGGGCAAGGGGTGAGCGACCGCTGATTCTTTGCCACTTTCAACAAGGCCTGAAAAAAACGTCACCCCGAAATCGGCCAGCTCGCGTAGAGTTGCCGCATGAACACTTCCACTGATTCAAGCCCGGCCGAGCGACAGCGGCGTGCCGCCAGGCAACAAAGCGTGGTCACCGCGCTGCAAGGCGTGCTGCCCGCCCATGCCATCCTCTACACCCCGGAAGACACCACCCCCTACGAGTGCGACGGCCTGACCGCCTACCGCGAACGCCCACTGGTCGTGACGCTGCCCGAAACGTACGGACAGGTCCAGGCGGTGCTGAAGACTTGCCACGCGCTCGACGTCCCGGTGGTGGCGCGAGGTGCCGGCACGGGCCTGTCGGGTGGCGCCATGCCGCACAAAATGGGTGTGACGCTGAGCCTCGCCAAATTCAACAAGATCCTGAAGATGGACCCGGTCAGTCGCACCGCCGTGGTGCAGGGTGGCGTGCGCAACCTGGCCATCAGCGAGGCGGCGGCGCCGCACGGCCTGTATTACGCACCCGACCCCAGCAGCCAGATCGCCTGCACCATCGGGGGCAACGTGGCCGAGAACGCTGGCGGCGTGCACTGCCTGAAATACGGCCTGACGGTGCACAACGTTCTGAAAGTCAAGGGCTTCACCATCGAAGGCGAGGCGGTGGAATTCGGCGGCGATGCGCTGGATGCGCCCGGCTACGACCTGCTGGCGCTGGTCATCGGCAGCGAGGGCATGCTGGCGGTGACCACCGAGGTCACGGTCAAGCTGGTGCCCAAGCCCTTGCTGGCGCGCTGCATCATGGCCAGCTTCGACGATATCCGCAAAGCTGGCGATGCGGTGGCGGCGGTAATTGCCGCCGGCATTATTCCTGCCGGCCTGGAAATGATGGACAAACCCATGACGGCCGCCGTGGAAGACTACGTGCACGCCGGCTACGACCTGACCGCTGCGGCGATCCTGCTGTGCGAAAGCGATGGCACGCCGGAAGAGGTGGAAGAAGAAATCGGCCGCATGAGCGAGGTGCTGCGCCGCTGCGGCGCGACAGCCATTGCGGTCAGCCGCGACGAGGCCGAGCGCCTGAAATTCTGGAGCGGCCGCAAGAACGCCTTTCCGGCCAGTGGCCGCATCAGCCCCGACTACATGTGCATGGACTCGACCATTCCGCGCCGGCGCGTGGCCGACATCCTGCTGGCGATTGCAGAAATGGAGAAAAAGTACCAGTTGCGCTGCGCCAATGTGTTCCACGCGGGTGACGGCAACCTGCATCCGTTGATCCTGTTCGACGCAAACGACCCGGACCAGTTGCACCGCTGCGAGCTTTTCGGCGCTGATATCCTGGAAACCAGCGTGGCCATGGGCGGCACCGTGACCGGCGAGCACGGCGTGGGCATCGAGAAGCTCAACAGCATGTGCGTGCAGTTCTCGGTGGAGGAAAACGAGCAGTTCTTCGGCGTCAAGCGCGCCTTCGACAGCAAGGGCCTGCTTAATCCCGGCAAGGTGATTCCGACGCTGCAGCGCTGTGCCGAGTACGGCAAGATGCTGGTGCGTGGCGGCCGGATCAAGCACCCGGAGCTGGAGCGTTTCTAGGAATGCTGCCCCCGCGCTCCGCCATTTCATCCGGGTCACTGTACGTGCCTTCGCCAGAGTCGCCGGCTCTTCGGCACGTCCACACCTGCGCAGGCAGGCTTGGAGCCTCGGGCCTCAGCCCCTCGGGCGCCAGCCTTGCCTGGGACGGCCCGGCGCGGCGTCCGGCCTGATCAACACCCCATGAAAGCCCTGCAGGGATTCGCGTGGCTACTGGTCCTGCAGTCGGCCGGCGAGGCGCTGGCGCGACTGCTGAACCTGCCTTTTCCGGGCCCGGTGGTTGGCATGGTCTTGCTGCTGGGCGCCCTGCGCTGGCCCCAGGTGCGCGACCGGGTGGCGGCCGTGGCCGAGTTCCTGCTGGCGCACCTGTCGCTGCTGTTCGTGCCCGTGGGCGTGGGTGTCATGACGCACCTGGGCCTGCTGACGCAGTACGGTTTGCGCATGGGGGTGGTCATCGTGCTGTCCACCTGGGTCGGGCTGGCGGTTACGGCGCTGGTGCTGCGCGGGCTGATGCGCCGGAGCCCCCCGGAGCGCCCTGCGGCGGCTGGCGACGGGGGCGCGCCATGACCGAGTTCGTGCAACTCTGGGTCTATCTGTCGTCCACGCCGCTGTTCGGCCTGACGGCCACGCTGGTGGTGTACGTGCTGGCGCAGGCCCTCTACGCGCGCGTGAACCAGGCCCCCTGGGCCAACCCGGTGTTGTGGTCCGTGATGACGCTGGCGGCCGGGTTGACCGTCACCGGCACGGCCTACCCCACCTATTTCTCCGGCGCGCAATTCATTCACTTCCTGCTGGGCCCGGCGGTGGTGGCGCTGGCCTGGCCATTGTGGCAACGCCGTGTGGCGCTGCGCGCGAAGTGGGGCCGCTTCCTGCTGGCCGCGTTGATTGGCGGCACGGCGGCGGCGGGCAGTGCGGTGGGGCTGGCCTGGGCGATGGATCTGCCGCTGGAGATCGTGCTGTCGCTGGCCCCCAAGTCGGTCACCGCGCCCGTGGCGATGGGTGTGGCCGAGAAAATTGGCGGCATCCCGGCGCTGGCGGCCGTGTTCGCCGTGGTCACCGGCATGGTGGGCTCGCTGAGCGGCAAGTACCTGTTCGACGCCCTGGGCATCGGCATCGACGGCACCGGCTGGATGGCACGCGGCTTTGCGCTGGGCACCGCCGCGCACGGCATCGGCGCGGCGCGCGCGCTGCAGGTCAACGCCGACGCCGGCGCCTGGGCCGCGCTGGCGCTGGGGCTTCAGGTGGTCCTTGCGTCGCTGCTGATTCCGCTGGCAGCCCGGGCGTTCTGATGCTTTCGCAATGGCGTCAGGCCGGCGCCTTGCTGCCCAGCAAAAAGTCCACCTTGCCCAACGCCACCCCGTTGTGGCGCAGGATGGCGTAGGCCGTGCAGACATGGAAATACGCGTTCGCCGTGGCCCAGTGCTTCAGGTACGCCTCGCCTTTCATGGTCCGGGTGCCTTCACGACCCACCGGGAACGTGATGTCCCTGTCCTCGGTGCCGTCGATCTGGGCCGGCGTCACGGTGGTCAGGAATTCCAGGGTCTTCCGGACCCGCGTCTTGAGTTCGGTCAGGGTGGTTTCCGTGTCGTCGAACACCGGCGCTTCGACGCCGGCCAATCGCGCCACACAGAGCTTGGCTGCGTCGCAGGCGATCAGCACCTGCCGGGCCAGGGGCAGCATGTCAGGGGCCAGGCGGCTTTGCGCCAGCACGACGGGGTCGTATTTGCGGGTTTGCGCATCAGCCAGCGCCTTGTCCAGAAAGTGGTCGAGGTTGCCCAGCAGGGTGGTGAACACCGGCACGCTGGCGGAATACATGGAAATCGTCATCAAAGTCTCCTCAATGAAAAAAGGCCCCCGCGAAGGAGGCCCAGTTTGACCGATGGGGCCGGTACGGCTCAGGCCGCGACAGCAGCTTCTTCCGGCTGGCCGATGCCCAGCCGGTCCAGCGCGGCGGCCAGTTGGCCGACCGTGCGGTCCACGTTGTGCCATTTCTCCAGGCCGAACAGGCCGACGCGGAAGCTCATGAAATCAGCCGGCTCGTCGCACTGCAGCGGCACGCCGGCGGCAGTCTGCAGGCCTTCGGCCAGGAACTTTCGGCTGGACTGGATCTCGGGATCCTCGGTGTAGCTGACCACAACGCCAGGCGCCTTGAAGCCCTCGGCCGCCACGCTGGGAATGCCGCGGCTCTCGAACAGCGCGCGCACCTTGGCGCCCAGGTCCATCTGTTCGGCGCGCACCTTCTCGAAGCCGTAGGCCTGCGTTTCTTTCATCACTTCGCGCAGCCGCGTGAGCGCGTCGGTTGGCATGGTGGCGTGGTAGGCGTGGCCGCCGCCCTCGTAGGTTTCCATGATCTGCAGCCACTTCTTCAGGTCGCAGGCGAAGCTGGTGCTGGTGGTCGCGTCGATGGCGGCGCGGGCGCGGGCGCTGAGCATGACCATGGCACAGCACGGCGAGCTGCTCCAGCCCTTTTGCGGCGCGCTGACCAGCACGTCCACGCCGGTGGCCTCCATGTTGACCCACATCGCGCCCGAGGCGATGCAGTCCAGCACGAAAAGGCCGCCGACCTCGTGGACCGCATCGGCAACGGCGCGCAGGTAGTCGTCGGGCAGGATCATGCCGCTGGCGGTCTCCACGTGCGGGGCAAAGACGACATCGGGCTTCTTTTCCTGGATCGCAGCCACGACGTCCGCGATGGGCGCGGGCACCCAGGGCGACTGCTTGCTGTCATTCACCCGGCGCGCCTTGAGCACGGTGGACTCGGCGGGGATGCGCCCCATGTCCAGAATCTGCGTCCAGCGGAAGCTGAACCAGCCGTTGCGGATGACCAGCACCTTTTTGTCGCCGGCAAACTGGCGCGCCACCGCTTCCATGCCGAAAGTGCCGCTGCCGGGCACCAGCACGGCCGAATGGGCGTGGTAGACCTCTTTCAGGATGCTGGAGATGTCCTTCATCACGCCCTGGAAGCTCTTGGACATGTGATTGAGGGCGCGGTCGGTATAAACCACGGAGAATTCGAGCAGGCCGTCGGGATCGACGTGGGGCAGCAGGCCGGACATGGGCGTCTCCTTGTTCAGGGGGTAAGGGCAAAAACGGCGCTGGCCAGGTGGTCGCACCATTGAGCGTGCCAGCTTAGCATGGTGCTTGCCAAGGTGCTGGCAACAACAAAGGTGACGCCGATCCGTTCCGGATTGACCGGGCCCGGCAATGGCGCCTGACGGCGCCGCCGCGCGGAATTTCAAAGCGGAAAGTGCCCTGAACCAACTAAATATATAGCAAGCTGTGACCGAGCGACGCTGGGAAGCGGCATATTTTTCTTGTCAACTGGCAGTTTTGCGTCTACATCGGTTCATGGCGTTCGCGCGCCGAGTGCTGCTTCGCACCCCGAGGCTCAAGTGCCCCAGATCAAATCCAGCAGTGCTGCATTGCCCATGATGCCGGTCAGGGTGATAGGGTTGGCAAAGACGTAGTCGATCACGGCCTCGGCCTTGTCTTCGGTGGTCGCATTTCCCGTGACCCGGGCCAGCAGGGCGTTGATGGCCGCATCAAAGCCTTCGGCCGGATCAACCGCCAGCTTGTTGACGTAATACAGCGCGGCGTCATGCCGGTGGGTCAGCAAGGCCCGGTCTTCTTCGCCGCTGGAAGGCGCATACGCCCCCAGGATGACTTCGCCCACGAAAACTCCGCGGTCGTTCAGGTCGGTCACGCCCAGGCCATCGAGCCGGCCGGTCCAGTAGTCCCAGCCGCTGGCATCGGGCTGGCGCCCGAAGCTGTTGACATAGACAGTCTGCACGAAGTCCCGGTTGCTGCCGGTGGCCGGGAACAGGGCCTGGGCTTCCGTGCTCCAGGCGAAGTCCCTGGAGATGGTGGCAAAGTCCCGTCCTTCTTCGAGCAGCCTCTCCTGCCAGTATTCCAGCCCGCCCACATCCGGGGCCCGGCCGAAGAAGGCCAGGTAAAGGTCGGTCAGGCGCCCGAGCTGCAGCTGGGCCGCGCCGGCGACCAGTTCGCCCAAAGCGAGGGTAGTCTGGAATCTTTCCGGGTCCTCGGTGGACGGAGGCCTGCCGAACTGCACGAATTCCACATCGTTGAGGTTCAGGCTATAGCCGGCGTAGCTGCCGCTGACCTGTCCAGGCGTTCGCTCGCTCAGGTTGAACACGTTGGGGAACATCGGCAGGAGCACGGTGTCGGTGCCGGCGCCGCCATCGACGCTGTCATTGCCCAGGCCGGGGGCGAGGGTGTCATGTCCAGCGCCGCCCATCAGCGTGTCGGCGCCCCGGCCGCCCTCCAGGCGGTTGTCCTGGTCGTTGCCCGTCAGCAGATCATTGCCGTTGCCGCCCATGGCGTTCTCGAACACTGCCCCCCAGGCGATGGCCAGGTTGTCGGTGCCGTCGTAGTCGGTGGGCAGCGGCGGCACCAGTGGCGGTTCAGCCAGACCGGTGATTGACGGGTCCGGCAGGATCGGCAGGGTCGAAAAATGGCCCTCGCGCAGGTCGATCCGGCAATCGGTCTGGAAGTTGCTGGCAGAAATCGTGTCGATACCCCCGGCATCCCACAGGGTCATGATGAATGGATGGGCCGGATCGAAGCTGTAGGTATCGTCGCCGGTGTGCCAGGTCATGTTGGCGCCGTACACGCTCTGCAGGGCGGCGATGTCCAGCAGCATGGGCGTAGACGGGCTGACGGGCACCACGTCCCACGACACAGTCCAGGAGCCATCGGGCTTCAGGATCGCGGGATGGTATTGGACAAACAGGTGGTGCGGGTGATCCGTATACGACATCACCGTGTACTGATTACTGTCGTAGGCCGCAGGCAGCGGCGCGGTGCCTTCAAAGGGATGCTCCAGCCACAGGGCGTGTCCGATCTCATGGATCAACGCCGTGTAGTTAAAGCCGCCGGCTTGCCAATCGGTGTCTGGCTGGCCGCCCATCAGCACGTCCGAAAGCCAGATATCACTGGCGCTGGCCCAATAGTCTTCGCTCTGCCACGTCCAGGCGTCGGAAGCCGGGTTGGGTAGCTGGGTCCAGGCCACACGAATTTCGCCGACCGACGTCGGGGTATCTGCCACCTCGACAAACTGGATATTGGCCACCTGGCTCCAGGTCGCCAGCGCCGCGCGGAAGGCGGTTTGCTGCATCTGGTCCAGGCCGAAGCCGGTGGCCGGCTCGTTCAGGCTCGAGTAGGAAGGATCGGTGGCCCAGACGGCGGCACCGGAATTGCTCCAGGGAAAGCTGTAGCTCAGGATGGCTCCCGTGCCCAGGGCGCCGCCCGCCTTGTAGTCGCCGGTCAGGCTGTCCAGCAGGAGGTCGCCAGCGATGGGCACCGGGCTCGTGGCGTGCGTGAACTGATTTTCAGGTGAGGCCATGGGTTGTCCGCGTAGTCCAGGCAGATTAGCATCCGGCCGGCGCCAGCGCGCAAGCAAATGTAATTCGTGCTGCGGTGCCTTGCGTCAACCTTCGGGCCGGCCAAGGGCCCGGGGCGTCAGGCCCGGGAATCCTTGCGGACCGCCGCACTTCGAACGACACGGGCGAGGAAGGGGGCATGCATGGCCTGAAAACCATAGCGAAGCATGACCGTTCGACGCTGGGGACAGGCCATTTTCATGCAATTTCCTTGAAAGCGGCGATTCTCCTGCAGACGGTGCCTCGCGGTCCGATGGACAATGCCGGGCATGTCCGCGCGCCCCACCGAACCGCTGCCCGATCAGCCTGCCCGAGCGCTCACGGCGCCCCAGAAGGCGCTGCGCAAGCTCGGGCTGGTGCGCGACATCGACCTGGCGCTGCACCTGCCGCTGCGCTACGAGGACGAAACCCGCATCGTGCGGCTGCGCGACGCGCGCGAGGGCGATGTGGTGCAGATCGAGGCCACGGTGACGGCGTGCGAGGTGAACCATCGCCCGCGCCGCCAGCTGCTGGTGACGGTGGATGACGGCTCCGGCACCTGTGTGCTGCGGTTTTTCAGCTTCTACCCGTCGCAGCAGAAGGCGCTGGCGGTGGGCACCCGCATCCGGGCGCGGGGTGAGGTGCGCGGCGGCTTCATGGGCCTGGCGATGATGCACCCGAGCTTTCACGCCGCCGGCGACGAGCTGCCCACGGCGTTGACGCCGGTGTATTCCACAGGAGCTGGGCTGCCACAGGCCTATTTGCGCCGCGCGGTGGCGGGTGGGCTGGCGCGGGCGGACCTGTCCGAGACGCTTGCGGCAGATATTTTGAGAAAAAACGGCCTCATCCCAGCGTGGAATCTTCGTGATGCGCTCTTGTTTTTGCACCAACCGACGCCGGATGTTTCGATGGCCCAGCTCGAAGAGCGCAGCCATCCGGCCTGGCAACGCCTCAAAGCCGAGGAACTGCTGGCGCAGCAGTTGTCGCAACTGACGGCCAAGCGGGAGCGCGCGCAATTGAGGGCGCCGGTGCTGGTGCCGGAGGTTTCCCCGGTTCGCCTTCTCACCCACTGGTCCGTTCAGCCTGAGCCGGCCGAAGGGCTTCGACAGGCTCAGCCCGATCGGGAGTCGCCTTATCCTGAACCGGGGTTGTCTTCTTCCAGACGGTCTGCGCCCCTGCACGAACAGTTGCTGGCGGCGCTGCCTTTTGCGCTGACCGGTGCCCAGCGCCGCGTCGGCGAAGAAATCGCGACAGACCTGGCCCGCCCCGTGCCCATGCACCGCCTGTTGCAGGGCGATGTGGGTTCGGGCAAGACGGTGGTGGCCGCGCTGGCTGCTGCCCTTGCGATCGACGCGGGCTGGCAGTGCGCGCTGATGGCGCCGACGGAGATCCTGGCCGAGCAGCACTTCCGCAAGCTGATTGGCTGGCTGGAGCCGCTGGGCATCCAGGTGGCGTGGCTGACCGGCAGCCAGAAGAAGAAGGAACGCCGGGCGATGCTGGAGCTGATCGAGTCCGGCGAAGCGGCGCTGGTGGTGGGTACGCACGCGGTCATCCAGGAGCAGGTGAAGTTCCGGCGTCTGGCGCTGGCCATCATCGACGAGCAGCACCGCTTTGGCGTGGCCCAGCGGCTGGCACTGCGCAGCAAGATGAACCCGGAAACCCTGGGCGGTGAGCCTCAATCCCTGCGCCCTGAGCTTGTCGAAGGGCCGGCGCTGGACCTGCTTCGACCCGTCGCCAGGCTCAAGACAGGCCAGGACCAGCCTGAAGAAGGATTGGGGTCGGTGCAGGGTCGGGGCGAGTCGCATTCGGTGGCGATGGATCCGCACCTGCTCATGATGACCGCCACTCCTATCCCGCGCACCCTGGCCATGAGCTACTACGCCGATCTGGACGTCTCCACGCTGGATGAACTGCCGCCCGGGCGCACGCCGATCATCACGAAAGTGGTGTCCGACCGCCGGCGCGACGAGGTCATTGAGCGCATCCGCGGCCAGCTGGCGCAGGAGCGGCAGGTCTACTGGGTCTGTCCGCTGATCGAGGAGAGCGAGGCGCTGGACCTGGGCAACGCCACCGCCACCCATGCGGAGCTGTCCGCCGCACTGCCTGGCGTGCTGGTCGGGCTGCTGCACTCGCGCATGGCGCCGGCCGAGAAAAGGGCGGTGATGTCGCTGTTCAGCGACGGCTTGATTGGCGTGCTGGTGTCCACCACGGTCATCGAAGTCGGGGTGGACGTGCCGAATGCCTCGCTGATGGTGATCGAGCATGCCGAGCGTTTCGGCCTGTCGCAGCTGCACCAGCTGCGCGGACGCGTGGGGCGCGGCGCGGCGGCTTCGGCCTGTGTGCTGCTCTACAGCCAGCCCGAAGGGAGCCGCCTGAGCGAGGCCTCGCGCGAGCGCCTCAAGGCCATGGCCGGGACGAACGACGGCTTCGAGATCGCCCGTCGCGACCTGGAAATCCGCGGGCCCGGCGAGTTTCTCGGAGCCCGCCAGTCGGGGGCGGCACTGCTGCGTTTTGCCGACCTGGCCACCGATACGGCGCTGCTGGAATGGGCGCGGGCCCTGGCCCCCCGCATGCTGGACCAGCACCCGGATCTGGCGCGCCGGCACATCGCGCGCTGGTTGGGAGGAAAATCGGAATTCCTGAAAGCCTGAGCCCCTGTTCCCGATCCGCTATCCATGACCCTCACTGAACTCAAATACATCGTCGCCCTGGCACGCGAGAAGCACTTCGGCAAGGCGGCCGAGGCGTGCTTCGTGTCGCAGCCGACGCTGTCGGTGGCCATCCGCAAGCTGGAGGACGAACTGGAGGTCAAGTTGTTCGAGCGCAGCGCCAACGA
Organism: Burkholderiales bacterium; assembly: GCA_011391155.1. GTDB lineage: Bacteria > Pseudomonadota > Gammaproteobacteria > Burkholderiales > Burkholderiaceae_C > JAABQG01. The sequence continues at coordinate 12,392 of JAABRA010000219.1, forward strand.
GGTCGCGATCACGCCGCTGGGCGAAGAAATCGTGCGCCAGGCGCAAAGCGTGCTGGAACAGGCAGCCGCCATCAAGGAAATCGCCAAACGCGGCAAGGACCCGCTGGCCGGGACGCTCAAGCTCGGCGTGATCTACACCATCGGCCCTTACCTGCTGCCCGATCTGGTGCGCAAGGTCATCACGATGTCGCCCCAGATGCCGCTGATGCTGCAGGAAAACTTCACTGTCAAGCTGCTGGAGATGCTGCGCACCGGCGAAATCGACTGCGCCATCCTGGCCGAGCCGTTTCCAGACACGGGCCTGGCCATCGCGGCGCTGTACGACGAGCCCTTCATGGCGGCCTTGCCCAGCCACCACGCGCTGGCGACGCTGAAGTCGGTGACGTCCGCGCAGCTCAAGAGCGAAACCATGCTGCTGCTGGGCACCGGCCACTGCTTTCGCGACCATGTGCTGGAGGTCTGCCCCGAGTTCGCGCGCTTTGCCAGCAACGCCGAGGGCATCCGCCGCAGCTTCGAAGGCTCCTCGCTGGAGACCATCAAGCACATGGTGGCCGCCGGCATGGGCGTGACGCTGGTGCCGCGTCTGTCGGTACCGAAAGAGGCGCTGAGTGCGGGCCGCAAGCGCCGCAAGGACGAGGATGCCTTCGTCAAGTACCTGCCCATCACTGACGCGCAGGGTGCCGCCCCGCCTACGCGCCGCGTGGTGCTGGCCTGGCGGCGCAGTTTTACGCGCTACGAGGCGATTGCTGCGCTGCGCAACGCGATCTACGCCTGCGAACTGCCGGGCGTGACGCGGCTTTCCTGACGCGTCCCAGGGTCAGCCATGCGCGGAAAGCTGCGTCTTTACCTGGACCTGATCCGCTGGAACCGGCCGGCCGGCTGGCTGCTGCTGCTGTGGCCGACGCTGTCGGCGCTGTGGATCGCGGCTGGCGGCTTTCCGGGCTGGCATCTGCTGGCCGTGTTCACGCTGGGCACCATCCTCATGCGCAGCGCCGGATGCTGCATCAACGACGTGGCGGACCGCGAGTTCGACCGCCACGTCAAGCGCACCGCCCAGCGGCCGGTGACCAGCGGCAAAGTCAGCGTGAAAGAGGCGCTGGTTCTGGGCGCGGCGCTGGCTTTGGTGGCATTCGGCCTGGTTCTGACCACCAACGCGGCGACCGTGGCCTGGTCGTTCGCAGCACTGGCGATCACGCTGGCCTATCCCTATGCCAAGCGTTTTGTGTCGATGCCGCAGGCGGTGCTGGGCGTGGCCTTCAGCTTCGGCATTCCGATGGCCTTTGCCGCCGTCACCGGCGGCGTGCCGTGGCTGGCCTGGGGGCTGTTGCTGGGCAACCTGTTCTGGGTGCTGGCCTACGACACCGAATACGCGATGGTGGACCGCGACGACGACCTGCGCATCGGCATGAAGACCTCGGCGATCACGCTCGGGCGCTTCGACGTGGCCGCCGTCATGGCTTTCTACCTGATTTACTTGTCAATTTGGGCTTATCCCAGCGCCAAATGGTCTTCAGATGCTATCTATTTGGTTGCGAATGGTGTTGCGCTGGCGCAGGTGGCGTGGCACTACACGCTGATCCGGGCGCGAAGCCGCGAGGGCTGCTTCAAGGCCTTCCGGCTCAACCACTGGCTGGGCTTCACGGTCTTTGTCGGGGTGGCGTTGTCGTACCTGCTGCGGTAGACGTTGACCGCCCGGGGTTTGGGTTTCAGGCCCCGAACTCGTCACCCAGTTCGCGCGCCCGGTGTTTGGCCGCGTGCAACGCGCGCATGAACAGGTTCTTCAGGTTGTCCTGTTCCATCGACGTGATGGCCGCATGGGTGGTGCCGCCCTTGGAGGTGACGCGCTGGCGCAGCACCTCGGGCGGTTCGTCGGAGGCGCGGGCCAGCTCGGATGCGCCCACGAAAGTGCCGACAGCGAGCCGGTGGGCCTGCTCGCGCGGGAGCCCCATGTCGGCGCCCGCCTGGGTCATGGCTTCGAGGAAATAAAACACATAGGCCGGGCCGGAGCCCGACAGGGCGGTCACCGCGTCGAGCTGACTCTCCGGTTCGACCCAGAGGAACTGTCCGGTGGTCGCGATCACGTGCTCGACCACCTGCCGGTCTTCGGCGGTGACCGCAGGGCGGCCAAACAGGGCGGTCATACCCTTGCCGACCAGGGCCGGTGTGTTGGGCATCGCCCGGACGATGCGCTGCGTGCCCAGCCAGCTGGCAATGCTGTCGCTGCGGATGCCGGCGGCCACGCTCAGATGCAGGGCCTGTTTGGTATGAAAACGGGTTTGCAGGGCCGCCTCCTTGAAGGCCTGCGGTTTGACCGCCCAGATCACGAGTGAAGCCTTGGCCAGCGCCGGCCCCGGTCCGTGGAGTGCGGTGATGCCGAATTGCGACGACAGCTTGTCACGCGCCTCGGCATAGGGCTCGACCACGTCGATCTGCCTTGCGCTCATGCCCTGCCTGAGCAGCCCGCCGATGATGGCGCTGGCCATGTTGCCGCCGCCGATGAAAGTGATGTGTGTGGTCATGAGGTCAAAGCCGTTTGCATTCCATCAAGGTCGGGACCGGGAAAAAGCGGACCCGCCAGGGAATCAAATTGTCGTCGTTTGTGGCTTCCCTGTGCGAGTTTGCCGGCAGGCCGCAGTTCGGGCCCGGCTGGCTGGCCTGGATCGGCGAAGCGCTTTGCGTTACGCTTCATGCTCATGGACTACATGCTATCGATCGATCAGGGCACCACCAGTTCCCGTGCCATGCTGTTTGACCGCACGGGACAGATCGTGGCCGTGGCGCAACGTGAATTCGGGCAGTGCTTTCCCCAGCCGGGGTGGGTCGAACACGACGCCGGCGAGATCTGGCAATCGCAGCTGGGAGTTGTGCGGGAGGTGCTGGCCCGGCACGGCGTGAGCGCCAGGGCGCTTGCGGCGATCGGCATTTCCAACCAGCGTGAAACCACGGTGCTGTGGGACCGGGTCACCGGAGAGCCTGTGGCGCCGGCCATCGTCTGGCAAGACCGGCGCACGGCGCAGCGTTGCGCGCAGCTCCGGGCGCGGGGCCTGGTCGGGCTGATCCAGCGCAAGACCGGGCTGATGCTGGATGCGTATTTCTCCGCCACCAAGCTGGAGTGGTTGCTGGCGCATGTGCCTGGCGCCCGCCAGCGCGCCGAGCGCGGCGAGCTGGCATTCGGCACGGTGGACAGCTGGCTGGTCTGGAAGCTGACGGGAGGCCGGGTCCACGCAACCGATGCGGGCAACGCCTCGCGCACCCTGCTGTTCAACATCCACACGCTGCGCTGGGACGCTGAGCTGCTGCGCCTGTTCAACATTCCCGCCAGCGTGCTGCCGCAGGTGGTGCCTTCCAGTGGCGTGCTCGGCGAAACCGATGCCGCCCTGCTGGGCGAGCCGGTACGCATTGCCGCGCTGGCGGGGGACCAGCAGGCCGCCTTGTTTGGCCAGGCCTGCTTTGCGCCAGGCATGGCCAAGAATACCTACGGCACGGGTTGTTTCATGCTGATGAACACCGGAACGGCACCGGTGACCAGCCGCAACCAGTTGCTGAGCACCGTGGCCTGGCAAGGTCCGGCAGAGGCGCCGCGTCGCACGGCGTACGCGCTGGAAGGCTCGGTTTTCATGGCGGGCGCGACTGTGCAGTGGCTGCGCGACGGGCTGGGGGTCATCCGCTCGGCGGCGGACGTCGAGGCGCTCGCGGCCAGCGTGCCGGACACCGGCGATGTCTACCTGGTGCCGGCCTTTACCGGGCTCGGAACGCCGGATTGGGACGGTCACGCCCGCGGTACCTTGCTGGGCATGACCCGCGGCACCACCCGTGCCCATATTGCCCGCGCTGCGCTTGAAGCCATCGCCTGGCAGGTGGCCGATGTTTTTGGCGCGATGGCGGCCGATTCAGGCATTGCCCTGAAGGAGCTGCGCGTGGATGGCGGCGCCAGCCGTAATGACTTGCTGATGCAGATGCAGGCGGATTTTCTGGGTGTGCCGGTCGTGCGTCCCCGGGTGACGGAGACCTCGGCGCTCGGCGTGGCCTATATGGGTGGGCTGGCCACGGGCTTCTGGAGCGGGGCGGATGAACTCTCGGCGCACTGGGCGGTGGACCGACGCTTTGAGCCGATCTTGAGCCCGCATGCACGTACCCAACGTCTGGCGCGCTGGCGGCAGGCCGTGGAGCGTGCCAAGGGCTGGGCGATGGCTCACGCCGGATGAAAACCGCCAGTCCTCCCCGGTGGACGCGGCGCGAGGACCTGTTGGCGGGGCTTCGGGATGATCGCGAATGGGATGCGGCCATCGTCGGCGGTGGCGCCACCGGGCTGGGCGTGGCGCTGGATGCGGCGCTGCGGGGTTTCAGCGTGGTGCTGGTCGAGTCGCACGACTTTGCCGCAGGCACTTCGTCGCGCGTCACCAAACTGGTGCATGGGGGCGTGCGCTAGCTGGCGCAGGGCAATCTGCCGCTGGTGCGCGAGGCCCTGCATGAGCGGGCCCATTTGCTGCACAACGCGCCGCATCTGGCGCAGCCGCTGGCCTTCGTGATGCCGGCCTATCAATGGTGGGAGGCCCCGTTTTACGGGGTCGGCCTCAAGATGTATGACGTTCTGGCCGGGCGGGACGGCCTGGGCAGCACTGAATTCCTGAGCCGTCAGCAGACCCTGCAGTGTCTGCCTGGTGTCCAGCCCCGGGGGCTTCTGGCCGGCGTGAAGTATTGGGACGGGCAGTTCGACGACGCGCGGGTGGCGCTCGCACTGGCCCGCACGGCGGCGGCGCAAGGCGCGTTGCTGGTGAACCACTGCGCGGCGACGGAATTGATTCACGAGGCGGGGAAAATCGCCGGCGTGGTCAGCATGGATCGTGAAACCGGTCGAACCTGTGCGCTTCGGGCCCGCTGCGTGATCAACGCGACCGGGGTCTGGGTGGACGACCTGCGCCAGAAGGATGGCGAGGCCACGGGCCGGCCGGTGCGTCCCATGGTGGCGCCCAGCCAGGGCGTTCATCTGGTGGTGGATCGTGTTTTTTCCAGGAGACCATGCGCTGCTGGTGCCCAAGACGGCGGATCGCCGGGTGCTGTTTGCCGTGCCATGGCTGGGCAAGGTGATTCTGGGCACCACGGATACGCCGCGCCATGACCTGGCGCGGGAACCTCGGCCCTTTGCCGAGGAAGTGGCGTTTATCCTGAGCGAGTCTTCACGTTACCTGAGCCGTGCCCCGACGCGCGGTGATGTACGCAGTTGCTGGGTGGGCCTGCGACCGCTGGTCAAGGCCACCCACGAGTCCGACGATGACACCAAGGGCCTGAGCCGGGAGCATACGGTCAGGCTCAGTCCGAGCGGGCTTGTGACCGTGACCGGGGGGAAATGGACGACGTACCGCGCCATGGCCGAAGACGTGCTTCAAAAATGCATGGATGAAGCGTTGCTGCCTTCAAAGGCTGGCGGGGTCAGCAACCAGTTTCGTCTGGTGGGGGCGGAGGGGCAAGCGGCCCGTGCCCGACCCTTGAACGGGGCTCCGGGGGTTTCGCGGTACGGCAGTGAGGCGGCTGCCGTGCTGGCCCTGCCGGGTGTGCAGCATGCGTTGGGGGGCGGCCTGACCGGGGCCATGGTGCGGTTCGCCGTCCGGCATGAATATGCGCGCACGGTCGAGGACGTTCTGGCCCCGCCGTGCCCGCCTGCTCTTTCTCGACGCCCGCCTCGCGGGGCGCATCGCCGCCGAAGTTGGCGTCATCGTGGAGGAAGAGACGGGGCGCGACGCTGAAATAGCCCCCTTTGAAGCCCTCGCCCGGAAATATCTTGAACTTCCTCAATGAAGGTGCTTGACAGCATCCTTGACTTTTGCAATAATTCGAGGCTTCGCTTGAAAAGGCGCAAGTTTCTGCCCAGCAAAAGCGTCGTGAGTGGTTCATGGCGTGGACGACGGGCCCAAGACTGATCTGATGTGCCTTGCTTGCCGGGCGCAGCGGGTGCAAGTTGGGAATATTGAAATGATCCAGACAGAATCTCGGTTAGACGTTGCCGACAACACCGGCGCGAAGTCCGTCCTGTGCATCAAGGTGCTCGGCGGGTCCAGGCGTCGCTACGCCAGTGTTGGCGACATCATCAAGGTGAGCATCAAGGAAGCCGCTCCGCGTGGCCGCGTCAAAAAAGGCGAGGTTTACAGCGCAGTGGTGGTTCGCACGGCCAAGGGTATTCGTCGCAGCGACGGCTCCCTGGTCAAATTCGACGGCAACGCAGCAGTGTTGCTGAATGCCAAATTGGAGCCCATCGGCACCCGCATCTTCGGCCCGGTCACGCGTGAACTGCGTACCGAGAAGTTCATGAAGATCGTGTCCCTGGCTCCTGAAGTTCTGTAAGGACACGTCATGAACAAGATTCGCAAAGGCGACGAAGTCATCGTGATCACCGGGCGCGACAAGGGCAAGCGCGGCAAGGTTTCGCTGCGCAAGGACGACTCGATGCTGGTGGTTGACGGTATCAACATGGTGAAAAAGCACACCAAGCCCAATCCGCTCAAAGGCGCGCCTGGCGGCATTGTGCAGAAGACCATGCCGATTCACCAGTCGAATGTGGCCATTTTCAATGCGGCAACCGGCAAGGCTGACCGCGTGGGCATCAAACTCCTGGCTGATGGCAAGCGCGTGCGCGTCTTCAAGTCCAGCGGCGAAGAAATCAAGGTGGCATGACCATGGCACGACTGCAGCAAATTTATCGCGAAAAGATCGCTCCCGAGATGATGGCCAAGTTTGGCTACAAATCGCCGATGCAGGTTCCGCGTCTGTCGAAGATCACGCTTAACATGGGTGTGAGCGAGGCAGTCGCTGACAAGAAAGTCATGGACAGCGCCGTTAGCGACCTGACCAAGATCGCCGGCCAGAAGCCTGTGGTGACCAAGGCCAAGAAAGCCATTGCCGGATTCAAGATCCGCGAGGGCCAGGCCATTGGGTGCATGGTCACCTTGCGTGGCGTGCAGATGTATGAATTCCTGGATCGCTTCGTGACCGTGGCATTGCCGCGCGTCCGGGACTTCCGCGGTATTTCCGGTCGTGCATTTGACGGTCGCGGCAACTACAACGTCGGCGTCAAAGAGCAGATTATTTTCCCTGAAATCGAGTACGACAAGGTTGACGCCTTGCGCGGCCTCAATATCAGCATCACGACGACGGCCAAAACCGACGAAGAGTGCAAGGCACTGCTCGCTGGCTTCCGTTTCCCGTTCAAGAACTGAGGTGACCTGTGGCAAAAATGGCTTTAATTGAGCGCGAGCTCAAGCGGGACAAACTGGTCGCCAAGTACGCGAAAAAACACGCGGAATTCAAGGCTATCGCGAATGACGCAAAGCGCAGCGACGAAGAGCGGGCCGCCGCCCGCCTGGGGCTGCAAAAGCTTCCGCGCAACGCCAACCCGACGCGTCAGCGCAACCGCTGTGCGATCACGGGGCGCGCGCGCGGCACCTTCCGCCAGTTTGGACTGGGTCGCTCGAAGATTCGTGAAATGGCATTTGCAGGCGATATCCCCGGTATCGTCAAGGCAAGCTGGTAATCGGCAGGAGATTTGACATGAGCATGAGTGATCCCATTGCCGACCTGTTGACCCGCATTCGCAACGCGCAAATGGTTGCCAAGGCAACTGTACTGATTCCGTCTTCCAAGGTGAAGGTGGCAATTGCGCAGGTGCTGAAAGACGAGGGGTACATTGACGGATTCCAGGTCAAGTCCACTGACGGCAAGGCCGAGCTGGAAATCACCCTGAAATACTACGCCGGACGTCCCGTCATCGAGCGTATCGAGCGCGTAAGCCGTCCCGGCCTGCGCGTCTACAAAGGCCACGACGCCATTCCGACCGTGATGAACGGCTTGGGTGTGGCGATCGTGACGACACCCAAGGGTGTCATGACTGATCGCAAGGCGCGCGCTACCGGTGTCGGTGGCGAAGTTTTGTGTTACGTGGCTTGACCGCGGCATTGAGGAGAAGCTGAAATGTCCCGTGTAGGAAAAATGCCTGTCACCGTCCCCGCTGGTGTGGACGTCTCGATCAAGGAAGATCAGATCAGTGTCAAAGGCTCTGGTGGCACATTGCTGCTGGCCCAAAACATGCTGGTTACCGTGGTGAGCGATGCCGGAAAGCTGACCTTCACCCCGGCCAACGAATCCCGCGAAGCCAACGCCATGAGTGGCACCATGCGTCAGCTGGTGAACAACATGGTCGTCGGGGTGAGCAAGGGCTTCGAGAAGAAGCTGAACCTGGTCGGCGTGGGCTACAAGGCCCAGGCGCAAGGCTCGAAATTGAGCTTGACGGTGGGATACTCTCACCCCGTCAACAAAGACATGCCAGAAGGCATCACTGTCCAGACGGCAACGCCGACAGAGATCCTGATCAAGGGTGCCGATCGCCAGCGTGTGGGTCAGGTGGCTGCCGAGATTCGTGCCATTCGCCCTCCTGAGCCCTACAAGGGCAAAGGCATCCGTTACTCGGATGAGAAGATCACGATCAAAGAGACCAAGAAGAAATAAGGAGCGGCATCATGTTGACCAAAAAAGAGCAACGTCTGCGCCGGGCTCGCCAGACCCGGATCCGTATCGCCATCCAGGGCGTTCCGCGTCTCACCGTGAACCGTACCAATCTGCACATCTATGCCAGTGTCATTTCTGGCGATGGAAGCAAGGTGCTGGCCTCCGCCTCGACCAACGAGGCGGATGTACGAAGCGCACTGACCGGCTCGGCTGGCAAAGGTGGCAACGCCGCCGCCGCGCAGGCGGTTGGCAAGCGCATTGCCGAGAAGGCGAAAGCGGCGGGCGTGGAAAAAGTAGCGTTTGATCGCGCTGGCTTTGCGTATCACGGCCGTGTCAAGGCGCTGGCTGACGCGGCGCGTGAAGCTGGCTTGCAGTTCTAAGCGGATCGGAAACAATCATGGCTAAATTTCAGGCAAGAGCGCAGGGTGACGGTCCAGAAGACGGCATGCGCGAAAAGATGATCGCGATCAATCGCGTGACCAAGGTCGTCAAGGGCGGCCGTATTCTTGGTTTCGCCGCGTTGACCGTGGTCGGTGACGGCGATGGCCGTGTTGGCATGGGCAAAGGCAAGTCCAAGGAAGTGCCGGCTGCAGTGCAGAAGGCCATGGAAGAGGCGCGCCGTAACCTGAACAAGGTTTCACTGCGCAACGGCACTATTCATCACAACGTGACTGGCCACCATGGTGCGGCGTCCGTGATGATGGCGCCAGCTCCCAAGGGAACCGGAATCATCGCCGGTGGACCGATGCGCGCTGTCTTCGAAGTGATGGGGATCACCGATATCGTGGCCAAGAGCCACGGTTCGTCCAACCCCTACAACATGGTGCGCGCCACGCTGGACGCGTTGACCAAGTCGACGACCGCATCGGCTGTTGCTGCCAAGCGCGGCAAGACCGTCGAAGAGCTGTTTGTCTGAGCGGGAGTTTGAATATGACTACACAACTAACCGTCAAAGTCCAGTTGGTGCGAAGCCCCATCGGATGCAAGGAATCGCACCGTGCCACTGTTCGTGGTCTCGGCCTGCGCAAGCTCAACAGCACCAGCGAACTCCAGGATTCACCTGCGGTGCGCGGCATGATCAACAAGATCAGCTATCTGGTCAAAGTACTCTGAGGGGTCTCTGATGGAACTCAACAACATCAAGCACGCCGATGGCGCCAAGCACGCCAAGCGTCGTGTCGGCCGCGGTATCGGGTCCGGTCTGGGCAAAACCGCCGGTCGGGGTCACAAAGGTCAGAAGTCGCGCGCGGGCGGCTACCACAAGGTGGGCTTCGAAGGCGGTCAAATGCCGTTGCAGCGACGTCTCCCCAAGCGTGGATTCAAGTCGCACCTGCTCAAGTTCAATGCGGAGGTCACCTTGACAGCACTTGAGCAACTGGGCGCGTCAGACGTTGATCTTCTGGCCTTGAAGCAGGCCGGCCTCGTGGGCCAGCTTGCCAAGGTGGTCAAGATCATCAAGTCGGGCTCTATCAGCAAGGCTGTCACGCTCAAGGGCATCGGTGCAACCGCCGGCGCCAAGGCTGCCATTGAGGCCGCTGGCGGTTCTTTGGCCTGAATGTGGAATTGAAGGTAGGCACCAGTGGCAACTAACGCGGCTCAAATTGCAAAAACCGGAAAGTTCGGTGATCTGCGTCGCCGGCTTGTGTTTTTGCTGCTGGCCCTGGTGGTTTATAGGGTGGGTGCGCACATTCCTGTGCCTGGCATCGATCCGGCGCAGCTGCAGCAACTGTTCAAAGGGCAGCAAGGCGGCATCCTGAGCCTGTTCAACATGTTCTCGGGTGGCGCGTTGTCCCGATTCACGGTGTTTGCGCTGGGAATCATGCCGTACATCTCTGCATCCATCATCATGCAGTTGATGACGTACGTGGTTCCGACGTTTGAGCAGTTGAAGAAGGAAGGCGAATCCGGCCGCCGCAAGATCACGCAGTACACCCGCTACGGCACCTTGGGTTTGGCGCTGTTCCAATCCCTGGGCATTTCAGTCGCTCTCGAAAGTTCCGCCGGCCTTGTGGTGGATCCGGGGATGGGCTTCCGGATGACCGCCGTGGTCACGCTCACGGCTGGAACGATGTTTCTGATGTGGCTGGGAGAGCAGATCACCGAGCGGGGACTGGGTAACGGAATTTCGATTCTAATTTTTGCCGGTATTGCAGCAGGTTTGCCTTCTGCCGTAGGCGGACTGTTGGAGTTGGTGCGAACAGGTGCGATGAGTATTCTGGTGGCCATTTTCATCGTCGCCGCGGTGTTCCTGGTGACTTATTTTGTGGTGTTCGTCGAGCGCGGTCAGCGAAAGATTCTGGTGAACTATGCGCGCCGTCAAGTCGGCAACAAGGTGTACGGCGGACAGTCTTCGCATCTTCCGCTCAAGCTCAACATGGCCGGCGTGATTCCACCGATCTTCGCGTCTTCGATCATCTTGCTGCCAGCGACTATCGTGAGCTGGTTCAGTTCGGGTGATTCGATGACTTGGCTCAAGGACATTTCCGGTGCGTTGACTCCCGGGCAGCCGATTTATGTGATGTTGTACGCTGCGGCAATCATCTTCTTCTGCTTTTTCTACACCGCGCTGGTTTTCAACAGCCGCGAAACTGCTGACAACCTGAAGAAGAGTGGTGCCTTTGTTCCAGGTATTCGCCCAGGCGATCAGACAGCGCGCTACATCGACAAGATTTTGGTCAGACTGACTTTGGCGGGTGCGATTTACATCACCTTCGTGTGTTTGCTGCCTGAGTTCCTGATCCTCAAGTACAACGTACCGTTCTACTTTGGCGGTACCTCGTTGCTGATTATTGTGGTGGTGACCATGGACTTCATGGCGCAGGTTCAGAACTACCTGATGTCCCAGCAATATGAGTCACTTCTGAAGAAGGCCAATTTCAAGACTTCGATTGGCGGTTGAAGGTTTGACGGGCGAAGAGTCGTTCAAATAGTTGCACAGGGCCGTAGGGCAGGCATAAATTGTATTTCGCGCTATGTGATGGCGTTTCTTTCGTGACCTTCCGGTTGCGAATTTTTGGAGAATGAAATGAGAGTTTCGGCTTCGGTCAAGAAAATTTGCCGCAACTGCAAGATCATCCGGCGCAAAGGCGTTGTCCGTGTGATCTGCACGGACCCGCGTCACAAGCAGCGTCAAGGCTGATCGCAAGAGTTTTAGAGGACGAAAATGGCACGTATAGCTGGCATCAACATTCCGCCGCAGAAACATGCAGAAATTGGCCTGACCGCCATTTTTGGCATCGGACGCAATCGCGCTCGCAAGATTTGCGATGCATGCGATATCGCATATGCAAAAAAGGTCAAGGATTTGACCGATGGAGATCTGGAAAAAATCCGTGACCAGATCGCCCAGTTCACGATCGAGGGTGACCTTCGCCGTGAAACCACGATGAACATCAAGCGACTGATGGACATTGGCTGCTATCGCGGTTTCCGCCATCGTCGTGGCTTGCCCATGCGTGGCCAGCGGACCCGCACGAATGCCCGCACCCGCAAGGGTCCGCGCAAGGCCGCTGCGGCCCTGAAGAAATAAACGGGACTGAAGGTTCAAAATGGCAAAAGCTCCTGCAAATAGCGCCGCACAGCGCGTTCGCAAAAAAGTTCGCAAGAACGTTTCCGATGGCATCGCACATGTGCATGCTTCGTTCAATAACACCATCATTACGATCACCGATCGTCAAGGCAATGCCTTGTCGTGGGCGTCGTCGGGTGGTCAAGGCTTCAAGGGCTCCCGAAAGTCCACGCCTTTTGCGGCGCAGGTCGCCTCTGAAGTTGCGGGTCGCGCGGCGATTGACCAGGGCATCAAGAATCTTGACGTAGAAATCAAGGGACCTGGTCCAGGTCGTGAATCATCGGTTCGCGCACTTGCCGCCTTGGGCATCCGGATTTCGTCCATCGCTGATGTGACACCGATGCCGCACAACGGATGCCGGCCACAAAAGCGTCGCCGGATCTAATTTCAACCAAGCCCACCGCCATTGCTGATGCAGCAATGGCTCCCGCAGAACCCTGCGGCAGATGACACAAAGGAAGTTCACGTGGCACGTTACCTCGGCCCCAAGGCCAAACTATCCCGCCGGGAAGGCACCGACCTCTTTCTGAAGAGCGCCCGCCGTTCCATTAGCGACAAGTGCAAGTTTGAGTCAAAGCCCGGACAGCACGGGCGGACATCAGGCCAGCGCACGTCTGATTTCGGCTTGCAACTGCGCGAAAAGCAGAAAGTCAAGCGGATGTACGGCATTCTCGAGCGTCAGTTCCGGCGTTATTTTGAAGAAGCTGACCGCCGCAAAGGAAACACCGGTGCAAACCTGCTGTTCATCCTGGAGTCCCGGCTTGACAACGTGGTGTATCGCATGGGGTTTGGCTCCACCCGCGCCGAGGCGCGTCAGCTGGTGTCCCATAAAGCTGTCACGGTGAACGGGCAGTCGGTCAACATCCCCTCGTACATGGTCAAGACCGGCGACGTGATTTCTGTTCGTGAAAAGTCGAGGAAGCAGACCCGCGTTTCCGAAGCCCTGCAGTTGGCACAGCAAGTTGGCCTGCCCGCCTGGGTTGAAGTGAATCTGGAAAAGGTCGAGGGCATCTTCAAGAAGGTGCCAGACCGTGATGAATTTGCCGCCGACATCAACGAGTCGCTGATCGTCGAACTGTATTCGCGTTAATCCGGATCCAGGTTCAAAAAAATCGTTCCAGTGCCGCCTTTTCTGGCGGTGCTGGCGCTTCATCAGCCTTACCGGTGTAACGAACCGGGGGTATTGAGAGGACGTCTGAATGCAAACCAACTTGCTGAAACCCAAAGCAATCAATGTCGAACAGCTTGGGCTGAACCGCGCCAAGGTCACGCTTGAACCCTTTGAACGTGGCTATGGCCACACGCTGGGTAACGCGCTGCGTCGAGTCCTGTTGTCGTCCATGGTCGGCTATGCTGCGACCGATGTGACCATTGCCGGCGTATTGCACGAGTATTCCTCGATTGACGGGGTACAGGAGGATGTTGTCAACATCCTGCTGAACCTCAAGGGCGTCGTGTTCAAGCTTCACAACCGCGATGAAGTGACTCTGAGTCTGCGCAAGGACGGCGAAGGCGTCGTTACGGCGGCTGACATCCAGACCCCTCATGATGTGGAAATCATTAATCCTGAGCACGTCATTGCAACCTTGTCCCAAGGCGGCAAGCTTGACATTCAAATCAAGGTTGAAAAGGGGCGTGGCTACGTTCCAGGTACGATGCGGCGCTATGCTGACGAACCGACGAAGTCTATCGGACGTATCGTTCTGGACGCCTCCTTTTCCCCGGTCAAGCGCGTCAGCTATACGGTTGAAAGTGCTCGCGTTGAGCAACGGACCGACCTCGACAAACTCGTCATGGAGATCGAGACCAACGGCGCCGTCACTGCTGAAGATGCGGTTCGCGCCTCGGCAAAAATTCTCGTCGAGCAGCTGGCCGTCTTTGCGCAGCTGGAAGGCAGCGAGCTTGCTGCCTTTGATGTTCCCACTCAGCGTGGAGGCAACGCACAGTTTGATCCGATTCTGCTGCGCCCGGTAGATGAGCTTGAGTTGACGGTGCGTTCTGCCAATTGTCTGAAGGCCGAGAATATTTATTACATCGGCGATCTGATTCAGCGGACGGAAAACGAACTGTTGAAGACGCCTAATCTGGGCAGGAAGTCGCTCAATGAAATCAAGGAAGTGCTTGCTTCCCGGGGTTTGACCCTCGGAATGAAGCTGGAAAGCTGGCCGCCCGCCGGTCTGGACAAGCGCTGACCAGGGTATTGATGCCTCAAGAAGCGGGGCATCAACATGACGCGCGGTACCTGAAACGGCCGCGCGCTTTTACAAAAAATGAAATGAAAGGACTGCATCATGCGTCACGGACACGGACTACGTAAACTGAACAGAACCAGCGAGCACCGCCTTGCAATGCTCCGCAACATGATGAACTCGTTGCTCGAGCATGAGGTCATCAAGACAACCTTGCCAAAGGCCAAGGAACTTCGCCGTGTGGTCGAGCCCATGATCACGCTTGCCAAAGAGCCGACGCTGGCCAACCGGCGTCTTGCCTTCAATCGTCTGCGCGACCGCGACATTGTCACGA
>JAABRA010000209.1 GCA_011391155.1 Burkholderiales bacterium
CCTGGTTCGAAGATGCCTTGCCGGCCGCGCCTTGCGGCTGATGGTGCGCCTGGGCGTCACCGTCTTCACCCACAAAGCGGTTGCCTTCGACGCTGCGGCCGCCGTGGATCATCATGTCGCGGTATTCGGCTTCGGTCATGCCGGTCATGGAGCCCGCCATCTGCTGGAAGCTCTTGCCATCCGTGGCGCCTATCTTGGCCAGGAAGTAGATGTTGCCGCCGGTGCGCATGCACCAGTTGAGGTCGCGCGCCAGCACGGCCTGCTTCTGCTCTTCCGTCATGGCCCACTGGTCCAGATAGCCGCGCTCGTCGGCCTTGAATGCCTCGCGGTTTTCGGCTTTCATGAGGGACATGCAGAACTGGTTGAGCCAGTAGCCTTTACGGCTTTGCTCGGCATCAAAAATGATGGTGCCGGGCACATCGAGATAGGGTTTGTCGAGGGACATGGGTGTTGGGTGTTGTGGGTTAGGCGTTAAGCGCTAAGCGTTGGGCGTTGGGTGTGATGGAATGGCGCTGACTGCGGAACGCTCAACGCGGAACCGCTTCTTCCGGCCAGTACAGGCGCATCGGGTTGTCGACCAGCAGTTGGCGCTGCAAATCGGGCGTCACCGCGATGTGCGGGATGAAGTCCACCAGCAGGCCGTCATCGGGCATGTGGTCCTTCAGGTTGGGGTGTGGCCAGTCGGTGCCCCAGAGCACGCGGTCGGGGAACTGCTCGACGATGCGCCGGGCGAACGGGATCACGTCGCCATAACTCGGCATGCCAGCGTTCTGTTCGCTTTTCAAGGCCTTGGGGCCAGTGACCGACAGGCGCTCGGGGCAGCTCACCTTGCTCCAGACATTGCTGTGCTCGCGCATGAATTTTTCGAACAGCGCAAACTGCGGGCCGTCCACCGGCAAGGCCACATCGGGCCGCCCCATGTGGTCCACGACCACCGTGGTGGGCAGCGCGGTGAAGAAATCCCACAGCTCGGGCAGGTCCACCGCCTCAAAATAGATGACCACGTGCCAGCCCCATTTGGCGATGCGTGTGGCGATCTCCAGCAGTTCATCCTTGGGCGTGAAGTCCACCAGCCGCTTGACGAAGTTGAAGCGCACGCCGCGCACGCCAGCATCGTGCATGGCCTGGAGTTCCCCGTCGGTCACGCTGCGTTTGACGGTGGCCACGCCGCGCGCCTTGCCGCCGCTGTGGACCAGTGCATTCACCATGGCGCGATTGTCGGCGCCGTGGCAGGTGGCCTGCACGATGACGTTGCGGGCAAAGCCCAGATGGTCGCGCAGCGCATAGAGCTGCGCCTTGGACGCGTCGCAGGGCGTGTACTTGCGTTCAGGCGCGTAAGGAAATTCGGCGCCGGGGCCGAAGACGTGGCAATGCGCGTCCACGGCGCCCGTGGGCAGCTTGAAGCTGGGTCTGGAAGGGCCGGTATACCAGTCCATCCAGCCGGGGGTTTTGGTGAAGTCACCGGAGGTGGGTTTGGTCATGGTGCGTCCTCAGTCGATGTACTTCAGACCCGCGACCGCCAGTGGCTCGCGCATCTTGTACATGTCCAGGCCCAGCACACCGCTGGCCAGCTTCGCACGCTTCTCGCCCTCGAAGCTTTCGCGCTTCAGCGCCGCTTCCAGCGTCTGGACAGCCCGCGCGGCGGGCACGCAGACCACGCCGTCGTCATCGGCCACGATGACGTCGCCGGGATTGACCAGCATGCCGGCGCACACGATGGGCACGTTGACCGAGCCCAGCGTGGCCTTGATCGTGCCCTTGCTGCTGATGGCCTTGCTCCAGACCGGGAAGCCCATGCGCTGCAGCTCCTTCACATCGCGCACGCCGGCATCAATCACCAGCGCGCGTGCGCCACGGGCCTGAAAGCTGGTCGCCAGCAGGTCGCCGAAGTAGCCGTCGGTGCACTCCGCCGTGACGGCAGCCACCACGATGTCGCCTTCCCTGATCTGCTCCGCCGCCACATGCATCATCCAGTTGTCCCCGGGTTGCAGCAGCACCGTCACCGCCGTGCCCGAAACCTGCTGGCCAGGGTAGATGGGGCGCATATAGGGCTTGAGCAGCCCGACGCGGCCCATGGCCTCATGCACCGTGGCCGAGCCCAGCGCGGCCAGGCCGTCGGCTGCGGCGCGGTCTGCGCGCTGGATGTTTCTGTAGACAACGCCTAATTCATACATGTCAATTCTCCAAAACAAGACTTTTCACCGGTGCTCGCTGAACCCGCGTCAGAGCAGGGGTGAGTACCTCCGCTCATGTCCCCCGCCCGCTATGCGGGCTCCTCCTTGACTTCGCTGCGGCACTCACCCCAGCTCCGCCGCTGCGACGGCTGTTTTCTTCATTCCACTCCAACCCGAACCGCCCGAGGGTCAGGGTGGTTGGGCGTTTTGTGAAGGTCAAGGAGGAGCCCGCATAGCGGGCGGGGGACACGGAGCAAAACGCCCAGCCATCCCGATCCCACCCCCGTATCGAGCCCGGAGTTACCGCCCCTTCGCCTTCAAAGCCGCATCCAAGCGCGGAAACACGCGCCGCGCATTCCCCTCATAGATCTGGAATCGATCCTCATTGCTCAAAATCTTCGACGCCTCGATATACCGCTTGGTGTCATCGAAATAGTGGCCGGTTTCAGGATCAATCCCGCGCACCGCGCCGATCATTTCCGAAGCAAACAGCACGTTCTTCACCGGGACCACCGTGTTCAACAGGTCGATGCCCGGCTGGTGGTAGACGCAGGTGTCGAAGAAGATGTTGTTCAGCAGGTGGTCTTT
>JAABRA010000210.1 GCA_011391155.1 Burkholderiales bacterium
GCGAATGGTTTGGCGACTGGGACATCCAGCATCTCGCCGAGCACGAATCCTTCATCAGCGAAGGCACCCATCACCACGGCATGTCGGCGCTGATCGACCTGGTGGCGAAGAAGCAGGACTGATCGCATGAGCGCGCGCACTCTTCCCCTTGCGTTCGTGCTCATCACCCTGCTTGCCGGTTGCCAGTCCGCCGAGGTGGAAACGTTTCAAGGCTATGTCGAGGGCGAGCCGGTTCTCGTTGCTGCCCAGCAAAGTGGGCAGCTGACCTCGCTCACCGTGCAGCGGGGCGACGATGTCAAATCCGGGGCGCCGCTGTTCAGTCAGGACCGGGCCACCGAGGCCGCCAGCGTCAGCCAGGCCAGGGCCCAGTTGGCTCAGGCCGAGGCCCAGCTCGCCAACCTCGCCACGGGAAAACGTCCGCCGGAAATTGCGGTCGTCGAAGCCCAGTTGAAGGACGCCGAAGCCCGGCGGACGCTGTCCGCCGAGCAGTTCAGCCGGCAGCAGGCGCTGGTCGCCAAAGGCTTTGTCAGTGCCGAATCTCTCGATGCGGCACGCACGCAACTGGCGCGGGACGAAGCCAGCGTCGCGCAAATGAAAGCCCAACTGGCCACCGCCCGCCTGCCCGGACGCAGCGATGAGCGGGCCGCCGCGCAGGCGCAGGTCGCGGCGAGCCAGGCTGCGCTTGAGCAAAGCACGATCAGGCTCGAACAGACGTCGCAGCGCTCGCCCGTCTCCGGGCAGGTGCAGGACATTTACCACCGGGTCGGAGAATGGGCGGCCCCGGGTCAGGCTGTTGTCTCCATCCTGCCTGCGGAAAACATCAAGGTCCGCTTCTTCGTTCCGGAATCCACCTTGGGCGCGCTGCGTACCAGGCAAGCCGTCGCCATCCATTGCGACGGCTGCCCGGCCACCGTGCCCGCCACCATCCGCTTCATCAGCACCACGGCGGAATACACGCCGCCGGTTTTGTTCAGCGAGAAAAATCGCCACCGGCTGGTCTATCTGGTGGAAGCCTGGCCGCAGCCGAAGGACGCCGTGCAACTGCATCCCGGCCAGCCGGTGAGTGTGACCCTGAACATCGCCAGGCAATGAACGGCGAGTACGCCATCGATGTGCATGGCCTGAGCAAATCGTTCGGCCACAAGCGCGTCGTCAACGGCCTGAGCCTGCAGGTTGAGAAAGGCGAAATCTACGGGTTCCTGGGGCCCAACGGCAGCGGCAAGACCACCTCCATCCGCATGCTGTGCGGCCTCCTGACGCCGGACGAAGGCAGCGGCACCTGCCTGGGTTACGACGTGCGCAGCCAAAGTGCAGAAATCAAGAAGCAGGTGGGCTACATGACCCAGCGTTTCAGCTTCTACGAAGACCTCACCATCCGCGAAAACCTCGATTTCGTCGCCCGCCTCTATGACATGCCCAAGCGCAGGCAAACCGTGCAAGCCGGCATGGAAGAACTGGGTCTGGCGGACCGGGCGGACCAGCTTGCCGGCACGCTCTCCGGCGGCTGGAAGCAGCGCCTGGCGCTGGCGGCCTGCATGCTGCATCGCCCGCGCCTGCTGCTGCTGGACGAACCGACCGCGGGGGTCGACCCCAAGGCACGGCGCGACTTCTGGGATGAAATCCACCGGTTGGCGGGGCAGGGCATCAGCGTGCTGGTGTCGACCCACTACATGGACGAGGCGGCCCGCTGCCATCGCCTGGCCTATATCGCCTACGGCAATCTGCTGGCATCCGGCTCGCCGGAAGAACTCATCGCCCGAAGCGGCCTCGCCTCGTTCGACGTGAAGGACGACGACCCGGCCCTGGCCGAACGCCTGCGAACGCTGCCGGGTGTGCAACAGGTCGTTGCCATGGGCAATCTGTACAGCGTCAGCGGCCGCGACGGCCCGTTGATCGCCCGCGGCCTCTCCGGCCTGGAAGGTCTGCGCTTCGAGCGGGCGGAAACCGGACTCGAGCAGGTCTTCATCCAGCTCATGGACAACGTGCAGGACGCCGCACCATGAAATTTCCGCTGGCTTGGCACCGCCTGTGGGCGATCGTGCTGAAGGAATTCGTGCAGATGCGGCGCGACCGCATCACCTTCGCCATGATGGTGGCCATCCCCGTGATGCAGCTGGTGCTGTTCGGCTTTGCCATCAATACCGACCCCAAGCGGCTGCCGACAGTGGTGTTCGATGCCAGTCCCAGCGCCTATACCCGCAGCTTCGTGGCCAGCCTGGAAAACAGCGGCTACTTCGATGTGCTCACCCCACCCGCCAGCGTCGCCGAGGCGCGCGAGGCCATGGCGATTGGCGAAGTTCAGTTCATCATTTCCATCCCGCCGGAATTTTCTCGCCAGCTGGTGCGGGGCGAGAAACCGGTGGTCCTGCTGGAAGCCGATGCCTCCGACCCCTCGGCTACCGGCAATGCGATCTCCGCCCTGAACAGCCTCAACCAGAGCGCCCTGCAGCACGACCTGAAAGGGCCTTTGGCTCGCCTCGGCAGCGTGCCGCCGCCGTTCGAAATCCGTGTGCAGCGCAACTACAACCCGGAAGGCATCACCCAGTACAACATCGTCCCCGGTTTGATGGGCACCATCCTCACCATGACCATGATCATGATGACCGGCATGGCCATGACCCGAGAACTCGAACGCGGCACGCTGGAAAATCTGCTCGCCTTTCCGGTGCACCCGCTGGAAGTGATGATCGGAAAGATCCTGCCTTACATCATCGTCGGCTACATCCAGGTCACGGTCATCCTCGTCGCCGCCCATTTCCT
>JAABRA010000211.1 GCA_011391155.1 Burkholderiales bacterium
CATCCATTCCTGATCCCACGTCAAGGCGCGGGTGGCGACCTGGTCCTGTCCCCCCGTGAACTCCAGGCGCAGGCCGCTGGTGCCCCAGCCGTTCTGGAATCGCCAGTCACCATAGGTGTTCCAGGCGTCGCCATTGAAACGACGCAACGCTGCTCCCGCTCCCAGTGTGTGGTCGCGGTTGATGCGCCAGCGTGAGGATCCGGTAGCGAAATAGCCGCTGCCGCTGCGACCGCTGATGGAATCCAGCCAGTCCACCGAACCTTCGGCCGACCATTGACGCGTGCCCCAGTTCGTTCGCAGATAGGCGCCCACGATGTCGTTGGCCACCGGCAGGTTGGCCCAGGTCAGGTCGGCTTCAAGCCGGTAGGCGCCCACGCCGTGTCTTCGAGGCCCTTCCTCCCACTCGCCGTCAATCCAGAATCCGTTGCGCGCACCGCTCAGGTTGCTTGCCTGTGTGCTGATGACCTGTCCCTGGATGTGGTGCTCTGCGCCTTCGTGTCGCAGCGCCAGCAGAGTGGAGTTGGCGTCGACGAAATCGCCGGGTAGGAGCGGGTTTTCCAGTGTGGAGACCCCGCGGGCGTCCTCATGCCTGAGTGCAGCCGTCCAGCCCTGGCGGGACAGCGTGTCCGCGCCAGAGGCGTTGATGCGCCATTGCCCACCCAGGGTGGTGCGTCGCCCCGGCAACGGCTGGAAACCACTGGCAGGCTGGAAGTCCAGCCGTCCCGGCCGCCCGGTAGCGGCCTGCAGTTGCAGACCCCGCTCGGGGTGGTCCAACTCGGTGCTCAGGCCCTGGAGAAGGGCCGAGGGCAGATAGATGCGTGCCGGCAGACGCGTGATGTCCGGCGCTGGAGCATTGACGACACCGATGGCATTGCCGGTGAGCCATCCACCCCCCAGAGGCATGGCCGATTGGCGCAGCGTGAGCGTGCCGCTGTTGCCACGGGGCGCGTATGTTCCGTCAATGGACAGCGTGCCGTGGTTGGGTGTCTCGAGCAGGCCGTAGATGCCGTAGCCGATGCGAGTGCGCTGCATCTGGTCAAAAGGTTGGGTACCCAGCCGCGTCTCCAGGCGCAGAAAACGCGGCATGCCCTGGCGGTCATAGGCATAGGCTTCGCCGTCCTCCTGCGATTCTGGTGGCAGGTTTTCGATCACCCGGTCCACATAGGTGGACTGAGGTGTGCTGGCAGGAGGGGCTGCGGGCGTGTCCTGCGCCCAAACATCGGCCGGCCAGGTCGCGAAACCCAGGAGAGCCAGTAAGCAACAAAGCGGGCGCGTCACCCGGACGCTCATGGAGCGAAGCTGGCGTCAAGCGGCAGGCGGTTCTTGCCCCATTCGAGCGTTCCTTTGACCGTCAGCGGAAACCTGACCTCGGGTGCTGTCTTCCCTTCGCCCACCACGGGGGCGAGAGCCACGCTGCGGGTTTCGCCCGGCATGATCGGGATGTCGGCCGGCGCCATTTCCAGCTGCTGGCCAGCGGCGTCGGTGGCGTTGACGTAGCCCTCCAGCCGGCCGTGTGCGTTGCCGCTGTTGCGCACATCGAGAAGCGCCACGTGTTTGCCCTCGCGTGATTTGGCCACGCGCGTGGCTGTGAGGTTGAGCACCGGTGCTGCATCGCCCACCGTTGCATACACGATCACACCGATGCGGCCGCCCACGTCCACCCCGCTTTTGGCCGGGTCCAGGCCTTCGACCATGATGGCAAAGCGGCATTCCTTGGGCGTGGTGGCGGCGGGCGGGTTGATCTCGAAGCGGAAGCGGTAGCGTGTGCCGGGCTCCAGCGTCAGTTCGCGACGCTCGATCGCCACCCAGGGTCGGCAGCTGTCGGGTGCCAGCTCGTCGGTGAAGACCACCGAGTTGTCTGGTTGGAACGCCCAGTCGTTGGTGTAAATGCGATAGCCGCCCTTGAACTGGCCGACATGCTGGATCTCGAACACCTGGCGCAGCGGCTGGCCAGGTGTGACTTTCACTTCAAACCGGGGCGGCGTGATGTAGGCGGCGAAGCCTTGGGCATGGCCCATCAGCGGCGCGAAAAACAATGCACAAACACAGACCCAACCCGGCAGCGTATGCCAGCCGGAGAGCTTCGATCCAGGAAGCACATTTGTCATGGTGGATTCAAGGGGTGTCGAGTTCGAAGTGAAAATTCAGCCGACGGCTGTTGGAGGTCCAGTCGGCATTCGAGCGAAGACGCACCTGCAATTGGTCTTCCAGCGAAGCGCCATGGATCGTGCCGGCAAAGACCAGGGCGCGTTCACCCGACACCAGTCGACCCGCCTGCAGCCGCCCCTGAGAGGTCCAGACAGCTTCGATGCTGGATGCCTCGTCGCGGGGCAGCACCATGTAAATGCGACCACTGCGGCCAATCCATTCCCGGGTGTCGATCCGGATGTTGACGGTCACCCAGGCTTCCATGCCGCCTGCATTCAGTTGGCCGCGCGCGAATGGCAGCCATTGCATCTGCACATTGGGCGGCACCGTGTGGCTCAACGAATCGTCCAGCCGGAACGTGTTGGCCAGGCTGGAACCCAGTGCCAGGGCGCCAAGCGCCGCAATGCAAAGTCGCCGGCTTTTCGTCATGGCGAGGTCAAGGTATAGGTCACGCGTCCGTTGTAAGTGCCCGCTGCGCGCACAGCGCTGTTGGCATAAAGGAAGGTGTGGCAGTTTTCGAGATACCGGTTTCCCGGCACCGTGGCCAGCGTCTGCACGCCGCCGTTGAAGGTACCGGCAGAGATCACGTTGGGGACACCACTGC
>JAABRA010000212.1 GCA_011391155.1 Burkholderiales bacterium
GGGGCAGCGAACACAGTGAGCGTGGGGGCTGTTTCATCTAGAACTCCGGGTACATGCGGCCGGGATTGAACACGCCATAGGGATCGAAGCTGTGTTTCAAACGTCGATGCACTTCCATCAGCGCCGGCTGCAGGGGTGCGAAAACGCCGACGGACCGCTGTTCACCCTGGCCGCCGCGGAACAGCGTGGCGTGACCGCCTGCCCCGGCGGCCGCCTGCCGCAGTTGCGAGGCATCGGCATCGCCGCGCAGCCAGCGTTGCGCGCCGCCCCATTCGATCAACTGGGGACCCGGCAATTCCAGCGGTGGCGCCACGGCAGGCACCGACAAGCGCCACAGCGGTGCGTCCCCGGCAAAGAACCCGGCACTTTGCTCGCGCAGGCCGTTCCAGAATTCGTCCGCAGCCGCAGCGTCAATTTGCTCACCGCCGAGTGTCCGGCAAGCAGCGGCCACCGCAGCTTGCGCGCCCGACAAGTGCACGCTCAGCATGCCGTCCTGCCAGCAGCTTGCGACCAGCGGCAAGGGCTGGCCGGCCCAGCGGTTCATCGCCCCGAGCGCCTTGTCCTGCGGCATTTCGAAACGCAGGCTGGCGTCGCCCGCCGGTAGCGGCAGCACCTTGAGCGACACGTCGAGAATCAGGCCCAGGGTGCCGAGGCTGCCCGTCATCAGGCGCGACACATCGAAGCCGGCGACGTTCTTCATCACCTCGCCGCCGAACTTGAGCACGCGGCCTTCGCCGTCCATGATCCGGATGCCGAGGACGAAGTCGCGCAGGCTGCCGACCGCTGCCCGGCGCGGACCGGAGAGACCCGCGGCAACCGCGCCGCCCACTGTCGCGCCACCCATGGTACCGGCGAAGCGCGGTGGCTCGCAGGCGAGGAACTGGCGCCGTGCCGCCAGCGCCGACTCCACGTCCGCCAGGAGCGTGCCGCAACGCGCGGTGATCACCAGTTCGGTCGGCTCGTAGCTGACGATGCCGGCATGAGCGCGCGAATCCAGAACGTCTCCCGCCAGCGGCCCGCCGTAAAAATCCTTGCTGCCGCCGCCCCTGATGCGCAGCGGTTTGCGCTCGAGGATGCGCGCACGGAAATCGTCGAGTTGCTCGGAACTCATGGAAGCACCTTTCCCCCATCCCCTTCCCCAAGGGAAGGGGTGACTGCAGTTCGCCGCCGTTGGCGGCTCCAGGTAGTTGGCTGGCCCCGGCTTGGGGCGGCCCTGCGCGCGGCGCTCACAGCCGCTCCAGTTCGGGAAACTTGATCTGGCCGCCATGCACGTGCATGCGGCCGAACTCGGCGCAGCGATGCAGGGTCGGCACGCCCTTCTCGGGATTCAGCAGGCCCTCGGGATCGAAGGCACGCTTCACGGCATGGAAGGCGCGCAACTCGTCGGTGCCGAACTGGTCGCACATCGAATTGATCTTCTCGTAACCGACGCCGTGTTCGCCGGTGATGGTGCCGCCGAGATCTACCGAGAGCTTCAGGATTTCGGCGCCGAAGGCTTCGGTGCGCTCCAGTTCTCCGGCGACGTTGGCGTCGTACAGGATCAGCGGATGCAGGTTGCCGTCGCCGGCATGGAAGACGTTGATGCAGCGCAGGCGGTATTTCTTCTCCATGGCATAGATCGCGGTCAGCATCTCGCCCAGGCGCTTGCGCGGAATGGTGCCGTCCATGCAGTAGTAATCGGGCGAGATGCGTCCCGCCGCCGGGAAGGCCGCCTTGCGCCCGGCCCAGAAACGCAGGCGCTCGGCTTCCGATTGCGAAACGCGGATATCGGTGGCGCCACTGTTTTCCAGCACCGCCTTCATGCAGGCGATTTCTTCCGCCACTTCTTCGGCCGTGCCGTCGGATTCGCAGAGCAGGATGGCCTCGGCATTCAGATCGTAACCGGCCTTGACGTAGGGCTCGACGGCCGCCGTCGCCGGCTTGTCCATCATTTCCAGCCCGGCCGGGATGATGCCGGCGGCGATCACCGCCGCCACCGCCTCGCCGGCCTTCATGACGTCATCGAAACTGGCCATGATCACCTGTGCCTGCTCGGGCTTGGGCACCAGCTTCACCGTCACCTCGGTGACGACCGCAAGCATGCCCTCGGAGCCGATGGACAGCGCCAGCAGGTCGTACCCCTGCGCATCCAGCGCATGGCTGCCGAACTCGACGATGTCGCCGCTGACCATCACGGCGCGCACGCGCAGCACGTTGTGCAACGTCAGGCCGTACTTCAGGCAATGCACGCCGCCGGAATTCTCGGCCACGTTGCCGCCGATGGTGCAGGCGATCTGCGAACTCGGGTCCGGCGCGTAGTAGAGCCCGAGCGGCGCGGCCGCTTCGGAAATCGCCAGGTTGCGCACGCCGGGTTGCACCACGGCCACGCGCGCCACCGGATCGACATGCAGGATTTTCTTCAACTTGGCCAGGCTGAGCACCACGCCCTGCGGATGGGGCAAGGCACCGGCCGAAAGCCCGGTGCCCGCACCGCGGGCGACGATCGGCGCACCGGCGGTGCGACAGGCCTTGATCACCGCCACCACCTGCGCCTCGGTCTCCGGCAGGGCCACGGCAAGCGGCACCTGGCGATAGGCGGACAGGCCGTCGCATTCGTAGGGTTTCAGATCCTCCTCGGCGGAAAGCAGCGCGGCCGGTGGCAGGAAGCGCGCCAGATCAGCCAGCAAGGCCGCGCGATCGATGCCTGAAAAATCCTGCGCCATATCGGCAGAGTGCTCGCGCTGCGCCATCATTCTTCCTTTGCCAGAGAT
>JAABRA010000213.1 GCA_011391155.1 Burkholderiales bacterium
GACCTCGACCTGGATGTCGCTCTCGTCGGCGGCATCGCTGTCCTTTTCGTCCTTCTCCTCCAGCTCGCTGATGCGTTCGCCCTCGAGCAGGCCACGCACCACCTTGCCCGGGCCGGTGATGACGCGGTCGCCGGCCTTTAGGCCCGACGTGATTTCTTCCCACTTGTCGTCCGAGAGGCCGACTTCGATCGTGATCTTGCGGGCCAGGCCATCGCGGTCCACCCAGACGAAGCGGGTGACTTTCTTGTCCTCGTCCACGTCGGTGCCCACGGCTTCGACCGGCACGGCCAGCTTGCTGCCGCCGTCGCCCAGGAAGATGTCGGCGCGGGCGCTCATGCCCGAACGCAGGGCGATGTCCTTGGGCGCCTGCAGCAGCGCCGTGACTTCGTACGAGCGGCCCTGGTTCACCAGCGTCGGCGCCAGCGCAATCTGGTGCACCTTGCCCACCAGCGCCAGGTCCGGGAAAGCCGCGGCGTAAACGTTCACGTCCTGGCCGAGCGCGATCCTGGACACGTCGGCCTCGTCCACCATCAGCTCGGCCTGGATGGCCGAGGTGTCGGCGATCTTCATCAGCTGTGCGCCGGCGAAGGCGTTGGTGGAGGCAATGGCGGTTTCACCGACCTTGATCGGCAGCGCCACGATGACGCCGCCGATAGGCGAGCGGATGTCGGTCTTGCTGAACTGCTCGCGCGCCTCGCCCAGGATGGCGTCGGCGCGGCGCAGGGCCTCTTCACTGCTCTTGAGCTCGACCCGGTTCAGGTCGCGGGCGTTGCGCAGGTCGTCGTACTCGCTCTGGCCGATCATTTTCTGCTCGAACAGCTGTGCGCCGCGCGCCAGCTTCTTCTCGGCCAGCGCCAGCGCCAGCCGCTGGCGCTCGATGCTGATCACGCCCTGGCGCCGGCTGGCCTCTTCGCGCTCGATGGCATTGCGGTAGGTCTCGGGGTCCAGCCGCAGCAGCAGCTGGCCCTCGACCACCGTGTCGCCTTCCTTCACCAGGATCTCGCGCACCTTGGCCACCACTTCGGAAGTCAGGTTGACCTCGTTGAGGTAGGCCAGCACGCCCGAGGCCAGGATGGTCGGCCGGATCGCCTGTTCGGCGGCGACCGCGACGGTCACCTGCTTGCTCGAATCACCGCGCCCGGCCTTGATCAGCAGCGGGATGGCGATGAGGGCGATGATGCCCAGGACGGCGAGGACTTTCTTGTTGGGCTTCATTCGCGATTCCGTGGTGGATGGGGGCTCAGAGCAGGGCGAACAGCGCCATGCCGCCATAGATCAGGATCGAAGGCAGCAGCACCACGGCCAGGGCCTGGCCCCACCCGGTGCGGAACCAGGTCTTCCAGCCCAGCGCGCCCAGGAACCACACCCAGAAGTTGAGCAGGCTGAAGGACTTGGCCAGGCGGCTCCAGTCGTGGTCCATCGGCAGCTGCACGAACAGCGGGTCGATGCTCAGCAGCTGCATGGACTCGAAGGTCGACTGCGGCGAGCTGGTGAACACCGCCACCAGCGCCAGCACCGCGCCGATCACCATCGGCATGCTGGACCAGGCCACCAGGGCCAGGCCCTGGCGATAGCTCATGGGATTGCCGGTGACCTTGCCGGCCAGCCAGTAGTAGAAGGCGAACACCACGTAGCTGATCGTCACGGTCAGCAGCACCATCGGCGCCGTGAACCAGGCCATGGTGCGGGCGCCGGGCATCATCTTGCCCATCTGCTCCAGCTCGGCCTTGCTCATCTCGCCGGCCATCGCCTGCAGCTGCTGGTTGGCGAACCATTCGGCGTCGACATTCAGGAAGTACAGGGTCGCGGCCAGGGCCGTGAGCACCGCGGCCAGCAGGGCGGGCACGAGGAAGCTCGGCTTTTCCTTGAGCTCGGCGAAGACTTTCCCGGGTTCCAGGAAGATGTTGATCAGGTGCGACATGTGTTTCCCCTAAAAGACGAATGGACAGCGACCGGTTCCCTCGACCGGCGCGTGAATGTTAGGTCAAGTGCGGTGGGCCGGTATGGCCCAAGAGGCAGGGGGCACCGGCACTCGACCATTCCAATGACGGGGCCAGTGGCCAAAACGTGACAAGGCCGGTCCTTCACCCAACCCTACGGGCCGGATGGAATCATGGCGGCCCGTCCACGGAGAGGCCGCCATGCCCCACAGCACCCGCAAGTCCGCAAATGATTTCGATCCCGCCGTGATGCGGCTGTTCGACCAGTACGTGCATGGGCTGATCGACCGCCGTGGATTCCTCAAGGGCACGTCGGCCCTGGCCATCAGCACCGCCGCCGCCACCGGCATGCTGGCGGCGCTGACGCCCGATTTCGCCGCCGCCCAGCAGGTCAAGCCCGACGATGCGCGACTCAAGGCGGAATTCCTGGCATTCGACTCACCTGCCGGGTATGGCAAGGGCCGTGGCTACCTCGCTCGCCCCGCCGATGCCACCGCCCCGCTTCCGCTGGTGCTGGTGGTGCACGAAAACCGCGGCCTGAACCCGCACATCGAAGACATCACGCGGCGCCTGGCGCTGGCGGGCTACCTGGCCTTCGCGCCCGACGCGCTGTTCCCGCTGGGCGGCTACCCGGGCGACGAGGATTCGGCGCGCACCCTGTTCCAGCAGCTGGACCAGGCCAAGACCCGGGAAGACATGGTGGCGGCGGCGAATTTCCTGGCCAGCGTCGAAGGCGGCAATGGCCGCATGGGGGCGATCGGATTCTGCTACGGCGGCGCCATCGCCAATTTCCTGGCCACCCGCCTG
>JAABRA010000214.1 GCA_011391155.1 Burkholderiales bacterium
CCGGGCCGCCGAGCTGCTGCCGGAGTGCGTGGCCTGGGCCGCCACCGGCGTGCTGGAGCGGCGCCTGAATGACAGCCGCGAACTGCCCGCCGACTGGATGGAGCCCGACTCACCCGGCCAAGCCTGGAGCCGGGCGGCCGATACCGCCCAGCTCAGTGCCGCCGGTTTGAGCGACGACAGCCCCGCCCACTGGCATGCCCGCGGTGGCTGGGTGCGCGCCCCCGCGCTGGTGGCTGCCATGCTGGCCGCGCCCGGCATCATCTGGCGCGGCAACGCTGCCGTGGCCGCGCTGCGGTACGAAGCGGGCCAGGCCTTCCTGCCCACCAACCCATCGGGAACCACGGAAGTTTCGGTAACCAGCGAAGCTGCGCAAACCAGGTCCGGCGGCTGGACCGTCCTCGCCACTGATGGCGCTGTGCTGGCGCAGGCGCCGCTGGTGGTGGTGGCAGCCGGCTTTGACAGCCTGGACCTGCTGGCCAGCACCGGCGCGCCCGCCCTGCCGCTCAACCCCCTGCGTGGCCAGTTGCTGTGGGGCCCCATGCCCGCGCCGCCGCACCCGCTCCCGCCGTTTCCGGTCAATGGACTGGGCAATTTCGTCACCGGGGTGCCGGTGGACGGCACGCCCAGCTGGGTGCTGGGCTCCACCTTCGAGCGTGGCTGCCGCGAACCGGTGCTGCGCGACGCCGACACCCAGGAAGTGGCCGCCAAGCTGGCCGTGCTGCTGCCCGCCAGCGCCGCCGCCCTGGCACCACAAATCGCCAGCGCCGCCGCCCTGGCACCACAAATCGCCAGCGGCGCCGCCCGCGCCTGGGCCGCCGTGCGCTGCACCGTGCCCGACCGCCTTCCCGTGGTCGGCGCGCCGGACGCCACCGCCCTGCCAGGCTTGTTCGTCAGCACCGGCATGGGCGCGCGCGGCATGACCCTGGCCGTGTTGTGCGGTGAGCTGCTTGCGGCGCAACTGGCCGGCGAGCCCCTGCCCGTGCCGCTGCGCCACGCGCGCGCGCTGGCGCCGCAACGGCTGCTGCGACCTTCGTAAAAAACTCCTGAAACAATAGCTTTCCATGACCGTTCCACGCTGGGGAACGACCAAAAAAACCCGAAATTAGCCCCCAAAGGCCATGGCGACCGGTGGTCCGGCCGGGATGGCGCCGCAGGGCCGTTGGGGCGAGAGGTCAGGCCTCGCTGCTGCGTCGGATACCCGGCTCCAGTACAAAAAACTGCGGGCTGAGTGAAGCCATCGGCGCGCGGAGTTTCTCGATCTCGGACGCCGGCGCATGCACTTCAAGCCGCACGATCTTGGCGATCTGCAGCGCCTGCCCGAGCAGCTCGCCGACGTTCTGAAGGTGCGCCAGCACGGCCTCGGCATTCTCGTAGCCCTCACGGCAATGCGCCGTAGTGCCATTGAAGGAAAAAGCGTAGTGCATGCATCCCGGCTCCGTGCGGGTGCGCTCCACGAACTGGGGGCCAAGCGCCTTGAACGCCGCGAGTTGGTCTTCCGGCACCTCGAAGTAGGGCACCAGCGTGCAACACGTATCAGGCTTGAACATAGATCCGTCTCCTCATTCTTGTCCGGGCAAACGCGCCCGGGGCCATTCTGCACGCATTGTCCGATGGCCGGAAGGTGCTCGCGCGGCCAGCGAGAGTTACTCTTGAAGGAATAGCGTCAAATGACCGTTTGACAATAGGAGGTGGCTGAACATACCGGGAATCCGGCCGCATGTAGCGCCCGCTTGTCAGGGCCGCGAGACCAGGGAAAATGCCTCGGAATGACGGATCGACTCCACCGCCAGATCCAGGTCCAGGTTTGGCCATTACAGATGCTCCGGGGAAGGGCGCTCGACATGGGTGATCTGTTCAACCGTTGCTGCCCTGAACCAGGGGAACTGCGCGAAGGGAAGCAGCAACTCCTCGTCTCCGAGAAGGAGCCAGAACCCGTGCCTGGAGATGTTCGTGACCTCAGCGGCCGAAGTGATGGTGCCATGCATCTTGAATTTCCTTGAAGCGGACCTGGACGACCGTTTGTGCGTCAGCGAGTTGCCGCGAGGTCGGTCCGGTGGAGGTCGCGACGTGAACGGCGTGCGTGAGCCAGAACTTGGCCTCGCCGTCCGGATGACCCACATGGACATGGATGCGCGGTTCCTCTCGGGAAAAGAAGAACAGGCGGAACGGGCCGTCCTGGACACCAGCCGGTGTCATGGCTTACTGTAGTCGATCCGCACCGAATCGAAGCAGCCATCCTCTCGGAGGGATTGCGCTTGCGCGTAAAGGATGTGGTTTTTCCGTAGCGCAAAAGACTCCCACACTCATAGCGTACTACGACCATCCCACGCTGGGATGAGGCTGTTTTGACTATAAATTGGCGTCCCGGTGACAGCGCCCAGCCTCCGGTCCGCCTAGACTGTACAAAAACCACCTGGAGACCCCCATGCCCGACTTTTCGACCTTGCGAATCGCCCCTGACGCCACAAACCCGCGCATCGCCCGCCTGCTGCTGAACCGCCCCGAGCGGCTCAACGCGATCAATCACGAGACGCCGCGTGACATTCGCGCCGCGGTGGAGTGGGCCAATGCCGAGCCCGCCATCCACGTCATCATCGTCGAGGGCGCCGGCAAGGGCTTTTGCGGCGGCTACGACCTCAACGTGTTCGGCGACGCCGACATCGACCACCCCTGCCAGCAGGAGCGCACGCCTTGGGACCCGATGGTCGACTACGCCTACATGAAGCGCAACACCGAGGACTTCA
>JAABRA010000215.1 GCA_011391155.1 Burkholderiales bacterium
CACGGCGCCCACGGCGGCCAGCACCGTCGATGCGGGCGAACCCTTGAGCACATAGCCCGCCGCGCCCATGCGCATGGCCTCGGCCACGTGGTGCGGCTGGGCCGACATGGTGAGCACGATGGTGCGCGTGGCGAGCTTGCGCCGCGGCAGCTGCTCGAGCAGTTCCAGCCCCGAACGTTTGCCCAGGTTCAGGTCGAGCAGCAGCACACCGGGTGTGAGGCGCTGGATGTCCGCCAGCGCGATGGTGGGGTCGTCGGATTCACCCACCACCCGGTGACCGCCGTGCTCCAGCACCACCCGCAGACCGTCGCGCATGAGCGCATGGTCGTCGACAAGGTAGATGTCGCTCACGGCACGGCCACCTCCAGCGTCAGCTCCACCACCGTGCCACCCGCAACCCCGCGCTCCAGGAGCAGCTGGGCACCAATGGTCGCCGCACGTTCGCGCATGCCGACGATGCCCAGATGCCCGGGCCGCCCCTGCATGTCATCGTCGCCAATGCCCTTGCCGTTGTCCTCGATCCGCAGGCGCAGGTGCCCGGCATCGCCGTCGAGCGACACCGTCACCCGCGTGGCCTGGGCGTGCCGCACGGCGTTGCCAATGGCTTCGCGCGCGATCATGAACGCGGTGTATTCGATCGCATCGGTCCAGCGGATGCCGCTGACCGAAGTGCCCAGCTCCAGCTCAACCGCCAGCCCCAGGTCGCTGGCGGGCGAAGCGCGCAACTCGTTGTCCAGCGCGGCGGCCAGGCCCTGGTCTTCCAGCAGGGGTGGACGCATGTCGCGCAACACATCGCGCACATGGGCGATGGCACTGTCGAGCATGCCGGAGGCTTTTGCCAGTGGCCCGGACGCCATGTCCTGCGCCGGCTCCGGGTTCGCCATGGCCACGTCCAGGTACAGCCGGGCGCTGCTGAGCTGCTGGCCGAGCTGGTCGTGCAGCGACTGGGCGATGCGCCGCGTCGTGAACCGCTCCTGCGCCATCAGCCGCTGGGACAGATCGGACAAGGCAGCTTTCGACTGCTGCAGCTCGTGTTCGGCCTGCTTGCGAGCGGTGATGTCGGTGAAGTAGCCCGAGACACTGTCGCCGGCGGGGTGCAGGCGCAGCTCCAGCCACAGACCCCAGGGCTCGTACCAGTCTTCCACCACCTGGGAGCGGCCAGTTTCGCGCGCGTGCCAGTAGGCCGCCTCGAAGGCTGTGCCCCGTGACTCGGGGAACACGTCCCAGACGATGTGTCCCAGCATGTCCTGGGGCGACGCCAGTCCCACCAGGCGAGCGGCCTGGTCGTTGGCGTACACCAGGCGCTGATCCGGTCCGGCGGACACGAAACCGTCGGTGACGCGGCTGAGCACGTCCTGCAGCAGCCTGTGGGCGGCGTCGCGTTCGCGTTCGAGCTGCTTCTGGCTGGTGACGTCGTGCACCATGGCCAGCCGCGCACGCTTGCCGGCGAGCTCGATCTCGCTGCCAACCACCTCGACCTCGATCAGGCTGCCGTCCTTGCAGCGGTGCACCCAGGGCCCTGATTTCTGGTTGGCCCCCCGCGAGCGCAGCTTCTCGGCCATGACCCGCATCAACTCGGGCACCTGTTCCGGCAGGCGGATGTCCTGCAGCGACATGGCCAGGAACTCGTCCCGGCTGTACCCGTAGCGATCAACGGCGGCCTGGTTGACCGCCAGGAAACGCAGGGACTCCAGATCGAACACCATCAGCGGCAGGGGGTTGGCGTTGAAAAGGCGCCGGTACCGCAGTTCACTCTCTTCGAGCTGGCGCCGGACGGCAACCATGTCCGTGATGTCGCGGGCCACGCCGAACACGCCGATGGTGCCCGTCTCATCGCGCAAGGGGCCCTTGGTGGAGTGGAACGTGCGCCGGCCATGATTGGTATCGACTTCGTACTCCAGCGTCTCGACACGGCCCTCGCGCATGATCCGGCGCTCGTCGGCTCTGACCTTGTCGGCCGTTTCGGCGGGAACGACTTCATGAGCCTGCAAACCCAGCATCGGCGTCTGGCCCTGGCTGAACAGGCGCTCGGCCTCCCGGTTGGTCAGCAGGTAGCGCCCCTCCCGGTCTGTGGCAAACACCGCATCGGGCGAGCTGTCCAGCAGGGCCTGCAGCAAGACCGCGGTCTGGGCCTCTCGTTGCAGGGCTTGCAGTTCGTCTTCGGCCAGCCGCTGCATCCGCGCGTGAACGCGTTTGAGGAACAGGTACAGCAGCCCGGTGGTCACCAGCACGAACAGCAGGCCCTTCCAGGCCTGTGCCGCGGCGAGCAGCTCGATGTTGTCGAACAACATATCCACCAGGGCATCGGACCACAGGATCCAGAGCACGGCCACCACGCCGTAACCGGCAACCACACGGCCAAAAGGTGCGAAGGGGGAGGAGCTCATGGAGGGTGGATGGGTTCGGACAGGTCGGGGCCGGCACTTCGTGGGCGCCGTAACCTGCACCATTTTCGCTGCTGCCCGTCGGATGCGGACAATTTGTCTTCTGAAACGTGCCGTGGCAGGACTCGCACCCGGCTTGAAGCCCGCACCCGGGCGGGTCGCGGGCAGTGACTACACTGCATGCCTTCTGTGTCCCGATTGCCCCATGGATCTCTTCACTCTCAGCCTGCTGGCCTTTGCCGGCGCCTTCATCCTCAAGACCACGGACCAGCGCCAGCGCATCCTGCTGCTGGGGCGCCATCTCGGCCAGTTCCAGATTGAAAAGCTGATGGAGCGCCTGAGCGAAGGCTACATG
>JAABRA010000216.1 GCA_011391155.1 Burkholderiales bacterium
ATCGCGACGACCGATCCGGGGGCAGCGTTCCGTGCGGCTCTGGAGCGCGCGATGCAGGCACGATTCGGCGCGGACGGCAGCGTGGCCGTTTATGTGCGCAGCGACACCAACGTGGAAGACCTGCCGGGATTCAGCGGCGCCGGGCTCAACCTCACCGTGCCCAATGTGGTGGGCCTCGACCGGGTGGTGGAGGCCGTCATGCAGGTGTGGGCTTCGCCTTTCGACGAGCGCGCCTTCGCCTGGCGACAGATGCGCATGGATGCCCCCGAGCACGTGTACGTGTCGGTTCTGTTGCAGCGTGCGGTGCCGGTCGAAAAGTCGGGCGTGATGGTGACGCAGGATCTGGCAAGCGGCAGTACGGGTGCGTATACGGTGGCGGCGAACGAGGGCGTGGGCGGCGCGGTTTCCGGTCAGGCGGCGGAGGAGTTGCTGATCGATGCCGGAACCGGAAAGGTGCAGCTGCTGGCCGAGGCCAGCGCGGCCATGCGGCGCGTGCTGGGCGAGGGCGGCGGGCTGGAAGCGCGGCCGGTGTCAGGGCAGCCGGTCCTTGCGCCGGCCGAGATCGCGCAGTTGCGGCAACTCGGGCGGCAGCTGCCGGAGCGCTTTCCCCAGCACGACGAGGCGGGGCAGGTCGTTCCGGCGGACGTGGAATTCGGCTTCGTGGCGGGGCGTCTCGCGCTGTTCCAGATTCGCCCCTATCTGCAAAGCAAGGCGGCGCGCCGGGACCGCTTTCTGCTGGAGCTGGACGCGCCGCTGCGCGCACAGTCGGGCCGCGTGATCCAGCCGTGGAAGGAGAACTGATGCGAAGCCTGCTGCCGATGCTGTTGCTGCTGCCGGGCCTCGCCGCAGCCTATCCGCTGGATGGCGAGCCCTACACCGGCATCGCCCGGCTCGAAGGCTACCGGCTGGCACAGGAAGGCAAGGTCAGCGGCAGGCAGCAACCGCCCGGCGGAAAGCTGATGCTCGACCAGGTGGACCTGCGGCTTGCCGGCGCAAGGCGGGTGATCCCGCCCCCCGACCCGGATTTCAGCCAGCAGGTGGCCGACCTGATGGGCACGGATGACGTGTACTACTCGGTCGCGGTGCTCGACATCAGCAATCCGGCGCAGCCGGTCTACGCCGAACACCAGGCCGACGCCCGCTTCAACCCCGGCAGCGTCGGCAAGGTACTGGTGGCGACGGCGCTGTTCCAGTTGCTCGCCGATCTGTATCCCGACGATATCGCCGCACGCGAACGGGTGCTGCGCGACACGCGGGTGGTGGCCGACGGTTTCATTGTGTACGACAGCCACGACGTGCCCTTCTGGGACGGCAAGCGCCTGTCCCACCGGCCCTTGCGCCAGGGGGATGCGGCCAACCTGTGGACCTACCTCGACTGGATGTTGTCGGCAAGTTCCAACGCCGCCGGTTCCATGGTCATGCGCGAGATGCTGCTGCTGGCGCATTTCGGCAAGCGGTATCCGGTGGACCAGAAGCAGGGCGACGCCTTCTTTCGCACGACTCCGAAGTCGAAACTGTCGGCGCTGTTGGGGGGGGTGATGCGGGCCGGCCTGGAACGCAACGGCCTCGACCCGAAGGCCTTGCAGCAGGGGAGCTTTTTCACCCGCGGGGGCAAGGCCAGGGTCCCGGGCAGTTCCAGCTGGGCCACCCCGCGGGAACTGATGCGCTGGCTGCTTGCGCTGGAGGAAGGGCGGATCGTGGATGTCTGGTCGAGCCGGGAGATCAAGCGTCTGCTCTACATCACGCAGATGCGCATTCGCTATGCGTCTTCGCACGCCCTCGCCGATGCGGCGGTGTATTTCAAGTCAGGCTCGCTTTACCGCTGCCAGCCGGAGCCGGACTTCGTCTGCGAAAAATACCAGGGCAACGCGATGAACCTGCTGAACTCGGTGGCGATCGTGGAACAGCCGGCGGGTGCGCGCCGGATGCATTACCTGGTGGTGATCACCTCGAATGTGCTGAAAAAGAACGCGGCGCTTGCCCACCAGACCCTGGGCACCCGCCTGCAGCGATTACTTGAGAAGCGCCACCGTGCGGCGGGGAGCGGTGTCGAACACGGCCTCGTCCATCCTGACGATCAGGTTGGACATCCACTCGCCGCCCCGGGGATCCTCGGCCAGGGCCACGGCGATGTAGCGGCGCCCGTCGCGCTCGACGATGGCGCTGTCGGCATGCCAGTTGCGCCAGCTGCCGGATTTGCGGTAGACGAGTGACGTGGGGCGTTCGGTTTCCAGGCCCTTGACGAATTTGTGATGGATGCCGGGTTCACCCAGGATGGACTTCATCTCGGTGGCGAGGGCAGGGGCAACGAGCCGCCCGGTTTCCAGCAGGTAGTAGAAGCGGGCGACCTGCAGGGCGGTGGCGCCGTGCGACAGGTTGTGCAGCGGATCGCGCAAGGTCTCGCCGCCCTTGCCGTAGGGCCGGCCGACCCAGAGGCCGCCGTTGTGCTCGGGATCGTAGAGGCGGTAGCGGGGTGATTGCAGTTGTTCGGCGAGGTAGCGCATCCCCACCCGCTCCAGCATCTCGCTGGCGGCGCTGTTGGAGGAGACGCGGATCATGCGGGTGAGGGTGTCGCGGGTGGCTGTGTCGAGCTGCATGTCGCCGGCTTCGATGCGGGAGAAGGCACCGAAGAGAATGGCGATCTTGGGCAGGCTCGCTGCATAGACCATGTTGTCCGGATTAACGGCGGCGAAACGGGGGTGTTCGGGATCGGTGATGTCGGCCAGCGCCA
>JAABRA010000217.1 GCA_011391155.1 Burkholderiales bacterium
ATGCCGAGGCCACCCGACACAGTCTGCTTGACGCTGCCGAGCACCTGTTTCGGGAGCGCGGCGTTTCGCGCACGTCGCTCAACGACATCGCCATCGCAGCCGGCACCACGCGCGGTGCCATCTACTGGCACTTCAAGGACAAGGCCGACCTGTTCAACGCGATGATGGAGCGCGTCACTTTGCCGCTGGAAGAAACCCTGATCGGCATCGGGAAAAAGGCCTCCGCCCTCGACAGCCCGCTGCAGCCGCTGCGCGATGCCATTGCGCACACGCTGCACAAGGCCGCCACCGACGAACAGACGCGGCGCGTCTTCGAGATCGCGACCCTGCAGGTGGAATACAACGACGAAATGCACGCGGTGCGTTCGCGCCACCTGCAGTGCCGCAACGACTGCGTGCAGCAGACCGCCAAAGTCCTGCGCTCAGCCGCAGAACACCAGGGCCTGACGCTCGCCGTCCCGGTGCAGTGCGCAGCCCTGGGCCTGCACGTGATGGTCGATGGCCTGATCCTGAACTGGCTGCTCGACACCCCGTCGTTCGACCTCCAGCGCTGTGGCCGCCAGGTGGTCGACACCTACCTCAGCGGCCTGGGTTTCAGTCAGCCTGCCGCTCGGGCACCGCGTCGGACGGCACAGGTGCCCGGGAAGGCAGTTTCAGATGCAGTGCCGCCTGCGCCATCAGGTTCGCCGACACCGGCGCGGTCACAAACAGAAACAGCGTGATCAGCAGCTCGGCGATGCCCGGACGCCCCTGTCCCGCCGACACCAGCATCGACGCGATCAGCACACCGCCCACCCCCAGCGTGGAGGCCTTGGTGGGAGCATGCAGGCGCATGTAGAAATCGGGCAGCCGCACCAGACCGATCGCGCCCACCAGCAGAAAGAACGCCGCGATCACGATCACGGCGGCAGCGGTCCATTCGATGAAGGGGTTCATGTTCAGTTCTCCTTCCGGCTCATTCCACCACGTCACCGCGGCTGAGATAACGCGCCAGACCCACCGTGGAGGCAAAACCCAGCATCGCCACCAGCAGCGCGCCTTCGAACAGCAGCGCCGTGTTCCAGCGGATGCCCAGCAGCACGATCAGCGCCACGGCGTTCATGTAGAGCGTGTCCAGCGCGAGCACGCGATCGGTGGGCGTCGGGCCACGCAGCAGACGCACCGCGCACAAGAGCACGGCCAGCGTCACCGCGGCGATACCGATGTTCAGCGCCATGTCGAGCACATTCATGTGGGGCTCCCGGGTTCGAGGTGGAAGGCGCGCAGCAGCGGCGCCTCATAGCGTTGTTTCATGTCGGCGGCCATGGCGGCTGGATCGTCGCAGTTGAGCGCATGCACCAGGATCACGCCCCGCTCTTCATCGATCACGGCCGACACGGTGCCCGGCGTGGTGGTGATGATGCTGGCGAACAGCGCGTTCACCCGGTGGTGCTTGCTGGCCAGCGGCACCGGGATCCAGCCCGGCTGCATGCGGTTCAAGGGCCCGAGCACCAGTTTGGCGACCACGATGTTGGACACCACGATGTCCCACAGCACCACGGCCATGAGGCGCAAGGCGGTGGGCCAATGCAGCACGCTGGCCTGCGTCAGAAAGGGCCGCAGCAGGCGCGGAACGATCAGTCCGATCAGCACCGCCGAGAGCAGATGCACCGGCTCCACGCTGTGCGAAAGCGCCAGCCAGCTCGCCGCCAGCAGCACCGACAGCACGGGATGCGCAAACCAGCCGCTGGCCGGGTAGCGCTTGGTGCTTTTGTTGACCGTGGGCGTGATCGGGCTCATGGCAGGACCTTCGCGGGAGGCGCCTCGACGGCGGGAGTGGAGCTGGATGGCGCAGCGCGCGATCCGTCGTAGGGGCGGGTCGTGACCGCCTTCGCGCCGCCTTGTGAGCCGAGCACGGCTTCGGCGTAGGCAGCGGTGTCCGCCAGCTGCACGGCCGCCGCATCCGTGTAGCGCTTGACCGGCGAGGCCATCACGGCCAGCGCCACCGTGATCGCCATGAAGGCCCAGGCCGCCGACATCAGCTTGGCGCTGGCGCCCGACGCCACCTCGACGGCGCCCACGTCCGGCTGCACGTGCCAGAACACGATCACCCCGGCGCGCGCCAGACCCACGATGGTGAAGAAGCCCACCAGCAGCACCACGCTCCACACCCAGGCCTGCGCAGCGAGCCCCGAGGCGCTCTGCAGGATCATGAGCTTGCCCAGAAAACCCGGCAGCGGCGGCAGACCGGCCGCCGACGCGGCCCCGAACAGCATCATCATGCCCAGCAGCACCGGTTCGCGCAGGGCCACCGCCGGGCGCAGCTTGTCGCCCGCCTCGCCGCGTTGCGCGGCCATGAGCTCCACCAGCAGGAACAGGCCCGCGATCACGATGGTGCTGTGCAGCGTGTAGTACAGCGCGGCCGACAGCGTCTCGGGCGTGAACAGGCCCACACCGGCCAGGATCGTGCCCACCGAAGACACCGTGAGGTAGGCCACCATGCGGCTCATGCTGTGCGCGGCCAGCGCACCGAGCGCGCCCAGCACGCTGGTGGTCAGCGCCAGCGGCAGCAGCCAGGCCTGAGCCGCCAGACTGGCTTCGCCCGCCTCGACGCCGAAGATGCCCCAGTGGGTGCGGATGATGCTGTAGACCCCCACCTTGGTCATGATGGCAAACAGCGCCGCCACCGGCGCGCTCGCCGAGGCGTAGGTACCAGGCAGCCAGAAATACAGCGGCACCAGCGCGGCCTTGA
>JAABRA010000218.1 GCA_011391155.1 Burkholderiales bacterium
GAAGCGCACCGGTTGCGACGGGTCGTCCGCGTACGGGATCTGCGCGGTCATGGCCGCGTACAGGCCGTCCATGGCCTTG
This sequence comes from Burkholderiales bacterium, assembly GCA_011391155.1. GTDB lineage: Bacteria > Pseudomonadota > Gammaproteobacteria > Burkholderiales > Burkholderiaceae_C > JAABQG01. The sequence goes on from JAABRA010000218.1 coordinate 80, forward strand.
CCGCCCAGCTTGTGGATCAACTCGGTATAGGCCGCCGAGGTGCCCACGAAGATCGGGCTGAAGCCGGTCTTGCGCGATTCACCGATGGTGCCGATGGTTTCGCGGATGATCGTGCCCAACACCACCATCTCGCAGCCGGCAGCCTTGGCCCGCGCGACCTGCGACGAGAAGTCGGTCGAACCCCGCTTGAACGAAGACTTCTCGGCCAGTTCCATGTTCATCGTCTTCAGGCCGGTCTCGGCCCCGCGCAGCACCTCGAGCCCGAAGTCATCGTCTTGGTAGATGGCGCAGACCTTCTTGACGCCCTTCTCCTTGACCAGCTTGGGCAAGAAGGTGCGCATCTGGTCGTAGTACGTGACTGCGAATGAATACTTCAGCCGGTTGAAGGGCTCGTACATCTCGCGTGCCGCGGTGATCGGCAGGAAATTGATGACGTTCTTCTCGAACTGCACCGGCATGGCCGCGTTGTTCTGCGCGGTGCCGATATGCCCGGCAACGATGAACACCTTGTCCTGGTTGACGAGCTTCTGCGCCGCCAGCACCGCACGCTTCGGGTCGTAGCCGTCGTCCTCGACCACCAGCTTGATCTTGCGGCCGTGGATGCCGCCCTGCTCGTTGGCCTCTTCGGCGCGCAGCAGCATGCCCTGCCGCGTGGCCTTGCCGAACGCCGCCAGCGGGCCAGAAAGATCCAGGATCGATCCGACCAGGATCTCGTTCTTGCTGACGCCTTGCGACTGCGCCAAGCTGGCGCCCGAAGCCAACGCCAGCGTGGCGGCAAACAGGGTGGAAAGGTATTTTTTCATCATCGGCTCCCAAGAGTTAAATCGGTTGTATTCATCGGTACATGGCGTCGATCGCCTCGGCGTACTTCTTCTCGACCAGCTTGCGCTTCAGCTTCATGGTCGGCGTAAGTTCCTCGTCCTCGGCGCTGAGCTGCGTCTGCAGCAGGAAAAACTTCTTGATCTGCTCGACACGCGCGAAGTTCTTGTTCACGCGCTCGATCTCGTTCCAGACCAGGTCCTGCACCGGCTTGGCCAGTGTCAGGCTGGCGTAGTTGCTGAAAGGGATGTCGTTGTCCTGGGCAAACTTCTCGACGTTCTCCTGGTCGATCATGACGATCACCACCAGGTAGGGCCGCTTGTCACCCACCACCACCGCATCGGTGATGTAGGGCGAGAACTTCAGGTCGTTCTCCAGTTCGCTGGGGGTGATGTTCTTGCCGCCCGCCGTGATGATGATGTCCTTCATCCGGTCGGTGATCTTGAAGTAGCCGTCCGCGTCGACCAGGCCGACGTCGCCGGTATGCACCCAGCCGTCGGCGTCGATCGTTTCCGCGGTCTTCTCGGGCAGGTTGAGGTAGCCCATGAAGACATTCTTGCCTCGAACCAGGATCTCGCCAGTGGCCGGGTCGATCTTCACCTCGTTGTAGGGGCAGGCCGGGCCGATCATGCCGGGCTTGACGTGATCCGGCGGCGTGTAGGTAGAGGCACCGCAGGTCTCGGTCAGCCCCCAGACCTCACCCATCGGCACGCCCAGGGCAAGGTACCACTTGACCAGGTCGGGCGAGATCGGCGCCGCGCCGGTGACGAGAAAACGCGCACGGTGGATGCCGATGGTCTTGCGCACGTTGTCCAGCGCGAGCCAGCGGGCTACGGTGAACTGCAGCTTCAGCAAGGTGCCGACGGGCTTGCGTTCGAGCACGAGCGCGGCGACGCGGCTGCCCACGCCGATGCTCCAGGCGTAGGCCAGTTGCTGGGAGCGGCCGGACTCGCGCACGGCAATCGCCACGGCCGAGTAGAACTTCTCCCACACGCGCGGCACCGCGGTGAACACGGTGGGTGCGATCTCGCGCACGTTCTCGGGCACGGTCTCGGGGTTCTCGACGAAGTTCAGCACCGTGCCGGTGTACAGCGCGAAGTACTCGCCGCCCATGCGTTCGGCGATGTGGCACAGCGGCAAAAAGCACATGCGCTCGTCGCTCTCGTCCTGCGAGACCAGGCGGTTCAGGCCCTGCACGGTGTAGACCAACCCGCCATGCGAGTGCATCGCGCCCTTGGGCCGGCCGGTGGTGCCCGAGGTGTAGACCAGGATCGCCAGATCCTCGGGCTTGCAGCCGGCGATGCGCTGGTCCAGCGCCGTCGGGTGGGCCTTGGCATGGATGCGGCCCAGCTCGCGCAGCGCCGCCAGGTCGATGACGTCGGGGTCGCTGAAGTCGCGCAATCCCTTGGCATTGAAGACGATCACCTTCGCCAGCAGCGGCAGCTGCGCGCGCACCTCGAGCGCCTTGTCGAGCTGCTCGTCGTCTTCGACGAACAGGAAGCGCGTGCGCGAGTCCTGGCACAGGTACTGCACCTGCGGCGCCGCGTCGGTGGGGTAGATGCCGCTGCAGACCCCGCCGGCGCTGAGGATGGCCATGTCGGCAAACACCCACTCGACCAAGGTATTGGCCTGGATCGACGCGCAGTCGCCGGGCTGGAAGCCCAGGCTGAGTAAGCCGTTGCCGATCTCGCGCACGGCCTCGGCGGCTTGCGCCCAGGTCCATTGGTGCCAGATGCCGAGCTGCTTCTGGCGCATCAGGATGCGGTCCTTGCGCATCGCCACGGCGTTCCAGAACATCGCCGACAGGGTCTCGCCCGGCACCACGACATCCAA
>JAABRA010000331.1 GCA_011391155.1 Burkholderiales bacterium
GCATCGGCCACGGCATCGGCGCCAAACAGGTCTTTCACCGTCAGGTCGATGTTGGAGACGCCGCCCGGCAAATCGAGCAGGGTCTGCGCGAGCTTGAGGGTGACGAAGACCCAGCGCCGGTTCAGGTCGCGGTTGCCCATGTCGAACAAGCCGGTGATGTCCAGCGTCTCGCTGCGCCCGGTGGCGCTGGTCACGCGCAGCTTGTCACCCACCGTCACGCCCAGGTCACTGGCCAGATCGGTGCCGATCAGTGCGCCGGTGCCGGCCACGTCGAAGCGACCGCGCGTCATGTAGCTGTCCATCTTGACGACGCGGCGGTATTGCTCGGGCTCAACGCCCATCAGCGCCACGCTCTTGTTGCTGTTGCCGCGCGCCGCAAAGGCCGGCCCGCTGACCACCGGCGACACTGCCAGCACACCGGGCGTGGCCGCCGCCAGCGCCGCGATGCGCTCCCATTGGTCCACCGGGCGCAGGCGCTGCTCGCGCGGCTGCACCAGCGCCGCCACCGCCTGGTCCGCACGCGGCGTGACCACGCGCTGGGTGACTTCTTCCAGCGGGCGGATCACCACATGCGCCTGCGAGCCCAGCACCCGGTCGATGATGGTGCTCTGCAACTGGTTGATGAGCTGGGTGAGGAAGATGATCACCGCCACGCCGCCGGTGACGCCGGCCAGGATCAGCGCGCTCTGCATGCGCCCCTCGCGCAGGAAGCGCAGCGCCACCAGCAGCTCGAACGGCATCCAGCGGGCCTGTGCGCTCAGGGCGGGGCGGGTGCGGTGAAGTTTCATGGGATTCAGCGCGAGACGGGCGCAGGCGCGTCTGTGCCCTTTTCCGGCGCCAGGGCCGCGCCGCGGCGCACGCGGTCCCCGGGCAGCGCCTTTTCGGTCTGGGGAATCGCTTCGTCACCGGCTTGCAGGCCCTCCAGGATTTCCACCGCGCCGATGCCGCGCAGGCCCAGGCGCACCGGCACGCGCACCGCGCGGCCATCCTGCAGCGCCAGCACCCAGGGGGCTTCGCGATCGGCGTCGCGCACCGCGCCGGAGGGCAGCACCAGTGCGTCTTTCTTCGAGCCGGCGAGCAGCTCCACCGACACCGTCATGTCGGGCTTCAGGAAGGCCGGCGGCCTGAGCACGTCCAGGCGCACGTCCACCGTGCCGCGCTGCGGGTCCACCGCCGGCGCAATAAAGCTCAGCTTCGCGTCGAAGCGCTGGCCGGGAAACGCGTCGGCCACGGCCTGCGCCGCCATGCCCAGGGTGAGCAGGCGAAGGTGCTTTTCGTCCACCGCCGCGTCGATGCGGGTGTTGCCCTGCGCGGCCAGTGCCAGCAGCGTGCGGCCGGGCTGCGCCATGCTGCCAGGCTCTACGTTGCGCGCCAGCACCACGGCATCGACCGGGCTGGTGATCCGAAGCCGCTCCAGGCGGGCCGTGGCCACTGCCACGGCGGCCTCGGCCTGCGCCACGCGCGAGGCGGCCATCGCGGGTTCGATACCGCTGGCCTGGTTGGCCAGCGACTGCACCCGCGTGGACTCCAGCGCGCTGCGCGCCGTGTCGAGCGCACGCTGGCCGTCGTCGAGCTTCTGCTGCGAGAAGAAGCCTTTGGCCACCAGGTCGCGGGTGCGCTGGAAATCGCGCTCCGCAGCCTTGAACGCGGCCTCGGCCTGCACCACCGCCTGATTCGCCACCGGCGCCGTCACCGTGGCCTGCTGGGTGGCGCGGCCGCGGGCCTCGACCAGCGCCGCGCGGGCCTGCATCAAGGCGGCACGGGCCTCGGCGTCCGACAGGTGCATCAGCAGGTCGCCGGCCTTCACCCGGTCGCCCTCGCGCACCTTGACCTCCAGTACGGTGGCGGTGACTTCCGCGCCAATATCCATGCGTGCCGGCGCATTGAGCCGGCCGGTGGCCACCACCGACTGCACAATGCCGGTGCGCACCACCGGCGCAATCTGCACCTTGGTGCCGCGCTGGCTGACCCACGCGGCGCCCGCCACCACCACCAGCACGGCGACCCCGGCGGCACCCCATTTGAAAAGCGGTTTCATCCGGCAAGCGTAGCAGCATGCCGTGTCCGCACACGGCGGGGGGACGAACGCCGCAGTCTTCAGGGCGCCTTCGTTCTTGAGTCATGTCAAGAACCAGTCTACGATGCAGGCTTCACCGAACCGGGAAAATTCATGGGCATGCTGGACTGGACCGAGAGAAGCGCGGACGTGCTGCAACAGGGCGGCGTGATCGGCCCGGACGAGCGCCTGCCCTGGCCGCAGACCGCGGTGATGGGTGTGCAACATGTCATCGCGATGTTCGGCGCCACGGTGCTGGCACCCATCCTCATGGGTTTCGATCCCAACATCGCCATCCTGATGAGCGGCATCGGCACCCTGATCTTCTTTGTCATCACCGGCGGCAAGGTGCCGAGCTACCTCGGGTCGAGCTTTGCCTTCATCGGCGTGGTCATTGCGGCCACGGCCTACGCCGGCAAGGGGTCGAACGCCAATATCGGCGTGGCGCTGGGCGGCATCATCGCCTGCGGCGCCTTGTACACCGTGATCGGCCTGCTGGTGCAGGTGATCGGCACCGGCTGGATCGAACGCTTCATGCCGCCGGTGGTCACCGGCGCGGTGGTCGCCGTGATCGGCCTGAACCTGGCCAGCATCCCGGTCAAGAACATGGCGGCGAGCAACTTCGACAGCTGGATGCAGGTCGTCACCTTCGTCAGCGTGGGCCTGGTGGCGGTGCTCACGCGCGGCATGGTGCAGCGCCTGCTGATCCTGGTCGGCCTGATCGTGGCGACGATCGTCTATGCGGTGTTGACCAACGGCCTGGGCCTGGGCAAGCCGATGGACCTGAGCGGCCTGCTGAACGCCGCCTGGTTTGGCGCGCCGGCCTTCACCGCCCCGGTGTTCACCGGCAACGCCATGCTGCTGATCGCGCCGGTGGCGGTCATCCTGGTGGCCGAGAACCTGGGCCATATCAAGGCCGTGACCGCGATGACCGGCAAGAACCTGGACGTTTACATGGGCCGCGCCTTCATCGGCGACGGCATCGCCACCATGGTCTCGGGCAGCGCCGGCGGCACCGGTGTAACGACCTACGCCGAGAACATCGGCGTGATGGCCGCCACCAAGATCTACTCGACCGCCGTGTTCCTGGTGGCGGCGCTGATTGCCGTGCTGCTGGGCTTTTCGCCGAAGTTCGGCGCGGTGATCCAGGTGATTCCGCTGCCGGTGATGGGTGGTGTTTCCATCGTCGTTTTCGGCCTGATCGCGGTGGCGGGCGCCAAGATCTGGGTCGAAAACAAAGTCGATTTTTCGCAGAACAAAAACCTGATCGTCGCGGCCATCACGCTGGTGCTGGGCACCGGCGACTTCACGCTGAAGTTCGGCCAGTTCGCGCTCGGCGGCATCGGCACCGCCACCTTCGGGGCGATTCTTTTGTACGCTTTGCTCAATCGCAAGGCCTGATTTCACTCGCCCATCCCCCCGCCCTTCCCCCTGTCCCACGTCAACACAACCCGGAGACCTGACATGACTTCATCCGCCCCTCGCGTTTTTTCCCTGGTCCGCGCGCTCTCCTCGGTCGCGCTGCTGCTCGGCCTGGTCGCCTGCGCCACACCCAAACCCGACATGATGGCCACGGCCGACATGATGGCCACGCGCGGCAGTGCCACCACCGGCACCGTGCGTTTTGCCCAGATGGGAGACAAGGTGATGGTCACCGGCGAGATGCGCGGCCTCAAGCCCAATGCCGAACATGGTTTTCATGTGCATGAAAAAGGCGACTGCTCCAGCGGCGACGGCATGAGTGCCGGCGGTCATTTCAACCCGGCTGCATCCGCGCACGGGCGCTACGGCCAGGGCGCGCACCACGTGGGCGACCTGCCCTCGCTGAAGGCCGACGCCCAGGGCGTGGCGAAGATCGATTTCACATCGACCAGCCTGACGCTCAAGCCCGGCGCCACCAGCATCGTCGACAAGGGCCTGATCGTGCACCGCGACCCGGACGACTACAAGACCCAGCCCACCGGCAACGCCGGCCCGCGCGTGGCCTGTGCGGTGATCCGCAAGTCGTGAAACAGTGTCGCGCCGGATTGCCATGGCGACGGGCGTGAGGCCCGGAATATTTCAAAAATCATAGCGAACACTGATCATTCGACGATGGGAAATCGGTGAATTCGTTCGATCTTTCGCAAAGCTCCGTTTTCGAAGATCGTGGGGCTGGTGGCGCCGCAGCCCGCGGTGGTTGGCACATCTGCCGACCGTCCCATTGCTGGCCGCACCAGCATCGGCCCTCAAGGTCAATGATGCAGGTGCCGCTACCGCAGCAGCGAGGGTCTTGGCGCATCGGGAACTCCTGTTCTTCACGGGATGGGGTGCTTTTCAATGCAGTCAGGGGAAGGGGCGTAGCTCAGGCCGGGCGATCCAGGCGGGAAGCCCAGCGCTGCAACGCAGGGCGCGCGCGCAGGAAAAGCCGGTAGACGCGTTCCATTGTCCAGGCCGCCCCCGGCAGCCGGCCGGCCAACGCCAGCCAGCGCCAGCCGGGCAGGGTGGCCCACAACGCCAGGAAGGCTTGCGCGCCGCTGAGCAACTGGCCGTTGGCGGCACGCACGTGGAAGCGGGCCATCAACTGTTCGCGCGTGGTGCCCTGCGGCAAGGGCAGCGCGGTGTCGCTGACGTCGGTAAAACACACCGGCGTGTCCGAACGCAGCGGCTGCAGGCCGCGATAGACGCCGATCTCGCGCCGGCACAGCGGGCAGGCGCCGTCGTAGAGCACGGTCAGCGGCTGCGCGACGGCGCCCGCGTCAGGGTTGGTCGGGGTCACCATGCGGGCACCTCGTTGACGGCCAGCAGGTCGGCGGCGCTCGACAGTCCGCGCGAGGCGCTGCTCCACCACTGCGAAAACGAGTCGCAACGCCGCGTGACCGGGGGAAACAGCGCCGGCGCCGCCTGGCACTCGGCCCAGCGGGCCAGCCACGGCGCCAGGTGCGGCTCGTCAAAACCGCGCACGCGGCGCGCGCCCGCCAGCGCGGCGCCGATGGCCGCAGCGTCGCCGTGCCAGCACTGCGGGGTCAGCTCGGCCATGCGCGTGCCCACGAAGCGCCAGCGCCGTTCGCTCCACGGCCACGCGCGGTGGAAGTCGCTGATCAACAGGCCCAGCACCAGCGTGTCGGCTGGCAGCTCCGGCAGCGCACCCAGGCTCCACGGGTGGACCAGCCAGACGTCGCGGCCCCGCGCAAGCAGGGGGTCCGGGGCCGACGACTGCACGTTGCCGGTCGGCGCGCCGATCAGGGCCGGCTCCGCAGGGTCCCCCGCGCCGGGCGCGACCGCGCCTTCACCGGCCGCAGGCGGGGCCGGCTGGCGTGCCAGGCGGTCGAGTGCCTCGTAGGTCGTGTCGATCACGCTGCCGGGGCTGTGCCAGGGGGTCGGGGCATACCGGGCCACGTTCTCGGCATTGAAGAGGTAGGGCTTGCGGCTGCCGGTGCCGGCCACCCATTGCCAGCTGAGGTGGTTGCTGGCCAGGTCGCCGTCGAGCAGGTGACCGTAAAGCCAGTCGGCGCCGGCGCGCCAGTGCACCTTGCGCACATGCACCACATAGCTGGCCAGCCACATGCGGGCGTGGTTGTGCAGCATGCCGGTGGCGTGGAGCGTGCGCACCGCCTCGTCCACCACCGGCACGCCGGTGCGCCCCTGCCGGATGTCGGCCGGCAGCTCGCGGGTGTAGGCATCGTCGGGCAGCAGGCCGTCGTGCAGCGAACGCAGGATGCCGTCGCCGCGCTGCTGCCAGACGTGGCGAAAGTAGGCGCGCCAGCCGAGTTCGAACACCAGCTTGTGCTGGATGTCCAGCGGCTGGCGCGCCGCGACGCCGCCCAGCACATCGGTGAGCGTGACGAAGCCATGCGTGATGTAGGGCGATAGCCCGGTCACTGCGCCGTCGAGCGCGTTGCGCGTGCGGGCATAGGCGGCAGGCCGCACGGCGGCGATGCGGGCGTGTGCGGCCGCCAGTGTGGGCGCGAAGGTGTCAGGCATTTGCAGCGGATTTCAAGACCATGTCAAGGCTGGAAGACTCGAATGCTATATCAATACGATTCATAACAAGTTCATTGATGCATAAATCCCGAGATTTTCCCTATAATTCGTTTGATAAGCGATTCAAAGCAGGTTCAAAAACAGGTCAAACTCAAAAACGCATGAAGCCCCCCATCCCGTCGCAGCCTGCCCAACAGCATCCGTCCACGATGGGGGCCGCAGCCTTGCATCGCAGCGGTGCCGTGGCGCGCATGCTGCACATGCCGGTGGCGACGCTGCGCGTCTGGGAGCGGCGCTATGGCCTGACGCAGCCGTCGCTGTCGCCGGGCGGTCAGCGCCTGTATTCGGCCGACGATGTGCGCCGCCTCGCCGTGCTCAAGCAGTTGACGGACCTCGGCCACGCCATCGGCAGCCTGGCCCCGCTGGACATGGCGCAACTGCAAAGCGTGGCTGCCACGCACGAGCAGGCGCAGACCTCCGCGAAGGGCAGCCCGCGCGCGCAGGAGGCCCGCCGTCTGCCCGTCAAGCCCTGGCGGCTCGCGGTGATTGGCGCTGCGCTGGGCGCGCGTTTGCAGCGGCCCACGCTGTTGCGCCGGCTGGGCCGGCCCCTGGTGGTGCTGGGCCCGTTCGACGACGGCGCGCAGGCCGCTGCCGCGCTGTGCGCCTCGGATGCGGATGCCTTGCTGGTGCATGAAGCCCATTTACAGGACGGCTGGCTGGATTCCATCGATGCGGCCGCGCCCGCCCTGGCGGGGCTGCCGAAAGCGGTGCTCTACGGCTACGCCGCCGACCGCGTGTGCGAAGCCGTGGCAACGGCCGGCACGGCGCTGCTGCGCGAACCCCAGCCGGACGCCGCGCTGGCGCAATGGCTGCGCGCCCTGTCCCTGGAGAACATCGCGACCTTGGCGACCACGACGCCCGGGCCTGCGGTGGATGCAGGTGCGCCCTTCGCCGAGCCGGTGCCACCGCGCCGCTGGGACGATGCGGCCCTGGCCCGCTTCGCGGGCCTGTCAACCACCATCGCCTGCGAGTGCCCGCACCACGTGGCCGAATTGTTGATTCAGCTGTCGCACTTCGAGGCCTACAGCGCCGAATGCGAAAACCGTAATGCACCCGACGCTGCACTGCACGCGTATTTGCGGCAAGTCGCGGGCGCCGCGCGCGCCCGTTTTGAAGCCGCCCTCGAACATGTGGCCCTGCACGAAGGGTTGATGCTGCCGGCATCGCCGCGGCGCAAGCCCTGAAGGTGCACCGCGCGGACCCCTCATCAAAACCCCTCCTGCCCTCTCACTTCCCGACCTGCCCATCACCATGCAACGCCTGCTGCTCCTCTTCACCCTCGCCACCATGCCCCTGTTCAGCCACGCGATCGAAGAACCTGACTTTGCGGTCATCCAGCAACTCGATGCCGCAGTGGAGCTGCGCCGCTACGCACCCTACGTCGTGGCCGAGGTGGTGCTCGACGTACCGCCTGAGGAGGCGGGCAGCCAGGCTTTCCCGATCCTGGCGGGGTACATCTTCGGCAAGAACAAGGGTGAAAAAAAGTTCGCGATGACAGCGCCGGTCACGCAGACCGCAGCGCCCTTGCGCATGGACATGACCGCGCCCGTCACGCAGGCATCGGTGGCGGGCGGCATTCGCGTGCAGTTCGTGCTGCCCAAGGGGGTGACGCTTGCAAACGCACCCGAGCCAGTCGACCCGCGGGTGCAACTGCGCGAGGTGCCGGCCGGTAGCTGGGCGGTGATCCGGTATTCGGGTGCCTGGTCGCAGGCCAATGACCAGGAGCAGCTGGAAAAGTTGAAGGCGTCCCTGGCGGCTGCGGGCGTGGTCACCCAGGGCGAACCCGTGCTGGCGCGTTACAACGCGCCCTTCACGCCGTGGTTCCTGCGGCGCAACGAGATCTGGCTGGCGCTGCGCTGAATCCACGGCGCAGCGACGCCGGGCTCAGCACCGCTTGCCAAGCGGCACCGGGCTCAGTACGTCGTGCCGTAATAGGCGTGGACGCTCTTTCCCCAGGTGGCATCGGCCATGTTGGGCCAGTTGTCGGTGTCGAACCCGGGGGCGTCCTTCAGGCGCTCTTCGTTGATATCCATGACCACGCACTGCCTGTCGGTATCGACTGTCAGCGCACTCCACGGCACGGCAAACAGCTTTTCGCCGAGGCTGAGGAAGCCGCCGAAAGACAACACGGCGTAGGAGACCTTGCCGCTGTCGAGGTCCAGCATCAGGTCCTTGATATTGCCCAATTTGTCGCCGCCCAGGTTGTAGACGTCGTCGCTGGCGAGCGAACTGGCACTGAGCATCCTGGATCGAAGGCGGTCGGGAATGATGGATTGGGTCGTGATCGAATCGTTCATGGTGTGTTCCTGGGGATGAAAGGGATGGAGGCGTCGGTGCCGGATACGGGATCCGGCAATTGACCAGGGCGAGGTTAGGCCGGGCGCCCGCGGGTGTCGGTGTGCTGGCGCCCATAGCGAGCAAGAAGTGGCAATTACCGGCAGCAGCCCACTTCGGGATTCATATGGCCACGCTCATGGTGCGGGCGGCGGACTTTAGCCTGCGGCCCGTCGCCGCCCCTCAAGTGCTGGTCGGGGGCCACGCCGTCGCGCGACAGATGCAGTCACACGGCGCCACGCGTTGCAGTGCAACATGATCCTTCCATGAATCCGTGTCCTGACCCGGTGGCACCCGTCCGACCGTCCGTAACCACTCTCATAGTAATAGCTGAAAGCGACCCATCCACGCTGGGAAGTGCCCATAAAAGCTTGAAATCTACGATACCAAAGTCGCACCAGCCGGATTCGAGGGTAAACCCTAGTTTTTGACACAGGTCATGCTAGGATGACGCCTTCCAGCGCGCGTGCCCTGTGCCGCGCGAAGGGTTTCACCAAAGGTTGTTCCCATGCCCCTGTCCGATCGCGTGCGCCACCCCGGCCTGTTCCAGAAAATCATGTCGGCCGACGCCGCCGCTGCGCTGATCCCGGCCGGTGCCAATGTCGGCATGAGCGGATTTACCGGTGCGGGCTACCCGAAGGCGGTGCCGCAGGCGCTGGCGCAGCGCATCAAGCTGCTGCACGCGGGCGGCGAGGATTTCCAGATCGGCCTGTGGACCGGCGCGTCCACCGCGCCCGAGCTCGACGGCGCACTGGCCAAGGTGCACGGCATCGAGATGCGCCTGCCCTACCAGTCCGACCCGGCCGTGCGCAAGCAGATCAACAACGGGCAGATGCAATACACCGACATCCACCTGTCGCATGTGGCGCAGTTCGTGTGGTTCGGCTTCCTGGGCCACCTGGACGTGGCGGTGATCGAGGTGGCGGGCATCCTGCCCGACGGCCGGCTGATTCCGTCGTCTTCGGTCGGCAACAACAAGACCTGGCTGGACCAGGCCGACGCCATCATCCTGGAGGTCAACACCAGCCAGAACCCGGCGCTCGAAGGCATGCACGACATCTATTACGGCACCGAGCTGCCGCCGTACCGCATCCCGATCCCGCTGCTCAGCGCCGGTGACCGCATCGGCGAGCCCTACCTGCGCTGCGACCCGGACAAGGTGATCGCCGTGGTCCATACGGAGTTGCCAGACCGCAGCAACCATTTCGCGGCGCCGGACGAGACGTCGCAGCGCATCGCCGGCCACATCATCGAATTCCTGCAGCAGGAGGTGACGGCTGGCCGCCTGCCGGCCGACCTGTTGCCGCTGCAGTCGGGCGTGGGCAACATCGCCAACGCGGTGCTGGCCGGCCTGAACGACGGGCCGTTCAGGAACCTGACCGCCTTCACCGAGGTGCTGCAGGACGGCATGCTGGACATGCTGCGCTCCGGCACGCTGGCGATGGCGTCGGCCACGGCGCTGTCGCTCAGCGATGAAGCCACTGCCGACTTCAACGCCAACATCGAGTTCTACCGCGAGCGCATCGTGCTGCGATCGCAAGAGATGAGCAACCACCCCGAGCTGATCCGCCGCCTCGGCCTGATCGCCATGAACGCGATGATCGAGGCCGATATCTACGGCAACGTCAACTCGACCCACGTCATGGGATCGAGCATGATGAACGGCATCGGCGGCTCGGGCGACTTCGCGCGCAATGCCTACCTGTCGATCTTCATGACGCCCTCGGTGGCCAAGGGCGGCTCGATCTCGTGCATCGTGCCGATGGTCTCGCACGTGGACCACACCGAGCACGACGTGCAGGTCATCGTGACCGAGCAGGGCCTGGCAGACCTGCGCGGCCTCTCGCCCACCCAGCGCGCGCGCCTGATCGTGGAGCGCTGCGCGCATCCGGACTACCGGCCCGCCCTGCTGGAGTACATGGACCGCGCCCAGCGCGAGTCCTCGGGCCAGCACACGCCGCACCTGCTGGACGACGCGCTGGGCTGGCATTCGGGCTACCTGAAGACCGGCAGCATGATGGCCGGAGCTGCACGCGCCGCAGGGGCTCAGGCCCCATTCACGGCCATGGCTTGTTAACGCCGAAGCCATTGATGTGAAGCTCTTGCTGCACGAAAACCTTTCGCGTCGGGTGGTGCCATTTCTTCAGCATGACTACGCGGGCAGCGAGGCACCCGTTGAAATTTCTCCCTGAAAGCTGGAAGCGCTCCAGGTCCCTCGGGGAAATATCCATCTCCATCGCAGCACGTACCGCCTTTCACGTCGATACGGCAGTGCTGGCGCCGAAAAGTTGCATCATTTTGGCTTAATCCCATTGCAGAATGGTCATTTTCAGCTATTGAAAAAGAAGTGAATTCGACGGATGGCGCTGGGTCAGGCGGGCTGGTGCCAGCACCGGCAGACGCTCTGCGATACTGCTCCCACCCGTCGGCCCGCCGTGGTTCGCTGAGCCCCGGGCCAGCCAGCCTGACCGGGCTTGAGGTGTTGCGCCGCGCGTCGGGGCCAGCCCTGCGGTTTTCAACAAAAGGTTTTCATTGAGCCCCCCTGTCTGGCTAGTCGTGTCGGTCGCAGTCCTGGTGCTGCTTCTCTTTCTCTGCCTCGCTTCGACCAGCGCAAAGGGCGACGACCTGTCGTGGATCTGGCAGATTGCACTGTTGCTGTTTGCGCCCTGGCCGCTGGCCTTTTTGCCGGTGTATTCAAAGACCGCGGCGCTCTGGACGACTGGTGGGCTGGCGCTGGCCGTTATGACGCTGGTCGTGGCCGCGGACATGAATATTCCGAATGGCTCCAGGCTGCCGAAGGTCCTGGGTGTGATCACGATACCCTTGTCCTTACTGGTGCTGGGCCTGTACAAGCTCTTCGGGCTGATGGCCAAGCCGGTGTTTTTGATCGCCCGGCGGTTGCGGAAATAACCGATCAGGGTCTGCCCGCCTGTGCAAAAAAGTCAAAAGCGAAGCACCCGACTACGCAGATTCACGGACTAGGGTTTTCCCGGAACGGCGTCTAGAATCGCTATCCTTTCGAAAAAATGACGGGCCGGACTTCTCTGGACGTCGCCACAACAGGAGACATGGATGCCCGCCGATACCGCCCAGACGGAAGAAAAACGCGCCCAGTTGCGCCGCGCCGCCCTCGAATATCATGAGTTCCCCACGCCCGGCAAGATCTCGATCGCCGCCACCAAGCAGCTGGTCAACCAGCACGACCTGGCGCTGGCCTACTCGCCCGGCGTGGCTGCGCCCTGTGAGGAAATCGTCAAGGACCCGGCCACTGCGTTCAAGTACACCAGCCGGGGCAACCTGGTGGGCGTGGTGACCAACGGCACGGCCGTGCTGGGGCTGGGCGACATCGGTCCGCTGGCCAGCAAGCCGGTGATGGAGGGCAAGGCGGTCTTGTTCAAGAAGTTCTCGGGCATCGACGTGTTCGACATCGAGATCAACGAGAAAGACCCGGACAAGCTGGTCGAGATCATCGCCGCGCTGGAGCCCACCTTCGGCGGCATCAACCTCGAAGATATCAAGGCGCCGGATTGCTTCTATGTCGAGCGCAAGCTGCGCGAGCGCATGAAGATCCCGGTCTTCCATGACGACCAGCACGGCACGGCCATCACCGTGGGCGCGGCCATCCTCAACGGCCTGAAGGTCGCCGGCAAGGATCCGAAGCAGATCAAACTGGTGACCTCGGGCGCGGGCGCTGCCGCGCTGGCCTGCCTGGGCCTGCTGGTCAAGCTGGGCATTCCACGCGAAGCCATCTGGGTGACCGACCTGGCCGGCGTGGTCTATGAGGGCCGCACCGAGTTGATGGACGAGGACAAGATCCAGTTCGCGCAGAAAACCGACGCGCGCACGCTGGCCGAGGTGATGGTGGGCGCCGACGTGTTTCTCGGCCTTTCGGCCGGTGGCGTGCTGAAGCAGGACATGGTGCGCACCATGGCGGCGCGGCCGCTGATCTTCGCGCTGGCCAACCCCACACCGGAAATCATGCCCGAGCTGGTCAAGGAAGTGCGCAGTGACGCCATCATGGCGACCGGCCGCACCGATTACCCGAACCAGGTCAACAACGTCCTGTGTTTTCCGTATATTTTCCGGGGCGCGCTGGACGCCGGGGCGTCCACCATCACGCTGGAGATGGAGCTGGCGGCGGTGCATGCGATTGCCGAACTGGCGCAGGCCGAGCAGAGCGAGGTGGTGGCGGCCGCCTATGCCGGCGAGCAACTGGCCTTTGGGCCCGAGTACCTGATCCCCAAGCCTTTTGATCCGCGCCTGATGATGAAGATCGCGCCGGCCGTGGCGCAGGCAGCGGCAGATAGCGGCGTGGCCTTGCGCCCGATTGCCGACATGGATGCGTACCGCGAGCGGCTGCAGAGCTTTGTCTATGCCTCGGGCACGATGATGAAGCCGATCTTCCTGGCGGCCAAGCGCGCGCCGAAGAAGCGCGTGGCGTATGCCGAGGGCGAGGAGGAGCGTGTGCTGCGAGCCGCGCAGATCGTGGTGGACGAGTCTGTGGCCCGCCCGACGCTGGTCGGCCGCCCGGCCGTGATTGCCGAGCGCATCGGGAAATTCGGCCTGCGTCTGAAGGAAGAGCTGGACTACGACGTGGTCAACGTCGAGCTCGATCCGCGTTACCGCGATTTCTGGCAGACCTATCACCGCATGACCGAACGCAAGGGCGTGACGGTGCAGCTGGCCAAGATTGAGATGCGCCGGCGTCTGTCGCTGATTGGCGCGATGTTGCTGCACAAGGGCGAGGTGGATGGCCTGATCTGCGGCACCTGGGGCACCACCGGCACCCACCTGGACTATGTGGACCAGGTCATCGGCAAGCGCGCGGGTGTCCACACCTTCGCCTGCATGAACGGCCTGATGCTGCCGGGGCGCCAGGTGTTTCTGGTCGACACCCACGTCAACTACGACCCGAGCGCAGAGCAACTGGCCGAAATCACCATGATGGCCGCTGAGGAAATGATGCGCTTCGGCCTGCGGCCCAAGGCCGCGCTGTTGTCGCATTCCAACTTCGGATCGTCCAGCCAGCCCAGTGCGCTGAAGATGCGCCGGGTGCTGGAGCTGCTGAAATCCCAGGCGCCGTGGCTGGAAGTGGACGGCGAAATGCATGGTGATGTGGCGCTGGACGGTGCCGCCCGGCGCACCCAGATGCCCAACAGCGCGTTGGCGGGTGATGCCAACCTGCTGGTGATGCCCAATATTGACGCCGCCAACATTTCGTACAACCTGCTCAAGACTGCCGCGGGCGGCAATATCGCCATCGGGCCGGTGCTGCTGGGCGCAGCCAAACCGGTGCATATCCTGACGGCCAGCACTACCGTACGCCGGATCGTGAATATGACAGCTTTGACCGTGGCCGATGCCAACGCCGCGCGCTGAAGGCGAAAAAGATAGCGAGCACTAACTCACAGCTCGGGTAAACCCCTTCGAATTTGCCCAAGTTTTAGGCAAACACTTGCATTTTTACGGCAGTTCGGTCACACTAGCCCTTGGAATTTCGGGGTTAACCCGGGGTTTTCATAAGGTGTATTCGAATGTTGCGAGCTGCATTTGGCGGAAAAAGTAAGTCTTTGCTCGCAGGTCTTCTGCTATTGGCCAGTCTGGCAAGCCCCAGTTTGGTGCATGCCCGAAAGCCGATACCCGCAGACAGCTTGGCAACGATGGCGGTGGCGGAATTGCCAGCGCAGGGGCTTCAGACTTACCGGCTGATCTTTGCGGGCGGGCCGTTTCCGTACAGCAAGGATGGCAGCGTGTTCGGCAATCGCGAGCGCCTGCTGCCCGCGCAGCAGCGCGGTTATTACCGCGAATACACCGTGAAAACCCCAGGTTCCCGGGATCGGGGGGCGCGTCGCATTGTGTGCGGCGGTCAACCCCGGCTGCCGGACGCCTGTTATTACACCAGCGACCATTACGCCAGTTTTCGCCGGATTGTCGAATAGGACGATTCAGCCCCGATTTGTCCGGCCCGCAAGGTCGCAACCAGTTTTTTGACTATTTAGAAAGAGCAGCGGAGATGGATACGCCACTTCGTAATGTGAGAACCAATATCGTGCAGTCGATCCGCGCATTCCGCGTGAGCGACCTGCAGGAGGCTGCCCAGGGGCTCGGTCATCACTTTTTATACGCCAACCTGGCTCCCGCGCAGAGCAAGCAGGACGTGCTGGACTTGATTGCCCAGCAGTTCACGTTTCCTGCGCATTTCGGCAAGAATTTTGATGCCTTGTACGACTCCATGACGGATCCGCTGCACAAGTCGGGCCCGCAGCCCGGCTTCATCGTGGTTCTGGAGCAGGTGCCGGCCAACGGGAAATTCGACAAGGAGGCGCGCGAGCAGCTGCTGGACATCTTCCGCGACGCCGCCGACTACTGGGGAGACCGGAAGATACCTTTCAGGTGCTTCTATTCTTTTCTGTAGCCCGTTCTGCACACACCAGCCAAGCAGAACGGGCTAACGAGGCAAAAGGGGAGCCCAGTGCCAGCGTCGCCACAGGCGCCGAGCCGGTCACCGAAAACGGCGAAAAAATGCCCACCAACCTGTTGGTGGACATTTCTCCGCTGGCGTTGCGCATGAGCAGCCCTTTCAACGCGGGGTATTGGCTCACGGCGGCCTGATCGCCGATCGGTCATCAGCGCTTCTGGCGCTGATTCCCCTGTAAGAGGCCCGTTCCCTGAACGGGCTTTTTCTTTCAGCGTGCGATTCCGTGGGATCCCTCGGGGACGGGATCAACCCGCCAGCGCCTGCGCCAGCGCCACATACTCTTCGACCGGCACCTCTTCAGCGCGGCGCTGCACGTTGAACGCGCCTGAAAAGGCCTTTTCCTCGAGCCAGCGACCCAGCGTGTGGCGCATCAGCTTGCGGCGCTGGCTGAACGCCACCCGGACAACGGTGGACAGGAGATCGGCGTCCACGGCCGCCGGCCGGGTGTGCGGCACCATGCGCACCACGGCGCTGTCCACGCGCGGCGGCGGATCGAAGCTCTCCGGCGGAACTGCCAGCACGTTCTCCATGGCGTAGCGCCACTGCAGCATCACCGAAAGCCGGCCATAGTCGCTGGTGGCCGGCCGCGCCACCATGCGGTCGATGACTTCCTTTTGCAGCATGAAGTGCTGATCCTGGATCAGCTCGACAAACTGCAGGAGATGAAACAGGATAGGCGTGGAGATGTTGTACGGCAGGTTGCCAACCACTCTCAATTTGACAGCGTCTGATGGCCGCGGGATGTCGGAGAAATCAACTTTGAGGACGTCCGATTCGATCACGCTGAGCTGCGGATGGGCGCGCAGCCGCACCGCAAGGTCGCGGTCCAGCTCGATCACGGTCAGGTGACCGAGATGCTCCACCAGCGGCTGGGTCAGTGCGGCCAGCCCCGGCCCGATCTCCACCATGGCCTGACCCGCCCGCGGGTCAATCGCCTGGACGATTGCCGCAATGACGCCGCGATCCGCCAGAAAATGCTGGCCAAAGCGCTTGCGGGGAATGTGTTTCATGCGGGCGGCGCAGCGGCAAGCGTGGGGGTCAGCGACCGCAGCGCCGGGCCGCCTCAAGCAAGGTCAGCCCCCCGGGGCTGAGTGCCGCGGCTCCCGATGTGCCTGCGGACATCGGGACGGCACGAAGGGCCTGCGCCTCTGGCGTTGGCACGTCCAGCGCAAAACACGCAGTGGCAAGCGTGGGGGCCATCACTTTCACTGCGGCGGCTCGCGATACTCGACATAGGCGCGCCCCCGCACATCCTGCGCCCAGGTCAGATAGGCTTCTTCGAGCTTCTTCTCCCGCACCAGGCCCCGAACGACATCGCGCTGCTCCCGCGGGCCGAGCCGGTTCTCGCGCCGCTCCTGCAACTGGATCAGGTGCACCCCGAAGCGCGAAACCAGGGGCTGGCTGATCTGCCCCGGGGTCAGCCGGTTCACGGCCTCCTCGAACTCAGGCACGAACTGGCCGGGGTTCACCCAGCCGAGGTCGCCGCCTTCACGGGCGCTGCCGTCCTGCGAGTGCTCCCGCGCCAGCGTGGCGAAATCCGACTGGCCGGCCAGAATCCGGCGCCGGAAATCGGCCAGGCGCTCGACGGCAACAGATTCGCTCAGTTGCGGCCCCGGGCGCAACAAAATATGGCGCGCGCGGCTCTGCGTGACGGTCATCGCGGGCAGGTTGGCCTGGCGTCTTTCGACCACCTTCAGCACGTGGAACCCGGCCCCGGAGCGCACCGGGCCGGCAATGCCGCCCGCCGGCAGGGATTTCGTGGCCTCGATGAACAGGGGGGGAAGGCGGTCCGGGCTGCGCAGGCCGAACTGTCCACCCGTCCGGTCGCGGTCGGGTGCGTCGGAGAGTTCCCGCGCCAGCGCGGCAAAATCCTCGCCCGAGCGCGCCCGGGCCGCCGCGCGTTCTGCGCGGGCCTGTGCGCTGGCGAGTTGTGCGGCATCGATATTTTCGGGGACGGCCACCAGGATCTGCGCCAGGTTGATCTCCACGCCCGCCGTGTCCGCGCCATCCTGCTTTTCCTGGATGAACTGGTCGATGTCGGCCTCGGTGACGCGGATGCGCGAATCCAGCTCGCGCTCGCGCAATTTGGTCAGCAACAACTGGTTTCGCAGGTCTGCGCGGAACTGCGCCACCGAGAGCCCGTCCTGGGCCAGGCGCTGGCGCAACTCGGCCACGCTGATCTGGTTCTGGGTGGCCACACCGAGCTCGGCCTGGTCCACCGCCGCATCGTCCACCTTGACGCCGGCCTCGTGCGCGAGCTGGATCTGGGCCTTTTCGTTGATCAGGCGCTCCAGCACCTGGCGCGCCAGCACCTCGCGCGCGGGCATGGCCCCCCCTTGCTGGGCCAACTGCTGTTCCGTGCGGACCAGTTTTGCGGCGACCTCGTTGTTGGTGATGGGTTCGCTGTTGACCACCACGACGATGAAATCGGCCGGGCGCGGCCCGCTTGTGGCGGGGCGCGACAGCGGAGTGCTCGCCCCCAGCCGGCCGGTGGGGCGCAGTCCTTGCGCGTGCACCAGGGCCGGCAGTAACGCCGCCACGAGCAGGGGCGCGCCCAGCAGGGCGCTCCGCAGCGCGGCGCGAGGGGGCCGGGCGGCGCGATGGTGTGGATGTGAGTTAGTCATAGTTGCTGAAGCGGCTGGGGGAGGGGGTCGGTTCGCGCAGGTACTGGTAACGTGAAATGTTGTCGCGCAGGGTTTTCAGCGGATTGGCGCCCAGCCGCGAAAACCCGACCAGTTCGAGCTGCATCGCAATGTTGGCGTTGGCGGAGTTCGTGGCGGTTTGCAGCCGGTTATAGACGATGCGGGCCAGCCAGCAACCGGCGTCATACTCGATTCCAACCAGCGCACTGACCATTTCCCGGTCCCTCAGACTGTAATTCAGTCGCCCGACACTGTACCAGCGGCCGGCACCCTGGCCCTGGCCCTGGCCGAGATCCCGGCCCTTGTCGCCCCACAGGTCATTCAGGGGCCATTGCCATCCCGCGTCGATCGATTCGCTGACGCCGGCCTGCAGGCGATAGGCGAGGTTGAAGACGCGGTAATTCCCGGGGTGATAGCTGGCGCCCAGGGTGGTGCGAACGGAGCGGGCGGTGTCGGCGTCGAACTCCACCGAGGCCGCCGCATCCCATTGCTCGGACCAGTTCAGGGCGCCGCCCACCAGCACGTCGCTCCAGCCCGTCGGCACCGGCGCCTGGCCGGGCAGCGTGACCTGCTGCGGGCTGAAGCGCAGGCGGTTGGCAATGCCCAGCTGCGCCAGCTGCGCGCCGGTGCCGGGATCGAGCATTCGCGACGAAAGCCCCAGCGTCAACAGGTTGTTGTCCGCGACGCGGTCGTTGCCGACGAAGGCGTTCTCGGTGTAGATCGTCGTGAAGTTGAAGTCGTATGACGCCGTGTCGTAGTTCGGCAGGTAGTTCTGATTACGGTACGGCGTGTAGACATAAAACGCGCGGGGCTCCAGCGTCTGGCGCAGGTCGCGGCCGAACAGGCGGCTGTCGCGCTCAAAGAGCAGGCCGCTGTCCAGACTGAAAGTGGGCACCACCGGGTTGGCGCTGGTGGCCCCGGTGGACACCGGGGCATCAAAAAGATAATTGGCGGCATGCACCTGCACCTTCGGCGTGACGAAGACGCCGGGAAGCGCCCAGGGCCGGCTCAACTGGGCACGGCCAAAGGTTCGCTGCGCATTGGGCTGGCCGGTGAGCGCCGGACTGGACTGAAAGCGCGTGTAGTCCAGGTCCACCGCAACGTCCAGGCCCGCTCCCGGGCTGGCAGCGTAGCGGCCGGTCAATTGCGGCATGCGGTCATAAGGTGGCACGATGGGTGCGCCCGGGTCTTGCAGGGTTTGCCAGGACAGGGCCCGCGCCGCTGCTGAAAAGGGGCCACGGCTCCAGCTCAGATTGGCGTCGTTGGCCAGCAGGCGATTGGTCAGGGAGGTGTTGACGCGCGTGAAGTCTTTCCAGTAGTTGTCGTCGCTGACCCGGTTGATGTTCACGCTCAGGCCCAGCCCCCCGGGCAGGTTTTGCGTGTGCGCAGCCGCAAGGCCCCAGCGGGTTTGCTCGCGCAGCCGGTCCCAGGGCATGAGGTTGCCCCACAGAAGTCCCTTGTAGTCCGTTTCGAGATAGCGGTATTCGCCGGCCAGATCGACGCCGCGTTTCGAAAAGATCGAGCCGGTCAGCGTGGCATCGCGGTTCGGCGCGAGATTCAGGTAGTACGGCTGGGCGACTTCCACGCCGTTGACGTTGCCCAGGCCAAACGACGGTGCCAGGAAGCCGCTCTTGCGCTTGTTGCTGAGCGGAAAGCTGACCTCGGGAATGGGCAGGATCGGGACATCCATGAAACGCAGGGTCGCCCCTTCGGCCCGACCGACCTCTTCTTCATTGTCGATATTGATGCGGTTGGCCCGAAGCACCCAGTCGGGTAGCCATTCGGGGCCACCGGTACGCCGGCAGGTGCTGTAGCGGGCGTTGTGGAGAATCCAGTGCTTTTCGTCGACAAAATCCACGCGCTCGGCATCGCCCTGGGCACCGTTTTTCAGCAAATCAAAGGTCGGCTGGGTAAAAAATCCCCTGAACGTTTCGACTTCGAGCTCCAGCGCCGGGCCTTCGTAGACGTTGCCCTCGCGGTTGATGCGCACATGGCCGCTGGCGCGCGCCGTGTCGTCCGGGCTGGTGTACTGCAGGCGATCCGCGCGGATCACGGTGCCGCCCGTGCGCAACTCGGCATCGCCGTCGATCCGCGTTTCCTCGTCAATGCGGCCCGACAACCGGTCGCCCCGCAGGAATATCGGCAGATCACGAATCTGGGCCGCCGGCAACTTTTCCTCGAGCAGGGCGCTGCCGTTCAGCTTCAGCGCGTCATCGCCGGGCGCCGTCTGTCCCCACGCGACACCCTGCAGCAGGCCCGCCACCAGGACGGCCACAGGCGTCAGGCGGCATTGCGGAATCGGCGGCTCAGGCTTCATCGAAGGTGGCAAGGAGGGCGATCATCTATCGGGAGCATCCGGCACAGGCGCAGGTGGCAGGCCGGTCTGGCCGGGAGGGAAGGGCTGGATTTGTAGAATGGATTATCCATGAGCGCACATCTCCCACCCCCGAATCCCGCCCCGGCGCCAGCGCGCGCGGCGCCCGTCTGGACCGATCCCGCCCGCGAGGCTGCTTTTCAGCGCTGGCTGGACCGCGAATCCGCCGGCCACGGGCTGGTCGCCGGCAGTGTGCGGCCCGCTTCCGCCGACGCCAGTTTCCGGCGCTATTTCCGGGTGGACCGGGCCGATGGCGCGGGCAGCTGCATCATCATGGACGCGCCGCCGGCCCAGGAAAACTGCGCCCCGTTCGTGCACGTCGCCGCGCTGATGCTTGAGGCTGGCCTGAACGTGCCGCGCATCCTGG
Source organism: Burkholderiales bacterium (assembly GCA_011391155.1). Classification (GTDB taxonomy): domain Bacteria; phylum Pseudomonadota; class Gammaproteobacteria; order Burkholderiales; family Burkholderiaceae_C; genus JAABQG01. Next base: position 20,275 of record JAABRA010000331.1, read on the forward strand.
CCTGGGACGCGCCGCAGGGCTTCATGCTGCTCAGCGATCTCGGCGCGAAAACCATGATGGAGACGATCGACCGCGAACACCCCGGCTCCAACGCGCCGCTGTACGGGCAGGCGATCGATGCGCTGATCACCTGGCAGCTCGCCTCGAAACCCGGCGTGCTGCCGCCGTATGACGACGCCTTGCTGCGCCGGGAGCTGGCGTTGTTTCCCGACTGGTACCTCGCGAAGCACCGGGGCGTGGTGGTCGAGGGTGCGATCCGCGAGACGCTGGACAAGACCTTTGATGCGATCGTGGCGCACAACCTGGCCGCGCCGAGCGTCTACGTGCACCGCGACTTCATGCCCCGCAACCTGATGATGCCGGCCGGGCCGGGAAGTACCCCGGCGACGCAGCCCGGTGGAACGGATGAACCCCGCCCGGGCGGGAGTCCCGAAACACGCCTGGGCGTGTTGGACTTCCAGGACGCGGTTTACGGCCCCGTCACCTACGACATCGCCAGCCTGATGCGCGACGCCTTCCTGAGCTGGGACGAGGACTTCGTGCTCGACGTCACCATCCGCTACTGGGAAAAGGCGCGCAAGGCTGGCCTGATGGACTTCGAGGACTGGCACCGTGACTTCGGTGCGTTCTACCAGGCGGTGCAATGGATGGGCCTGCAGCGCCACCTGAAGGTCGCCGGCATCTTTGCGCGCCTGACGCTGCGCGACGGCAAGCCCCGCTACCTGGCTGACACGCCGCGTTTCATCGGCTACATCCGCGCCACGGCCGGCCGCTACCGCGAGCTCGGGCCGCTGCTGCGCCTGATCGACCAGGTCGAAGGCACCGAAGGGGTCTCGGGCTATGCTTTTGGCCGGATTTAGAGCGAAAATGGCACTAACCCAGCGTAAAACGGTCATAGTTAGCTATATATTTGTAAGTTATTGGAGCCCATGCCGCGTTTCCATTGCCCCGTGTCACTGGTCAGCGGCGAACTCGTCGATCTGCCCGCCGGTGCCGCGCGCCACGTGCAGGTGCTGCGCCTGCAGCCTGGCGCGGTCATCACCCTGTTCAGCGGCGCCGCCGAAGGCGCCGGCGCGATCGGTGGCGAGTTCGACGCCACGGTCACCCGCATGGGCCGCTCCGACGTGCAGGTTCTCGTCGGCGCGCACTATGCCATCGAGCGCGAGGCGCCGCGCGCGGTGCACCTGCTGGCTGGCATCACCGCCAATGAGCGCATGGACTGGCTGGTCGAAAAAGCCACGGAACTCGGCATGGCCAGTCTCACGCCGCTGCTGGCCGGGCGCAGCGTGCTCAAGCTCAAGGGCGAGCGCGGTGACAAGAAACGCGCCCACTGGCAGGCCGTGGCCGTGGCCGCGTGTGAGCAGTGCGGGCGCAACCGCGTGCCGGTGGTTCACGAGGCGGTGAGTCTGGCCGAATGGCTGGCCGCCCAGTCCTTCGCGTCTGCAGACCCGGCGGAGCCGATGACACGCCTGGTGTTGTCCCTGCACCCCGAAGCTGGCGCGTTGCGCGAGGCCGTGCCTGACCACGGTCCGATCACGCTACTGTCCGGTCCCGAAGGCGGCCTGACGCCAGCCGAGGAAGCCGCCGCCATGGCGGCTGGCTTTATCCCCGTGACGCTGGGACCGCGGGTGCTACGGGCCGAGACGGCGCCGCTGGCGGTGTTGGCGGCGTTGACACTGGGCTGATCGTGGGCGCGGAGACGCCCGGACGGACGCCATCGGCGCCTGCCTCCCGGGATTCCGTCAACCGGAGTTCTCCGTCAGCATTTTCCGTGGCTTGTCCAGCGCTTTCGCGGGCAATGCGCGCCAGCGTACGGTGTGGATCGCTGGAACGCATTTCAATGCAGCATGCACGCCTACCGCAAACTCTGGTTCATCCTGATCGCCACTCTGGCGCTGACGTTTTCCCTGCTCGGCTACTACGGAACCGAAATCTACCGACAGGCCCCGCCCCTGCCCGCCCAGGTGGTCAGTGCCGACGGCAGGGCGCTGTTCACCCGGGACGATATCCTCGACGGGCAGACGGCCTGGCAATCGGTCGGCGGGATGCAGCTGGGCTCAATCTGGGGTCACGGTGCCTACCAGGCCCCGGACTGGACGGCCGACTGGCTGCACCGCGAACTGACGGCCTGGCTTGCGCTGGCAGCACAAGAGACCCATGGCCAGCCGTACGCGGTGCTGGCTGCCTCCGCACAAGCGGGGCTGCGTGAAGACCTGAAACGCGAATACCGGGGCAACCGGGTGGACCCGGCCAGCGGCGTGCTGCGCGTGTCAGCGCGGCGCGCGTTAGCCATGGCGCAAACCGCTGTTTACTACGAACGCTTGTTCTTGGACGCCCCCGAGCTGCAAAAGAGCCGCGAACACTTCGCGATGAAAGAAAACACGCTGCCCAGCGCGGAGCGGCGGGCCAAGCTGACCCAGTTCTTCTTCTGGACTGCCTGGGCCGCCGCCACCGAGCGCCCCGACACCGTGGTCACCTACACCAACAACTGGCCGCATGAACCGCTGATCGGCAACCAGCCCAGCGCGGAAAACATCGTCTGGTCGATCGCCAGCATTGTGGTGCTGCTGGCCGGTATCGGCCTGCTGGTGTGGGCCTGGGCTTTTCTGCGTCGCCATGACGAACCCCTGCCGGCCGCCGCTGCACAAGACCCGCTGCGCAGCTTCGCGCTGACGCCGTCGCAGCACGCGCTGGGGAAGTACCTGTTTCTGATCGTGGCGCTGTTTGTGTTCCAGGTCATGGTGGGTGGCCTGACCGCGCACTACACGGTCGAGGGGCAGAAGTTCTACGGCATCGATCTCTCGCAGTGGTTCCCGTATGCGCTGACGCGCACCTGGCACATCCAGTCGGCGCTGTTCTGGATCGCCACGGGATTCCTCGCCGTGGGTCTGTTCCTCGCGCCGCTGATCAATAACGGCAAGGATCCCAAGTTCCAGAAGCTGGGCGTGGACATCCTGTTCTGGGCCCTGGTCGTGGTGGTGGTTGGTTCCTTCATGGGCAACTTCCTCGCCATTGCGCAGATCATGCCGCCGCATCTCAATTTCTGGCTGGGCCACCAGGGGTATGAGTATGTCGATCTGGGCCGCCTCTGGCAGATCGGCAAGTTCGCCGGCATCGCCTTCTGGCTGGTGTTGATGTTGCGCGGCATCGCACCGGCGCTGAAGCGCCCGGGTGGCGACAAGAACCTGCTGGCGCTGCTCACCGCGTCCGTGGTGGCGATTGGCCTTTTTTATGGCGCCGGCCTGTTCTACGGCGAGCGCACCCACCTGACGGTGATGGAGTATTGGCGCTGGTGGGTGGTGCATTTGTGGGTCGAAGGATTCTTCGAGGTGTTTGCGACAACCGCGCTGGCATTTATCTTTGTCACGATGGGGCTGGTGTCGCGAAGCATGGCGACGACCGCCAGCCTGGCGTCCGCCTCGCTGTTTCTGCTGGGTGGCATACCCGGCACCTTTCATCACCTGTATTTCTCGGGCACCACGACACCGGTGATGGCGGTGGGAGCGAGCTTCAGCGCGCTGGAGGTGGTGCCGCTGATCGTGCTGGGCCACGATGCCTGGGAGAACTGGCGCCTCAAGGCGCGGGCGCCGTGGATGGAGGAACTCAAATGGCCAATGATGTTTTTCGTCGCGGTGGCTTTCTGGAACATGCTGGGTGCGGGTGTGTTCGGCTTCATGATCAACCCGCCGCTGTCGCTGTATTACATCCAGGGGCTCAACACCACGCCGGTGCATGCGCACGCCGCGTTGTTTGGGGTCTATGGCTTTCTGGCCCTGGGCTTCACGCTGCTGGTGCTGCGCTACATCCGGCCGCATTACCGCCTGCACCAGGGCCTGATGCGCACCGCGTTCTGGGGGCTCAACGCCGGCCTGGTGCTGATGATCTTCACCAGCCTGCTGCCAATTGGATTTATTCAGTTCCACGCCAGCGTGAGCGAGGGCCTGTGGTACGCCCGCAGCGAAGCGTTCATGCAGCAGCCCCTGCTGCAAACCCTGCGCTGGATGCGAACGTTCGGCGATGGGGTGTTCATCGTCGGCGCTGTATCCGTGGCCTTGCAAGTGGTGCTGGGATTGCTGGGCAGGACGCCGACGTTCACCGGGAAGGAGGGCGCCGGCTTGCAGCGCCCCGGCCGATGAAGGGGATGTCTCGGTTCACGTCAGGGTAAGGCCGTCAACGGAGATTGTGTTTGACCCGCCGTGGAACGGCTCCATGATGTCCGAGGCCGCCTGACTGGCTTTGGGCCTTTGAAATCCGATTCGTCCACTGTTTTGGGAATCCACCATGACAACATTTCCCATCGAGACCGAGCTGCGCTTCACCCGCACCGACACCGGGCAGTCCGTGCTGGCGCAGGCCCATGTGCAGGAAGTGGCCGGCGACCCGTAGACGCGCCGCCTGATGCAGTTGTGCCTGACGGGCCAGGCCAGCGCTGAAGAACATGGCGAGTTTGGCCGCCTCTGGCAAGACCGGGTGCGCCGGATTTTGCTGGAGCACGCCCATGACGATGCGGTGTTCAGTATCCGTGCCGAATGAACAACACAGTCTTGTGCGGACCAACCCCAACCCTTTTCGGAGCCCCCATGCACCCACTGTCGCTTGAAAAAGCCAAAATCCGTTTTTTATTGCTCGAAGGCGTACACCCCAACGCACTCACGGTTTTGAACAACCAGGGCTACACGAATATCGAATCCCTGCGCACCGGTCTGGACGAAGATGCGCTGATCGAAAAAATCCGGGACGTTCACTTTGTGGGCATTCGCTCGCGCACCCAGATCACCGAGAAAGTGCTGCAAGCGGCCCACAAGCTGACCGCCATTGGCTGCTTTTGCATCGGCACCAACCAGGTGGATTTGCGCGCGGCCATGGCGCTGGGGATTCCGGTTTTTAATGCGCCCTACTCCAACACCCGCTCAGTGGCCGAATTGGTGCTGGCGGAAACCATTTTGCTGCTGCGCGGCATTCCAGAAAAAAATGCGCTGGTGCACCGGGGTGGCTGGACCAAGCTGGCCGAGGGGTCTTTTGAGGCCCGGGGGAAAACGCTGGGCATTGTGGGCTACGGCAACATCGGCAGCCAGCTGTCGGTGCTGGCCGAATCGCTGGGTATGCAGGTGATCTATTACGATGTACTCACCAAACTGCCACTGGGCAATGCCCGGCAAATGGGTACGCTGCAAGAGTTGCTGGCGCAGGCCGACGTGGTGACTTTGCATGTGCCAGAGCTTGCCTCCACCCACACCATGATGGGTGCGCCGCAGTTTGCCGCCATGAAACCCGGCAGCGTGTTCATCAACGCCGCGCGCGGCACCTGCGTGGACATTGCGGCGCTGGCGGGCGCATTGGAAAGCAGCCATATCGCCGGGGCAGCGATTGACGTGTTTCCCAAAGAGCCCAAATCCAACGATGAAACGTTCGAGTCGGCGCTACGCACATTCGACAACGTGATTTTGACCCCGCATATCGGCGGCTCAACCCTGGAGGCGCAGGCCAATATCGGGCTGGAAGTGGCCGAGAAATTGGTGCGCTATTCCGATACCGGCAGCACGCTCTCGGCGGTCAACTTCCCCGAGGTGGCCGTGCCCTTGCTGGCGGGCAAACACCGCTTGCTGCACATCCACCGCAACATTCCCGGTGTCCTGTCGGCCATCAACCGCATCTTTGCCGAGAACAGCATCAACATCTCCGCCCAAAGCCTGATGACCAACGATGCGATTGGCTACCTGGTGATGGACGTGGATGCAGGCTGCTCCACGGTTGCCTTGCACAAGCTGCAGGAAATTGACGGCACGATTCGTTCGCGGGTGCTGTACTGAAGCCCGCCGGGTGCAGGCCTATACCGGGTGCCCCTGCGCGAGGTGGTTGGCAAGGAGCGTGCGCCCGACGGCATTCCGGCTTTCAGTCGATGGCTAATTTACTCCGGAATGAGTAGCACATAGCGACCCTTTCGCAATGGCTATGGCCGGATTTATCTTACAAACCCAGTGCCACAAAGAGGTCATCCATGCGGCGTTGCACCTCAACGTCCATGGTGAGGGGGCGACCCCACTCGCGCTGGGTCTCGCCAGACCACTTGCTGGTGGCATCCAGGCCCATCTTGCTGCCAAGGCCGCTGACGGGGGATGCGAAGTCCAGGTAGTCGATGGGCGTGTTCTCCACCATCATCGTGTCGCGCACCGGGTCGACGCGGGTGGTGATGGCCCAGATGACTTCGCGCCAGTCGCGGATGTCCACATCCTCGTCGACCACCACGATGAACTTGGTGTACATGAACTGGCGCAGGTGGCTCCACACGCCCATCATCACGCGCCGAGCATGGCCGGGGTAGGCCTTGCGGATCTGCACCAGCGCCATCCGGTAGCTGCAGCCCTCGGGCGGCAGGTAGAAGTCGGTGACCTCGGGAAACTGGCGCTGCAGCAGCGGCACGAACAGCTCGTTCATCGCCAGCGCCAGCACCGCCGGCTCGTCGGGCGGCTTGCCGGTGTAGGTGGAGTGGTAGATCGGGTCGCGGCGCAGGGTGATGCGGTCGATGGTGAACACCGGGAACTCGGCCTGCTCGTTGTAGTAGCCGGTGTGGTCGCCGAACGGGCCTTCCAGTGCGTGCTCATAGCCGGTCTTGTGCGTGGCGTCGGGCCGGATGCTGCCCTCCAACACGATTTCCGCGGTGGCCGGCACCTGCAGCGTGCTGCCCAGCGCCGCGACCACCTCGGTGCGGCTGCCGCGCAGCAGGCCGGCGAACTGGTATTCAGACAGGCTGTCGGGCACCGGCGTGACCGCGCCCAGGATGGTCGCCGGGTCGGCGCCCAGCGCCACCGCCACCGGGTAGGGCTCGCCGGGATGCGCAATGCCGTGCTCGCGGAAGTCCTGCGCGCCGCCACGGTGCGCCAGCCAGCGCATGATGAGCTGGTTGCGCGAGAGCACCTGCTGGCGGTAGATGCCCAGGTTCTGGCGCGACTTGTTCGGCCCGCGCGTGATCACCAGCCCCCAGGTGATCAGCGGCGCCACGTCGCCCGGCCAGCAGTGTTGCACCGGCAGGCGCGCCAGGTCCACGTCCGCGCCTTCCCACACCACGTCCTGGCAGGGGGCCGAACCCGCCACCTTGGGCGTCATGTGCCACAGCGTCTTGAGCAGCCCGCCCAGGCCCAGCATGTCCTTGAAGCCCTTGGGCGCCTCAGGCTCCTTGAGGTTGGCCAGCAGTTCGCCGAACGCCCGCAGTTCGCGCACGTCGGCCACGCCCATGGCGCGCGCCACGCGGGCCGTGGTGCCAAACAGGTTGCCCAGCACCGGCATGCTGTGCCCCGTGGGCTGCTCGAACAGCAGCGCCGGGCCATTGGCGCGCAAGGCCCGGTCGCACAGCGCGGTCATCTCCAGATAGGGTGACACGGGTACGGACACCCGCCGCAGTTCACCCGCGGCTTCCAGCTGGGCCATGAAATCGCGCAGGTCGTGGTAGGCCATGTCGGCTTCAGCCCGCGGTGTCCAGCCCGTCCCAGCGCGGTGCCAGGGTCTGCGGCAGGTTCGGCAGGTCCAGCAGGTCAACGACCCGTGACACGGTATGGTTCACGATGTCCGCGACCGTCTGCGGGCGCTGGTAGAACGCCGGGACTGGTGGAAACACGATGGCGCCCATCTCCGTGACGCTGACCATGTTGCGCAGGTGCGCCAGGTTCAGCGGCGTCTCGCGCGCCAGCAGCACCAGGCGGCGGCGCTCCTTCAGCATCACGTCGGCGGCGCGGGTGATCAGGTTGTCCGACAGACCGTGCGCCACCGCCGCCAGCGTGCGCATGGAGCACGGCGCGATGACCATGCCGTGGCTCTGGAACGAGCCGCTGGCCAGGGCTGCGCCCACGTCGCGCGCATCATGCAGCCGGTGCGCCAGCGCGGCCACGGCCTCGCGGTCCAGTTCCAGCTCGTGCCACAGGTTCAACCAGCCGGCGTCGGACACGGTGAGGTGGATTTCCACGCCGGGCAGCGCACGCAATACCTGCAGCAGGCGCACGCCGTAGACCGCGCCACTGGCGCCGGAAATTCCGACGATGATGCGGCGCGGGGGAAGGGTGTCTGGCATGGGCGCTGCTTCAGGCTGCGATGGGGGTGTCAGTGGCTTTGTACGATGCCGGGGCGCCAGCCAGGGGCGCGGCCTGCAGGTCGGCCAGCACCCGCAGGGTCACGTCCTCGGCCTGAGCCGGGTCGAAGTCGGCGTGCAGGCGCTTGCGCACGCCGTAGTCCTGCAGCGCGTGGTAGCGGTCGGGCGCCACGCCATGGCGCGCCAGGCAGCTTTTGACGCAAGCCAGCGGGCAGCCGTCGAGGGCAACGATCGGGCGTCCCGAGCGGGCCAGCTTCACGAGGGACGGCACGTCGCCGCCGACACCGGCGATGCACGACATCTCGGCAGCGCCGCGACGATCGAGCTGCAAAGCGACCTGGTTGGCCAGTTGCGCCGCGCTGGAGCAGCCCGAGCACGCGTAGACCAGCGGCAAGGTTTTGACAGGACGGTGCATGCGAGGCTGCCGGTGAGGGGAAGAAAGAACGAAGCCTATCGGGGGCCCAGCCGCTGACGCAGCCGTTCCAGCACCGCGCGGGGATGCGGCGGACGGAACTGGCGGGGGTCGAACACGGGAAATTCCATCGCATCCAGCGAATTCTTGACCATCAGGCCCAGTTCGGTGTCGCCTTCCATCGACAAGCGGCGGCTGAAGAACAGGGTGTCGGGGTCTTGTTCGCGCCGGGCCAGCGCCACGAAGTCGCGGGCGTTGGCGCTGATGGTCAGGTCAGGGGATTCGACCTGGCTGCGCGGGGCAAAACTGCCGCCGGTCCAGGCGAAGTCGAAGGACAGCTTGGCATCGCGCACATGGATGCGCAGGCGACGATCCTGCAGGGCCTGCCGCACGTCGCCCGGCAGCTGGCGCGCCAGTGCCAGGTTCAGGGCGGTGACAAACAGCAGCGAGCCGGGCCACGCGGGCAGGCGCCCCAGGAGTTCACCCACGGGCGCGGGGAGCGTGAAGGCAGCCGGTTGGGGGTGCGGGGGATTCATCATGGGCGTTCCTTCAAAAAGCGCAGGGCCGTCCGGCTCAGGCTGCGGCGAGCTGCGCCATGCCGGCCTCGCCATGCCAGTAGCCGTTGCAGGCGGTGCCGGGAAGCAGCGGCGCCATGCGCGCCTGGGCCTCCGGCGGGGACAGGCGGCCGTCCAGCGCGTCACGCCACAGGGCGATCAGCTCCAGCATGTGCTGTGACTGCGGGCTCAGGCGCAGCACGTCCACGCCCAATGCCCGCAGCGCCGGCAGTTCAGCCACCAGGTTGCTCACCCGTGCGGACTGGGTCTGGATGCCGTTGAGCACGAGGAAATCCTCGCCTTCGCGGGTCCGCAGCATCAGGCCATCGGGATCGGCCAGGCAGCTGAACTGGCAATCGTCCTTGGGCTGGTTGTGGTGGCGCGCCGTGAAGCAGCGGGCCGAGAACGCCAGCGGCATGCGCCCCAGGGCAAACACCTCGGTTTGCAGGCCTGGCGGGCGGGCGGCCTGCAGCAGGGCCAGGTCAGCGTGGCCCATTTCCAGCGGCATGACCCAGCGCAGGGCGCCCAGGCCCGCCATCCACTGCAGCGTGGGCGGGTTGTAGATGTTGAGATGCGGGCCGGCCACAAACGGCACACGCGAGGCCAGCGCCTGCACTGCGCCCATGTCATTGGCCTCGACGGTGAAGTCGCCGTTGGCGGTGATGCGGTGCAGGGTGGTCGCGTCGGGCCCCGATTCGATCAGCACCTGGGTGGACAGCACGACCTCCTTGCCGGCTTCGCGCAGCTTCGAGGCCACGGCCAGCCAGTCGGCCAGGCGCAGTTCGTGGCGGCGCGAGCAGACTGCCTCGCCGAGATAGACCACATCCACCGGCGCGGCGGCTACGGCCTCGTAGAAATGCAGCACGGTGTCGCGCGGCCAGTAATACAGCAGGGGACCGAGGGCGAGTTTCATGGGGTAGGCGACCGGTTGGGCAGGTGCGAGGTTCATTTCCAGGGCCGGTGGTAGGCGCCCAGCGTCTGCTGCTGGCCTTCGGCCACCGCGCCCAGTGCCGCCATCCAGTCCGACTTCGGCGTGTAGCGGTGCGGGTTGGTGCGGCAGTGATCGATGGCCTCGCGCCAGACCTGGGTGACCTGCGCCACGTAGGCGGGGCTGCGCTGGCGGCCCTCGATCTTGATGGCGCGCACGCCCATGGCCATCAGCTGGGGCAGCAGCGCCAGGGTGTTCAGGCTGGTCGGTTCCTCGATGGCGTAGTAGCCATCGTCCTGCACCTCGCCGACGTCGAAGCGGCCCTTGCACAGCGTGGGGTAGCCGGCGTTTTCGCCGGCGCCATAGCGGTCGATCAGCACGCCGCTCAGGCGCGATTCCAGGCCTTTGGGCGTCTCCTGCCAGCGCACGGCCTTGGGCGGCGAGCACACGCCATGGGTGTTGGGCGCCTCGCCGGTGACGTAGGATGAAAGCGCGCAGCGCCCCTCGACCATCACGCACAGGCTGCCGAAGCCGAACACCTCGATTTCCACCGGGGTCTTGCCCACCAGTTGCTCGACCTGGGTGAGTGACAGCACGCGCGGCAGCACGGCGCGCGCCACGCCGAACTGCGCGTGGTAGAAATTGATGGCGTCGGCGTGTGTGGCCGAGCCCTGCACCGACAGGTGCAGCCGCAGCGACGGATGGCGCGCCACGGTGTACTGCATCAGGCCGGGGTCGGCCATGATGACGGCGTCCACGCCCATGTCAGCGGCGCGGTCCACGGCGCGGCGCCAGAGCTCCACGCCGCCGGCCTGCGGGTAGGTATTGAGGGCCACCAGCACTTTACGGCCGCGCTCGTGCGCGTAGCGGATGCCCGTGGCGATGGCTGCGTCGTCGAAGTTCAGGCCGGCGAAGTTGCGGGCGTTGGTGGCGTCGCGAAAACCGAGATAGACGCAGTCGGCGCCGTGGTCCACCGCGGCTTTCAGCGCGGGCAGGCTGCCGGCCGGGCAGACCAGTTCCATGGGCGCAGGCGCGGTGACGGGGGCCTGCGCACGGGCGGGGTCAGCGAGGGAAGTCATCGATTGAAGGCCTTGGCAGGACAGGGACGGGAGGCGTGCGAGCGCCGATGGGCGGGCGAGTGCCACGCTAACAGGGGACTTGACCACCGCCGTTGACGCAGGTCAACGTCCGGGGCAATCGCCGGATGCGATCGTGGCATTTCGACCCCGCTCAGCGTCGGACGAAGTCGATCATCACGCCACTGACGTTGCGCTCCCGGTAGGTCACCTCGACCGACTCGCCGTAGCGGGCTTGCAGCTGCTGCAGCAGCGGGATCGGGTCATGGTCGTTGACGAAGCGCATGGTTTCACCGGCCTTCAGCGCATCCAGCGCCCCGAAGATGGCAGCGTGGCGGAAGCGCTTGGCGATGCCGCGCGCGTCAAATGGATAAATGGCGTCGGGCGAGAGGTGCGCGTGGGGCTGCAGGTTTTGCAGGGGTTGCAGGGTGGACATGGGAGCTCCTGGAGGGGGTGGAAAAACAGGGGGGAACGGATGATGTTGCGGACGGGCTTCAGCGCTCGAGCGCGTCCCGCTTGAACTTGACGACCGACCAGGTCTCGGCATCCGGCAGGGCCGGTTTGCTGCGCGTGATGGGCTTCCACTGCCGTGCGAGCTCCGCGTTCAGCGGCGTGAAAACGCGCTGGTCGGGTGGCACGTCTTCTTCGGCGTAGATCGCCTCCACCGGACATTCGGGCACACACACCGCGCAGTCGATGCAATCGTCAGGATCAATCGCCAGGAAGTTCGGCCCTTCACGAAAGGCATCGGTCGGGCAGACATCGACGCAGTCGGTGTACTTGCAGCGAATGCAGGACTCGGTCACGACAAAGGTCATGGCAGCGATGCCCTCAATCGTTCACGGGCGGCAGGGAGAGGCGGCGCGATCATAGATTCATTTTATATGAATCTTAAATTTACCACCTTCAAACCGCGAAAGCAATATTCCCCATGCCACTTTAGGTGGCTTTCACGCTTGTCGATCCGTCGCGCGGCGACGCAAGCGGGGCCTCGCCGCGACACTTCTATAAACTGCGGCTGATGAACCGAAACCTCACCTTGCTGGCTTTCTGCCAGGGCCTGTTCCTGACCAACAACGTGGTGTTCATCGCCATCAACGGCCTGGTCGGCCTGAGCCTGGCGCCGCTGGGCTGGATGGCGACACTGCCGGTCATGGGCTATGTCGTTGGCGGGGCGCTGTCCACCAGCCTGGTGGCAAAGACGCAGTCGCGTTATGGGCGGCGCATCTCGTTCCAGATCGGGCTGGGGGTTGCGCTGCTGTCGGCCCTGCTGTGCGCCTATGCGGTCTGGAGCGGCAATTTCTGGCTGCTGGTCAGTGCCACGGTGGTGGCGGGCTATTACAGCGCCAATGGGCAGCTCTACCGCTTTGCGGCCGCCGAGCTGTCAGCGCCGGCGTTCCGCGAGAAGGCGGTTTCGCTGGTGATGGCGGGCGGTTTGATCGGCGCGGTGATCGGACCGAACCTCGCGGCACGCACCAAGGGCTTGTTCGAGGTGCCTTTTGCCGGCGCTTACCTCAGCCTGGCCGTGGTGGCGGTGCTGTCCATGGCGTTGATGGCTTTCGTGCAGTTCCCGCCCGTGCCGCCCAAAGCGGCTGGCAGTTCGGCCGGACGGCCGCTGTCGGAGATCATGCGCCAGCCGGTGTTCATCGTGGCCGCTGGCAGCGCGGCATTGAGTTATGGGGTGATGAACCTGCTGATGGCCGCCACGCCGCTGGCCATGCAGGTCTGCGGCTTTCCCTTTGCGGACGCGGCGCTGGTGCTGGAGTGGCATGTGATCGGCATGTTCGCCCCGGGCTTCTTCACCGGACACCTGATCAAGAAGTTCGGCACCCTGCCCATCATGGGTGTGGGCGTGGTGCTGAACTTCGCCTGTATCGCCGTGGCGCTGTCGGGGGTTGACCTGCACCAGTTCATCATTGCGCTGTTTCTGCTGGGCGTGGGTTGGAACTTCCTTTTCACGGGCAGCACCACGCTCTCGTTGCGCGCCTACCGGCCCGAGGAAAAGGACCGGGCACAGGCCGCCATCAATTTCTGCGTGTTTGCGACCATGGCCTTCACCTCGTTTGCCTCGGGCGCGCTGGTCACCACCCAGGGCTGGGCCTTGCTGAACCTGGGCTCGCTGCTGCCCGTGGCGCTTACCGGCGTGGCGCTGGCGTGGCTTGCGATCAAGCAGCGCGCCGTCCAGAATGCCTAGAATTTTCTTAACTTCACTGGAGATGTCATGGGATTGCTGGATTCAATGTTGGGCTCGGTGCTGAATGCACAGCAGGGTGGTGGGCAAGGTGGCCAGGGCGGCCTTGCCGAGGCGCTGGGCGGCCTGCTTGGCCAGGGGCAGGGCGGTGGGCAGTCAGCCGGCCTCGGGGGATTGAGCGCCTTGCTACCGGTGGTCATCGGCTTGCTGGCCAACAACGGCCAAGGCGGCGGGGGACTGGGCGGCTTGATGGAGAAGTTCAACCAGGCCGGAATGGGTGACGTTCTGGGCGCTTGGATCCGCACTGGCCCGAACCCGCCCATCAGCGGCGGGCAACTCAGCCAGGTGCTTGGCGACGACAAGATGAGCGAAATTGCGTCCCAGCTCGGCTTGACCGAGGGTGATGCGGCGGGTCAGCTGGCCCAGGTGCTGCCGGGCCTGATCGACAAGCTCACGCCGCAGGGCGCCGCCCCACAAGGTGGCTTCGGCGACGCGGGCGACCTGCTGGGCATGCTGAGTGGATTACTGCAACAAAAATAGCAAACAATGACCATTCCACGCTGGGATGGCGGCAATTCTCTTTAAAAATTGGCATCCAGCCAGGTTTTGAGGCGCGCAAACACCGTTTCGCGATCCACTTCGTTGAAGATTTCGTGGTACATCGATTCGAAATGGTGTGAATCCACGATGTTTCGGGGCGCCGCTTCGGCAAAAGCCCGGCTGCCAGCGGGGTTGACCAATTTGTCTGCACCGGCGTATAAAAGCAGCGTCGGTGTGCGCCATTGAGGCGCGCAGGCCAGAACGGCCGGGCCGGCTTCAGCGATGAAGCGTGCCAGCCGTGCGCTGATGCGGTCGTGCACCAGGGGATCCTTGCGGTATTCCTGCACGACTTCTTCGACATGTGACAGATTTCCCGGATCCAGCCCGTTGCCCACCCGCAGGTTCGGCGCGATGCGCGGCAGCACGCTGACCAGCAGTTTCTGGAAGGGGTTCATGCCGGCATCCAGCGCGGGCGAAGACAAGACCAATCCGTCCACCTCGCGCAGGTTCAGCGATACCAGCCGTGCCGCCACCAGCCCGCCCAGGCTGTGGCCCAGCAGGATCAGCGGCAGCCCGGGCGACATGCGCTGGCGCGTGGCGTCCAGAATGTCAGCCAGGTTGTCCAGCAGATGGCTATCGGTGGGCAAGGCGCCCGGCTTGCCGTCGGAATCGCCGTGGCCATACTGGTCGTAGCTGCGCACCGCAAAGCCCCATGCATTCAAGCGTTCCGCCACGTGGTTGTAACGGCCCGCATGTTCGCCCAATCCATGCACGATGAGCACCATGCCCCGCGCCTTGACGCCGTCGGCCAGTGGCCATTCCATCAGCGCCAGGTTGCTGCCATCGTGGGCGGTGAATGAATAGAGTGCGGAATCCGGCATCGGTACAACTTTTTGGGGTTGGGCAGCAAGGGGCTTGGCAGCGCGGGTCAGCCGTCAGGGCATCCGCGCCATGACCTGGGCCACGGCGGCGGTCAGCTTGCGGGCATAGGGCACATGCAGGAACTCGTTGGGTCCGTGGGCGTTACTTTTGGGTCCCAGCACCCCGCAGACCATCATTTGTGCCTTGGGAAAGCCTTCGCTGAGCATATTCATGAGCGGAATCGTGCCGCCCTGGCCGATATAGCCGCACGAAGCCCCGAAATGCGCCTGACTGGCCGCATTCAGCGCCTGCTCGAACCAGGCCGTGGACGCCGGTGCGTTCCAGCCTGTGGCGCCGCCGCCGTTCTCAAAGGTGACCCGGGCCTGGTAAGGCGCGTTGTCTTCGAGCAGGGCTTTGAGTTCCTGCACCGCTGCCGCCGCGTCAACCAGTGGCGGCAGGCGCAGGCTCAGCTTGAAGGCGGTCCAGGGTCGCAGCACATTGCCGGCGTCCTTCATCGCGGGAAATCCGTCGGCGCCGGTCACGCTGAGCGTTGGAATCCAGGTGCGGTTCAGCAGCGCCTGCAGCGGGTCGGCGGTGGTGGGCAACGCAAACGCGGTGGAGCCCCCGCAGTCGTAATGTGCCCATGGGAAGCGCTTGAACAGCTCGTCGCCCAGGATGGTGGCCGTGGCCTGTGCCTGCGCCAGCCGGTCGGCAGGCACCTCGCAGTGGAAGCTCGCCGGCAGCAGACGGCCGGTGGCGCTGTCTTCCAGGCGGTCCAGCACATGGCGCAGGATGCGAAAACTCGACGGTACCAGTCCCGAGGCGTCGCCCGAGTGGATGCCTTCGGTGAGGATTTCCACCTTCAGCGTGCCGCTGGCCATGCCGCGCAGGCTGGTGGTGAGCCAGAGCTGGTCGTAGTTGCCGGCGCCCGAGTCCAGGCAGACCACCAGGCCCACGTCGCCCAGGCGGTTGTTGCCAGGCGCGCGCAGTGCGTCGATATAGGGCAGCAGGTCGTAAGAGCCCGATTCCTCGCAGGTCTCGATCAGGCCGACGATGCGCGGGTGCGGCACGTCCTGGCTCTTGAGGGCCTGCACGGCGGCGATGGCCGCATAGACCGCGTAACCGTCGTCGGCGCCACCGCGCCCAAAAAGCTTGCCGTCCTCGTACTTCGGCGTCCAGGGGCCGAGGTCGTTGCGCCAGCCGTTGAACTCGGGCTGCTTGTCCAGGTGGCCGTACATCAGCACGGTCTGGCCAGCGTCGGCCCGGGTCGATTCGATCTCGAAAAACAGCACCGGCGTGCGCGGCGTGCCGTCCGGGCGTGTCAGCCGGACGATCTCCAGCGTCAGGCCAGGCACCTTTTGCGCCAGCACCCAGTCCGCGGCGTCGCGCACCACCGTCTCGATGTAGCCGTGGGCCGCCCAGTCGGCGTCGAAAGCCGGTGATTTAGCCGGAATGGCGATGTAGTCGGTCAGCCGGCGGACGATGTCGTTGTCCCATTGGGCACTGACCTGGGCCAGAGCCTGATCGGTATCCAGCAGGGTGGATGGCGGCATTTCACGGTGCAGAGGGGCATTCATGGTGCGTGGGGTTCAGGTTGGGGAAGGCGGGCGCCAGTGGCGACACTTTACGCGGTATGCCCGCGCCGCGCCAGCGCACCGGGGCCACCGTCGGGAACGGTTGCTGCGCCGGGGTCTCAGGTCAGCGTGCCGCGCCGTGCCGCCAGACCCGCGCCTGCGCGCCGCAGCGCATCGCCGATGGCGGCGGCCCGGACCGGCTTGCTGAGGTAGTCGTCCATGCCGGCGGCCAGGCAGGCCTCCCGGTCGCCTTCCATGGCGTTGGCGGTCATGGCAATGATCCAGGGGCGGCGGGTGCCGGTGTAGAGCCCGGCCAGGCGGCGGCTGGCCTCCAGGCCGTCCAGCACCGGCATCTGCACGTCCATCAAAATCACGTCAACCCCTTCGGCGGGTGGCAGGGCGGCCATGCGATCGAGCACCTGCTGGCCATTGCCCGCAACCTCGATGTCATAGCCCAGGCCGCTCAGGATCAATGAAGCCACCCGCAGGTTGATGGCGTTGTCCTCGGCCAGCAGGATGCGTAGCGGAATCTGCAGCGCCAGTTGCGGACCTGGCACCAGCGCTGGGGCCGGCGACACCACGGCGCTGGAAGTTCCGGCCCGGGCCAGCGCCGCAGCGAGCGCGTCGCGCAAAGCCAGGAGCCGGGCCGGCTTTCTCAGGAGCCTGGCCAGGCCCAGGCCCGGGAGTCCGTCGCTGTCAACGCGTCGCGCGCTCAGCGCCAGAATCGGCAACTGGACCGGGCTCAAGCGTTGGCGCAGCGCGGTGATCAGCGCAAGGCCATCCATGCCGGGCATTTCCAGATCGATGATGGCGGCATCGAAATGTTCGCCCGCATCCAGCGAGGCCAGCGCGTCGAGCCCGGACCCTGCCGCGCGCGAGGGCATGCCCCAGCCTGCGGTCTGCATTTCAAGGTTCCGCCGGGCGCTTGCGTTGTCGTCGACCAGCAGCACCCGCCGACCCTTGAGGTGGGTCGCCGCGGCGTCGAGGCCGGTTTCCGGTGCTGCCGGGGCCATCTGGCAAGGCAGCTCGAACTGAAAGCAGGAGCCCTCCCCCAGGGTCGAATCGACCCAGATGCGCCCGCCCATCAGCGTGACGAGCCGCCGGCAAATGGCCAGGCCGAGGCCGGTGCCGCCATATTGCCGGGTGGTGGAGGCATCGACCTGGCTGAACGACTGGAACAGGCGATCGAGGCGGTCCGGCGGAATGCCAATGCCGGTATCGCGCACCGAAGCCTTCAGCAGGGGCTTTCCGCCCGGCTCCTGGCGCCAGGCCAGCGTCACCACCACCTCGCCCTGGGCTGTGAACTTCACGGCGTTGTGGATCAGGTTGATGAACACCTGGCGCAGGCGGGTCGGGTCGCCCAGGATGGCTTGCGGGACGTCCTCCTCGATCCAGTACAGCAGCTCCAGGCGTTTGTCGCTGGCCGGATCGCGGGTGAGGTCCAGGGCGCCTTCCAGGCATTCCCGCAGGTTGACGGGCACCAGCTCCAGGTCCAGCTGGCCGGATTCGAGCCGGGAGAATTCCAGAATGCCATTGATCAGCGCCATCAGCGTCTCGCCGCCCGTGCGGATGGTCTCCGCAAACTCACGCTGGGTTGCGGTCAGCGGGGTCTCCAGCAGCAGATCGCTCATGCCGATCACGGCGTTCATCGGGGTGCGGATTTCGTGACTCATGTTGGCCAGGAACTCGGCCTTGGCGCGATTGCCGGCGTCAGCGGCGTCGCGCGCGGCAATGAGCGCCGCCTCAGCCTCCTTGCGCGCCGTGATGTTGCGCGCAATCCCCAGGAGGCCGGTGCACCGGCCCGCCGCGTCGCGCATCGCCACCTTGATGAGCTCGGAATACTGGATCAGTCCAGTCTCCCGGTTCACCAGCCGGTCTTCGTAGACGAGCGGCGCGGTCGAGGCCATGGCGGCCCGGTCGGTGCGCAGGTAGTCGTCGCCATAGATGTCGCCAAACAGTTCGCCCGTCGTGTGGCCGACGATTTCCGACTCGCTCAGCCCGTGCTGCCGCTGGTGCGCGGGGTTGGACAGCAGATACACGCCGTCGGGATCCTTGAGCCAGATCCGGTCAGGGATGTTGTTGATCAGGGCCCGCAGCATGGCCTGCTGTTGCGACAGGGCTTCCTGCGCCTGCACATAGTCGGTCATGTCCGTGAAGGTGCGCACCACGCCGCCATCGGGCAAGGGCCGGGTCTTGACTTCCAGCGTCCGGCCGTCGCGGGTCTTGCGCAGATAGGTTTCGGGCCCCTGGATCGGCGGCAGGGCGCCGCCGACCGAGACATAGCCGCGGGCCAGCGCATCGACAAAACTGAAGTTGTCGCCAAAGTCCCCGCGTTCGATCTGGTATCGCACCAGTTCTTCCATGGTGGGCCGGGTCGCCATCAGCGCGGCGGAAAATCCCAGCAGCTCCTGATGGCGGCGGTTCGAGGTGATGGCGCGTCCCTGCGCGTCGATCGTGGCGATGCCCTGGCTCATGCTGTCCAGCGTGATCTCCAGGACCCGGCTCTTTTCAGCCAGTTCCTGCTGGGCCCGGAAATAGGCCGTGACATCCGTATAGGTGCGCACCGAGCCGCCGTCGGGCAGCGCGCGGCTGCGGATCTCCAGCATGTGGCCTTGTCGCGTCCGGCGCAGGTAGCTGGTCGTCGGTGCATGGTTGGCGGTGGCCGGGTCACGGGCATGGATCATGCGCGAGAAAAAGGCCCGGGATTCCTCGGACTGCAGGGTTTCCAGATCCTCGCCAAAGTCACCCCGGGCCAGCTGCCAGAGCACGAGCTCGTGCGCCGTGGGCTGGCTTTCGAGCAAGGCCCGGGGGAGCTCCAGAAGCTCCAGGGCCCGATCGTTGTAGAAGACCGTGCGCCCCAGGGCATCGAAGCGCATGATGCCCTGCTCAATATGTTTCAAGGTGATGGACAACGACTCTTCGGCCCGCCTGCGGGCCGTGATGTCCTCGACCGTGCCTTCATAGAACAGGGGACGGCCCTGGGCGTCATGGACCAGCCGGGCGTGCTCGCGCACCCAGATGCGCTCGCGGGTCTTGTAGCGAAAGACTTCCGACACAAAGTCGCTGACCTCGCCCTCGGCCTGCAGCAGGGCCCTGAACGCATCGCGCCGACCGGGCTGCACGTACCACCGGGTGGCAATGTCGTCCACGGCCGCCAGCATCTCGACTTCGGTGTCAAAGCCATTCATGCGCACCAGCGCAGGATTGGCCCGCAATTGCCGGCCCTGCAGGCTGCTGCGGTAGGCGCCGATCGGCAGCCAGTCGAAGAGCGTGGAGAAGTCGTTGTGCGGCATGGCGGGGCAATCGTCGTGCAGCGTTGCCAATGCCGTGATGCTCACGCCGTCGGCGCGTCGCCGAACAGGGGGTGCACGTTCCAGATACCGCTGGCGTACTCGCGGATGGTGCGGTCGGACGAGAACGCGCCCATCGCGGCGATGTTGAGGATTGCCTGGCGCGCCCACTCGGACGGGCGCCGGTACAGATCATCCACCCGTTGCTGTGCAGCCACGTAGTCACCGTAGTCCGCCAGCAACTGGTAGTAGTCCGACTCGATCAGCGCGCGGGTGACATCCTGGTAGCGCTGGGGCTCCTGGGGCGAGAACGCGCCGTCGGCGATGCGGTCGATCGCCGTTTTCAGCCCGTAGTTGTTCTCGTAATAGCGGCGCGGCTGATAGCCGTGCGCGCGTAAATCAGCCACCTGTTCGGTGCGATTGCCGAAAATGAAGATGTTGTCCAGTCCCACGTGTTCGGCGATCTCGATGTTCGCGCCGTCCCAGGTGCCGATGGTCAGCGCGCCGTTGAGGGCAAACTTCATGTTGCCGGTGCCCGAGGCCTCGGTGCCTGCGGTGGAAATCTGCTCTGAAAGATCCGCGGCAGGAATGATCATCTCGGCCAGTGTCACGCGGTAGTTGGGGATGAACACCACCTTCAGCAGGTCGCCGACATGCGGGTCCGCGTTGACGACCCGCGCCACGTCGTTGATCAGCCGGATGACCTGTTTGGCCATGTGGTACGCCGAGGCCGCCTTGCCCGCGAAGATCACCGTGCGTGGCACCCAGTTGCCGCGCGGGTTGGCCAGGATCTGGTGGTAACGCGTGATGACATGCAGCACGTTGAGCAGCTGCCGCTTGTACTCATGCATGCGCTTGACCTGGACGTCGAACAGGCTCGCGGGGTTCACCCGGATGGCAAGTTCGTCCGCGATGTAGTCGGCCAGCCGGCGCTTGTTCTGCTGCTTGGCCAGGCGGACCGCGTTGTTGAAGGCCGGTTCGGTGGCCAGATCGCGCAGGCCGGCCAGGTCGTCGAGGTTGCGGCGCCAGCCCCGGCCGATCCGGTCATCGATCAGCTGGGCCAGCGGCTGGTTGGCCTGCGCCAGCCAGCGCCGCGGCGTGATGCCATTGGTCTTGTTGCAGAAACGTTCGGGGAACACCCGCGCAAAATCGGCAAAGATGGTTTTGACCATCAATTCGCTGTGCAGCGCCGAGACGCCGTTGATCTTGTGACTGGCCAGCACGCAGAGGTAGGCCATGCGCACGCGCCGGCTGCCGTTCTCCTCGATCAGGGACACGCGCCTGAGCAACTCGGGTTCCCCGGGGAACAACTCGTGCAGGCGGGCCAGGAAGCGGGCGTTGATGTCATAGATGATGCGCAGGTGACGCGGCAACAGGCGGCCGACCAGATCCACCGGCCAGGTTTCCAGCGCCTCCTGCATCAGGGTGTGGTTGGTATAGCTGAAGATCCGGCTGCACTGCGCCCAGGCGGCGTCCCAGTCCATGCGGTGTTCGTCCACCAGCAGCCGCATGAGTTCGGGCACGGCCAGCGCCGGGTGGGTGTCGTTCAGGTGAATGGCGACCTTGTCGGCGAGCAGGTCAAGGCTGCCGTGGTCTTTCAGATAGCGGCGCAGCAGGTCCTGCAGCGAGGCGCTGACGAAGAAAAACTCCTGGCGCAGGCGCAACTCGCGCCCGTGATCGGAGCTGTCGTCCGGATACAGCACGCGCGAGACGTTTTCCGATTCGTTCTTGGCCTCCACTGCGCCCATATAGTCGCCCTTGTTGAAGGCGGCCAGGTTGATCGCGCTGGTGGCGCGCGCGGACCACAGCCGCAGCGTGGTCACCGAGGTCAGCTCGTAGCCCGGCACACCGCTGTCGTAGGCCGTGGCGACGACGTCATCGGTGTCCACCCAGTGCACCCTGCCGTTGTCGGTGGTCAGACGGCCGCCGAAGCGCACGGCGAAACTGAACTCGGGGCGCATGAACTCCCAGGGGTTGCCGTTGACCAGCCAGCCGTCGGGCTCCTCGACTTGCCGACCGTCCACGATGCGCTGGGCGAACATGCCGTAGTCGTAGCGGATGCCGTAACCCATGCCCGGCAATCCCAGCGTGGCGATGGAGTCCAGGAAACAGGCCGCCAGGCGACCCAGGCCACCGTTGCCCAGACCGGGGTCGGCTTCCATCTCCAGCAAGGCATCGAAGTCGGCGCCGAGCTGCGCGCAGGCGGTCCGGGTCTCGTCGTAGATGCCCACGGCCATCAGCGCATTGGTCAGCATGCGTCCCGTGAGGAACTCCATGGAAAGGTAATAGACCCGTTTGGCGTCCTGATCCTGCGCCTGTTTGATCGACTCGCGCCAACGGTTCATCACGCGGTCGCGTACCGCATAGAGGATCGCGAACAGCCAGTCGCGCTCGGTGGCCGAGCGCACATCCTTTCCGACCTGGTACACCAGGCGGTTGGAGATGGAGCGGCGCAGCGCTTCGATCGTATTGGTCGGCTGGTCGAAACTGAAGGGCTGGACGGTGGGCATGGGAACTCTCCGGAGGTGCGGGGATGTCAAAAGGACTGGCGAGGACCAGGCTCGACCGATGCACAAGCTGCGCCCGGTGTGGCGGTGATCCGTTGGTACAGGGCGCAGTAGGCCTTTGCGGCAACCTGCCAGTCGAACCGCAGCTGCATGCCGTGGCCTTGCACGCCGGCCCAGCGTGCCGGCCGCTGATGCAGGGCGAAAGCACGGTGCAGGGCCTGGCGCAGCGCCTCGGTATGGAACGCATGAAACACGAAACCACTGGCGCTGCCATGCTCCAGCGTCTCCGGCATGCTGTCGACCACGGTGTCGGCCAGCCCACCCACGCCGTGCACCAGCGGCAGGGTGCCGTAGCGCAGGGCATACAGCTGGGTGAGGCCGCAAGGCTCGAAACGCGAGGGCACCAGCAATACGTCCGAACCCGCGATGATGCGATGCGCCAGGGCTTCGTCGTACCCGACGCGCAACACCGCCTGGCCGGGGTGCCGGTTTGCCGCCTCGCGAAGGGCCGCCTCGATGCCCGCGTCGCCGCTGCCCAGGACCACCAGCTGGCCACCCCGCGCCACCAGATCGTCCAGCACGGCGGGCACCAGGTGAAAGCCTTTCTGCTCGCTCAGCCGGCTGACGGCGCCGAACACCAGTGCGTCGGGACGAAGCTCCAGGCCCAGCAAACCCTGCAGCGCCTGCTTTGCGGCGGCCTTGCCCGCCATCCGGTCGATGTCGTAGGGCGTGCCGATCAGCGGGTCGCGGGCCGGATTCCACACGGTGTAGTCCACGCCATTCAGGATGCCGCTGAGCTGCTCAGCCCGTTGGCGCAGCACACCATCGAGGCCGCAGCCCTGCTCCGGGGTGGTGATCTCCTGCGCGTAGCGCGGGCTCACCGTGGTCAGGGCATCGGCGAACTGCAGCCCCGCCTTCATGAACGACAGGTGGCCGTGGTATTCGTAGCCGTCGATGGTGAACAGCGATTCGGGCAGCCCCAGGGGAGCCAGCGCATCCCTGGGGAAAATGCCCTGGTAGGCGAGGTTGTGAATCGTGAAGACGCTGCCCGGCCGAGGTCCGGCGCCGGCCAGCAACTGGAGGTAGACCGGGGCCAGACCGGCGTGCCAGTCATGCGCATGCAGCACGTCGGGTTGCCAGCGCGGGTCTGCGCCAAGGCCGATCCGGGCCGCCGCCCAGCCCAGCAGCGCGAAGCGCTCCGCGTTGTCCGGCCAGTCGCGGCCGCTGGCGTCAAGGTAAGGGCCGCCGGGGCGCTGGTAGAGCGTCGGGGCGTCCAGCAAATACACCGCCTGGCCGGTCGCGCGCACGCGCCCCGACAAGATTTTCGGCGCGGGATGCGGCGCGCGGGCCACCTCCGGTCCGCCCATGGCGGGCAGGGCCATGGCGTCCCCCTCGATGCGCACGCCCGCGGCGATTGCCGCGAAGGCGGGCAGCAACACCCGCACCTCGCAGCCTTCGGCCTGCAAGGCTGCCGGCAAGGCGGCACCCACATCGGCCAGCCCACCGGTCTTGAGCAGGGGGTACAGTTCGGTGCAGACGTAGAGAACCTTCACGCGCCGGCCTCCCCGGGGGGCTCGTTCGCCGCCAGTTTCTCCAGCATCTCGCGGGTCACAAGCACCACGCCCTGCTCCGTGCGGTAGAAGCGGCGCGCATCTTCGGCCGCGTCGAAGCCTATCGACAGACCCGGCGGGATCTGGCAGCCCTTGTCGACCACCACCTTGCGCAACCGACAGTCCCGGCCTACGTCAACCTCTGGCAGCAGCACCGCTTCCTCGACGGTGCAGTAGGAATGCAGCCGGACCTTGGAAAACAGCACCGAGCGACGGGCGAACGCGCCCGAGATGATGCATCCACCGGACACCAGCGAGTCGACCACCATGCCGCGCCGGCCTTCGTCGTCGAACACGAACTTGGCCGGCGGCAACTGCTCCTGGTGCGTCCAGATCGGCCACTGCCGGTCGTACATGTCCAGATCCGGCGTGATGCCGGTCAGGTCCAGGTTGGCCGCCCAGTAGGCGTCGATGGTGCCGACGTCACGCCAGTAGGCCGGCGCATCGGGAGCGCTCTTGACACACGACAGACCGAACGGATGGGCCACGGCCTCGCCGCGCCCCACGATGGCCGGGATCAGGTCCCGGCCGAAGTCGCGGCTGGATCCGTGCGCCGCGGCGTCGGCTTTCAGGGCCTCGTACAGGTAGTCGGCATTGAACAGGTAGATGCCCATGCTGGCCAGCGCCAGATCGGGCCGTCCGGGCATGGGCGCGGGGTGAGCGGGCTTTTCGTCAAAGCGCACGATGCGCCTGTGCGCATCGACGGCCATGACACCAAAGGCACTTGCCTCAGCCACCGGCACCTCGATGCACGCCACCGTGCAGGGGGCGCCCTGCGCCACATGGTCGGCGATCAGGTTGGCGTAGTCCATCTTGTAGATGTGGTCGCCAGCCAGCACCAGGATGTACTCGGGCTTTTCCGCGCGCAGGATGTCCAGGTTCTGGAACACCGCGTCGGCGGTGCCCTGGTACCAGGAGGTCTCGTCGATGCGCTGCTGCGCCGGCAGCAGGTCGATGAACTCGTTGAACTCGCTGCGCAGGAACGACCAGCCGCGCTGAAGGTGGCGCAGCAGGCTGTGCGACTTGTACTGCGTGACCACGCTGATGCGGCGCACGCCGGAATTCAGGCAGTTGGACAGCGCGAAGTCGACGATGCGGAACTTGCCGCCGAAATAGACCGCGGGTTTGGCGCGGCGGTCTGTCAGCGCATGCAGCCGCGAGCCGCGGCCGCCCGCGAGCACCAGGCCAATGGTGCGCCGGGCGAGCTGGTGGGGTTCGTTCGGATTCGGGTTCGGGTTCGGGTGCATGCGGAGCCTCCTGGATCGACGGTTTGCGGGTTGTCGTTGATGGTCTTGCGGGAATCTGGAATCGGCGCTGGATCTCAGGCGCGCCCGTGGGCGCGGACCATGGATGCGAGCCTGCGGGCGGGTTCGTCGCCGACGTCGGACCAGGCGAATCGCCAGGTCCAGCAGCCTTCGGGCTGGCCCGGGGTGTTCATGCGGTGCCGGCCGTCCAGGCCCAGCACGTCCTGGAACGGAATGACCAGCGTGTGGGCGACCGATTGCGAGAGCGCGTGGATCAGGGCCCAGTTGATTTCCAGATCGGCCATCGGGCCCAGATACCGGCGGGCGGCCTGGCGCTCGGCGTCGCCGGCATTGGCCCACCAGCCGACCGTGGTGTCGTTGTCATGGGTTCCCGTATAGGCCACCGTGCAGGGTTCGAAGTTATGCGGCAGGTAGGGATTGCGGGGCGTGTCACCGAAGGCAAATTGCATCACCCGCATGCCCGGAAAACCGCAGTCGCGGCGCAGCCGGGTCACCGCGTCGGTGATGATGCCGAGGTCCTCGGCAATGATCGGCAGCGGGCCGAACTCTTCCCTGAGGGCGTGGAAAAACGCCTGGCCGGGGCCGGCGCACCATTGGCCGGCCTGCGCGGTCGGTTCGCTGGTCGGGATTTTCCAGTACGCCTCGAAACCGCGAAAGTGGTCGAGGCGGGCCAGGTCGACCTGCGACAGCAGGTGCGCCATGCGCTGCTTCCACCAGCGGTAGCCGTCGTGGGCCATGGCGTCCCATCGATACAGCGGGTTGCCCCAGCGTTGGCCGGTGGCGCTGAAATAGTCGGGCGGGACGCCCGCCACCCCGCGGGGTTCGCCCGCTTCGTCCAGCAGGAACTGGTCGGTGTGCGCCCAGACGTCGGCGCTCTGGTGTGCCACGAAGATTGGCGCGTCGCCGGCGATGTGGATGCCCCGCGCATGGGCCTCATCGCGCAGACGGTGCCACTGCACCTGAAAACGCCACTGCACGAAGCGCCAGAAGCCCAGCTCCGGGGCGGCCTCGTCCTGCACGGCGCGCAGGGCCTGGGGATCATGGCGGGCCAGCGGCGCGGGCCACCGGGTCCATGCCGGGCCATGCCGGGCCTCAAGCACCATGAACAAGGCGTAGTCGTCCAGCCAGGCACTCTGGCGCCGGGTGAATTCGGCCAGCGCGGCCCGCTCGGCATCCGTGGCGTGCGCGGTGAAACCCTGCCAGGCGGCCTCCAGGGCGGCCAGCCGGTAAGGAATCACGCGGGCGAAGTCGCAGTGAGCCGGATCGAAACCGGGATCTGCCGGCGGTGCCAGCCAGCCGCAACTGACCAGATCGTCCAGATCCACCAGCCAGGGATTCCCGGCAAAGGCCGACGGGCTCTGGTAAGGCGAATGACCGGCGCCCGGCGGCGTCAGCGGCAGGATTTGCCAGAGGGATTGCCCGGCGGAGGCCAGCCAGTCGAGAAAATGCCGGGCCGAAGCGCCCAGGTCGCCCGAGCCGTGCCGCCCGGGAAGGCTGGTCAGGTGCAGCAGCACGCCGCTGGTGCGGCGTGACAGCAGGGGGTGACCGTGGGTGATGGCGTGTTCCCTCATGGCGGGTTCTCGCGGGTTGTCTTTTTGCAGGGGGGCAGGGGCTGGACCAGCACCAGAAAGGTGACTGGCGCCACAAGCAAGGACGATGCCACTTTGGGAGCAGGCGGCCCGGCGTGCCCGGCGACCCAGCCGCGGGCGCTGTCAAGAACGACCTCCCAGGAGCCCTCGGGCAATTGCACTTCAAGCGCCGCTTCGCCGGCCAGCAGGATCAGCATGAGTCGTTCGCGCGGGGACTCCGCGCCGTCGCCCACCGTGATCACGCACGAAAGCAGTCGACCATCGGGAAGCTCCCAGGCGCTGGCGTCGGGGCGTGCTCCGTCGGCGGTGCGCCAGGCGATGTCGGGCGTGGGTTCGCCGGCCAGCGCTTCGCCGTGGAACCAGTGCGGATGCCGCAGTCCCGGGTAGCGCTGGCGCAGACGCCCCAGGCCGGCCACGAAAGCGGTCAGCGCCTCGTCCGCTGCGGCCCAGTCCAGCCAGGTGACGGCGTTGTCCTGGCAGTAGGCGTTGTTGTTGCCGTGCTGGCTGTGCCCCAGTTCGTCCCCGGCCAGCACTTGCGGCGTGCCCTGGGCACAGAACAGCGTGGCCAGCAATGCGCGGCGCCATTGCAAGCGCCGTTGCACGATGGCCGGATCGTCGCTGGGGCCTTCATGGCCGGCGTTGGCGCTCAGGTTGTGGCCGTGGCCGTCGCGGTTGTCCTCGCCATTGGCTTCGTTGTGCTTGTTCAGGTAGGCCGTCAGGTCGGCCAGCGTGAAGCCGTCGTGCGCCGTGATCATGTTGACGCTGGCCAGCGGGCTGCGTCCGCTGCCCTGGAACAGGTCGTTGGAGCCTGCCAGGCGCCGCGCGATCTGCCCGCGGGTACATGCGTGCCCGAGCCACCATGCGCGCACCGTGTCGCGGAACTGGTCATTCCACTCGTGCCAGCGCGCCCCGAACCGGCCGGTCTGGTAGCCCTCGGGGCCGATGTCCCAGGGCTCGGCGATCAACTTGATGCGGGCCAGCACCGGATCCTGCGCCAGCGCTGAAAACAAGGTGCCGAAGGGGTTGAAACGCTGACCCAGCGCCGGGTCGCGCCCCAGCGCCACCGCCAGGTCGAAGCGGAAGCCGTCCACGCCGTACGCCTGCACCCACCAGCGCAGGCTGTCCATGACCATCTGCACCACGTGCGCCTGGCCCATGTTGAAGGTGTTGCCGCAGCCACTGGGATTGAGGTGGTGGCCGTGGTCGTCCAGTGCATACCAGCTGGCGTTGTCCAGGCCGCGCCATGACAGGGTCGGGCCCAGTGCATTGCCCTCCGCCGTGTGGTTGTAAACCACGTCCAGGATGACTTCGATGCCATGCCGGTGCAGCGTGTCCACCATCTGCCTGAATTCCGCGCGCACACCGGCGTCGTCCTGCGCATGCCCGCGCGCCGCGGGCGTCGCATAGCGAGGGTCGGGCACAAAGAAAGCCAGGGTGTTGTAGCCCCAGTGGTTGGTCATGCCGCGTTCAATCAGGTGGTGCTCGTCCACATGCAATTGCACCGGTAGCAGGCACAGCGCAGTAAGCCCCAGGCGCTGGTAGTGCGCCAGCATGACCGGACTGGCCAGGCCGGCGTAGGTTCCGCGCTGCGCTGCCGGCACTCCGGGGTGCAACGCGGTCAGGGCCTTGACGTGGACCTCATACAGGATGGTCCGGCTCATCGGTGTGTCGGGCCCCGGCATGATCGCCGTTCCGGCCTGAAGCTCGGCGGTCATGTCGACCACCCGGGCCTTGGGCATGCGCTCGGCGTTGTCGTAACCGCAGGGCTGTTCCGGGGCGCTGGCCCGGTGGCCGATCTCCAGCGCGAGCCGGGCAATCGGGCCGGACAGCGAGCGGGTCCAGGGGTCGATCAGCAGCCGCTGCGGGTTGAAACGGTGGCCGGCCGGCGGATCCCAGGGGCCGTGCGCGCGCAGGCCATAGCGCTGCCCCACACCGGGGCCCGGCACGAAGCCATGCCAGACACCGCCGGTGCAGGTTGGCAGGCGGATGCGCGCGGTCTCGATGGTGCCTTCCTCGTCGTAGAGGCACAGCTCAACGGCCGTGGCATGGCGCGCAAAAACGGCGACATTCAGGCCCGCACGACCGCCGGTCGTGGCCGCAACCACCCCCATCGGCCAGGCGCGTCCGGGCTCGCACAGGAGGGTGGGTGGCGGGACGCCGGGCACGCTCACGCCGCGGGCTCCCTCTCCAGCCAGATCACGGCCAGCGGCGGCAGGTGCAGGCTGAGCGACCACGGATGTCCGTGCATCGGCACCGGTTCGGCCAGCACGCGGCCCTGGTTGCCGGCATTGGTGCCGCCGTAGTGGCTGGAGTCGGTGTTCAGGCACTCGCGCCACGCGCCGCCTTGCGCCACGCCAATCCGGTAGCTGTCGCGGGGCACCGGCGTCAGGTTGCAGACCACGGCCATTTGTTCATTTGTCCCATGGCCGAAGCGCATGAAGCTGAAGACCGAGTTGTCGCGGTCGTCGGCGCTGATCCAGCAGAAACCGCCGGGGTCCGCATCACGCGCATGCAGGCTCGGGCGCGAGCGATACATCAGGTTGAGGTCGCGCACCAGGCGCCGCACGCCCGCATGCCCGGGGTCCTGCAGCAGGCCCCAGTCCAGCCCGGCGTCGTGGTTCCACTCGGTGGGCGTGGCCAGCTCGTTGCCCATGAACATCAGCTTCTTGCCCGGGAAGGCCCACATCAGCGCGTACAGCGCACGCAGGTTGGCCCGCTTCTGCCAGGGATCTCCCCACATCTTGCCCAGCAGCGAGCCCTTGCCGTGAACCACCTCGTCGTGCGAGAGCGGCAGCACGAAATGCTCGCTGTATGCATACATCATGGCGAAGGTGATGCGATCGTGATGCCAGCGCCGGTACATCGGGTCGAGCGCGAAGTAGGCCAGCGTGTCGTTCATCCAGCCCATGTTCCACTTGTAGTCGAAGCCCAGGCCGCCTCGCGCGGTGGCGCCGGTCACGCCGGGAAAGGCGGTCGACTCCTCGGCCAGGGTCAGTACGCCGGCCGCCTCGCGGTGCAGGATGTCATTGGTCTCGCGCAGGAAATGGATGGCTTCGTAGTTCTCCCGGCCCCCGTCGCGGTTGGGCACCCACTCGCCGGCCGGGCGGCTGTAGTCGCGGTACAGCATCGAGGCCACCGCGTCCACGCGCAGCCCGTCCACGCCATACTGCTCGACCCAGAACAATGCGTTGCCGACCAGGAAGTTGCGCACCTCGTTGCGGCCGAAGTTGTAGATCAGCGTGTTCCAGTCGCGGTGAAAGCCCTCGCGCGGGTCGGCGTGCTCATACAGGGCCGTGCCGTCGAAGCGCGCCAGCGCATGCGGGTCCGACGGGAAGTGTCCAGGCACCCAGTCCAGGATGATCTTCAGCCCGGCCGCATGGGCCGTGGCGATGAAGCGGCGCAGCGCCTCGGGCGAGCCGTAGCGTGCGGTGGGCGCATACAGTCCGGTGGGCTGGTAGCCCCAGGAGCCGTAGAAAGGGTGCTCGCTGATCGGCAGCAGCTCGATGTGCGTGAAGCCCATGTCCGTCACATAGGGCACCAGCGTGGCGGCCAGATAGTCCCAGTCGGGCATCCGGCCGTCCGGCCGCCGCCAGGAACCGGCATGCACCTCGTAGATGGCCATGGGCGCGGCGCCGTGGTCAGCGGCCGGCCGGGGCGCGGCGGGATCTGCGCAGGTCTCGCACACCCAGGCGGCATTGCCGGGCGGGCCTTCGCTGCGGCGCGCGTAGGGGTCTGACTTGAGCAAGCACTGGCCTTGCGCGTCCACCACCTCAAACTTGTACAGCGCACCCGCGCCGACGCCGGGCAGGAAGATTTCCCACACGCCGCATTCCACGCGCCAGCGCATCGGATGGCGCCGCCCGTCCCAGGCGTTGAAGTCGCCGACGACGGACACCCGCTGCGCGTGCGGCGCCCAGACGGCAAACGCGGTGCCGCTCACACCGTCGCGCAGGGCCGGATGGGCGCCCAGTTTCTGCCAGGGGCGCTGGTGTTGCCCTTCGGCCAGCAGCCAGACGTCCATGTCGCCCAGCCAAGGGCCGAAGCGGTAAGGGTCTTCCAGCATCACCCGATGGCCGCCGAAGTCGGCCGCGATGCGGTAGTCCGTCGCTGCGGGAAGCTGGCCGACAAACAGGCCTTCGCCACCCCGGTTCACCAGTTCCGCCAGTGTCTCCCCGCTGTGGCGGGCGCACGCAGCGACGACCGTGGCGCCCGGCAGGTAAACCCGCAACGTGGACTGGCCCGTCACCGGGCTGGCGTGCAGGCCAAGGTGACTGAAGGGGTCGCGACAGCGGCCCTGCTGCAAAGACAGGGCGAGCGCGCGTTCCGGATCGGCAGGGGACATAAGTTCAGGTGGAGGCATGGTGCGTGGTGTCAGACACATTTTGGCACTCCTGAGCGGTGTTCATGCGCGCAGCGCCGAAGGTTTCAGGGCCCGGAGCCGCCAACTACACTCACAGCCTGTTCAAACGACCTGCACGGAGCCATGGAAATCGTAACGCTGGTGATGGTGATCGCGCTGGGCGCCTACGCACTCAACGCGCGGGATCAGGCGCGGCGCGTGGCCTTGCTGGGGCGGCACCTGGGCCGCTACCAGATCGAGAAGCTGATGGAAAATCTGACCGAGGGCTATCTGCGTGCGCTGGGCGAGACGGATCCCGAGCGCCAGGCCCAGGTCATGCATCTGCTGAATGCGTCAGAACTCGAGCTTTCCGGACAATTCAGCCGGTTTGTTGCTGAATTTGCCCAGGTCGAGCCGGCGCAGGCGCGGGCCAGCCAGCTGGCCTGGCCGTTTCCCTACGCGGTCCAGCTGTTCCCCAAAGCCACGTTCGACATGCGCAAGCTGCTGGCCGTGCACGCGCACGGCATCGCGGATGCCGCGAACAACCGCCTGGGCCAGTCGACCCGGGACAAGGCGTTCACCCTGTCGGCCGAACTGTTCCTGATGCAGCACAGCTGTCACTGGTTTTGCCGCTCGCGGGCCGTCGCTTCGGCCCGGGTGCTGGCACGGCACAAGACCTCGTATTTGCAGGTGCTTGCCGCAGTTTCGCCTGGGACGCGCAGCGCCTATGGCGCACTCGTCGGGCAATAGCACCTTGATCGGTAGCCGGGCCGCCGGCGCAGGGCGTCAGTTGCCGAGCCTGCGCTGCAGGATGATGCCGGTGGCAATCGCCACCAGAACCTGGTCGCCGCCCGTCCGGACGCAGTGGTAGCCGCGCGGCGGCGCGGTCAGTTGGTGGCCGCGCCAGTCGTCAACGACATAGTTCCGGCTGCGGTATTCCATCGGCAGGCGTGCACCCCGGTAATAGCCATGATCCGGACCCGCACCCCGCTGGTACCGCCCCTGGCAGCCAACCGCACAGCCCGGACCCCTGGCGCCGCCCCGGTACTGCGGAATGTCCGACCGTACTTCACGCACGCTGGGCCCGCATGGGCCACGAGGTCACGGCGCAAGGTGAATTTAGATCCTGAATATATAGCAAACAGTGACCATTTCACGCTGGGTTAGTGCCAATTTGACTTGAAAATTGGCACGCCCGGCCCTGGGTGGCCTCGTCCATTCCTGCCTCACGGCCCCACGGCCGCGGCGCCTACCGCCCGGCCTTGCAGTCCGCCGGCCCCGGCAGTCCCTTGGCGCGCGCCGCCTGCACCTCAGCGCTGGCGGCGGCCATCTGGGCGGCAAAGGTCGGGTCGGCATGCAGGCGCGCCACGGTGGCGGCGCCCATCACGCGCCCGGCGTCCACGTCGCTTTGCCAGTGCACCCCGCAGATCACCCGGCTTTGCCCGAAAGCGTAGCCGCGCTCCAGCAAGCCCTTGGTGCGCCCGGGGTCCACTTCCACCAGGACCAGCGCCCAGGCCCATCCCACGGTGGCGTGGCCTGAGGGGTAGGAGCCGTCCTTGGCCAAGGCGGCTTCCTCGGCGGGCGTGCAGGTGGTGTCGCCCAGGGTGACAAACGGGCGCTGGCGTTTGTAAGTGTCCTTGGCGGCATAGGTGGACAGGCCGGCATCGAGCAGCGTGCGCCGCAGCAGCATGTTCAGGTGCGGCGTCTGCTCCGGCGAGACCGGCAGGTCCAGGGTGCAGGCAAAGGCCGCCGCAGCCTGGGGGAACTTCAGGTTGGCGTCGCGCGTGGCGAGGTCCCAGCGCGGCGTGCCGCGCTCGGCGCGGGTGGCCTTGTACACCGCCACGTCGGATGCCTGTGCGGCGGAGTCACTGGCCGGCGGCCTGGGCAGCAGCGCCAGGCTGTCGGGCAGCGCCTTGGGGTCGAGGTAGCCGCGCAGGTAGCCGGAGCCCGGCCGGAATTCGCCGACCACCTCGGCCGAGGTCGGTGGCGGCGGGGTGGGTGTCTGGCAGCCCGCCAAGACGAGCAGGAGGGCGCCTGCCACGCCCGACAGGCCGTGCGTTTGAAAGCTGGGCTGCATGGGGCGCCTCCGGTTGCGGGTTGGGGGGGGAACTCGACGGGGCGGGTCAGCCGCCCCGGAACAGATTGATGCTGGCACCGTTGGGGCGCACCAGAATCTGCGGCGTCTGCCCGGCCTTCCCGCGCGACTTTTCGCGCACGAACAAGGACACGAACGCCTGGGAATACGTGAAGGCCAGCGACACGTCGCCGCGGTAGATCCGAAGCCCCTCACTGAAGCTCTGGGTAAAAACCCCGCCCTCGAAACGCCGCCCGGACGGTGCTGGCAGGACGCCGCCGGATTCCTGCGATTCCTCGCCCGGACCGCTCGCCGACATCAGCGACATCCGCATGTCGCCGCCACTGGGCGCTACCGCGCCACCGGGCTGCGCGACCCAGCGCCGGGCCAACGCGGCCGCGCTGACCGCATCCCGGTCCAGCTCGCCGCCGTTGACGCCCCGGATGAAGCGCTCCGAAGCCGCGCCGCCGAGCTGCAGGTCGGGCACCCGGGCAAACACGTTGCCGCTGAAGCAGGTGTCGACCACCACCACCACCTCGCGCGCCCGACTGTTTTTGACAAGGGCGATCAGGTGGGTGTCGTGCAGCGCGGTGTCGTACATCGCCACCGGCGAAGACGTGCGCGAATCGTAGGCCAGCACCGGGTATTTGCGCACGTCCGGGAAGCGCGGATCGGGAATCGGCTGCACGCCGTGGCTGGCGATGAAGACGAACACGGTGTCCGCGGGCCCGGGTTCCCGCGCCAGGCGCAGCAGCTGCGCGCGGATCGCTGCCCGCGTTGCCTGCGCGTTTTTAAGCACGATCACATCGGCGGGGCGGTAGCCGCCTTGCGTGCGCAGCAGGGCCTCCAGCGTGGACGCGTCCTTCTCGGCGCCGGGCAGCGCGGGAACGCGCGGGTCGCTGAATTGCCCGACGCCAATGATCAGCGCAAACTTGCGCCCGCCCGGTGCCGGTGGTGCAGCGCTGCCCGGCGCCGGGGCAGGCCGTTGGCGCTGGATGAATCGCTCGAAGGCCTGGGACGTCGCCTGCTCCCAGGCCTTTTCGCGCACGTCGGTCGGATAGACCATCGAGGTCGCCTGCAGGCCGACCAGGTTCTGCACGATCACAAACGCGCGGTCCACCTCGTCCTCGTTCGCATAGCGCCCGGCGAGCTGCAGCCGCCCGAGCCGGTCGCGGCTCACGTCCGCCGTGCCCAGCCCGAAACGGCGGAAGTTCTCGCGCACCTTGACCACCAGGTCTTCCGGCACCTGGTAGCGCTGATAGACGTTCTCGAAGTCCTGGTGCATCTTCGCGGCGCAGCCGGCGAGCAGCAGGGCAAGCCCGCCCAGAATGACGCGCCGGTGCAGTCCTGTGGTCATGATTCAGCCCTTTCAGGGAAGAATGTTGAAATCCCGCACGAGGTCCCGGG
The DNA here is from genome assembly GCA_011391155.1 of Burkholderiales bacterium. Taxonomy (GTDB): domain Bacteria; phylum Pseudomonadota; class Gammaproteobacteria; order Burkholderiales; family Burkholderiaceae_C; genus JAABQG01. Next base: position 54,572 of record JAABRA010000331.1, read on the forward strand.
TCTGACCTTCGGCTTGCAGCGAGACCTCCATCCGGCACACCTGCTCGGCGGGAATCTTGCTGGGCAGCAGCAGGCTGCCGCGCGAGAGGTGACAGCCGGAGGAGACTGTCAAACGCTCCGTGGGGCTGGCCAGCTCGTTGAAGCGGCCGTCCTCGTCCTTGCACAGGAAGCGGCGAGTGAGCTGCAGCGGCACGTCCTTCGGGTCCGGGGTCAGGATGTGGTAGCTGACATCCGTGCCGAGCCGTTCGCCGCCGCGCACCTGCCGGGGCAGCGTGCTGCCCTCGATGGTCACGATGACGCCGCTGCGCGCATAGCCCAGCCGGCGGGAGCAGGCGGCGTATTCGTCGGTGACCAGGCTGGAGGCCGTGGCAAATTGCGCTGCGCAGGTCTTGTAGGCGCGCTGCCAGGCGGTGATCGCGCCAACGGTGGCTCCCACTGCGGCACTGCCCAGCATCCGGTTCAGCCCGTCGCGCCCGCCACCGCTGCCCAGCAGGGAACTCAGCAGGCCGCCGACGCCGGCTCCCATCGTGCCGCCAGTGACCGCGCCGGAGACCGCCGCGTCGCGCATGCAGGCGTCGAGTTCGTCATTGGCCGAAACCTGGGCCCGCGGCACACTGCAGGCGACGGCCAGCAAGGCTGCCACGCAGGCGCGATGCCATGGGGGGCTCGGGCGGGTGGTGCGGGGGCATTGGGCAGACATGGAGACATCGAAACAGGCCGGTGGGGGCATCGTAGCGCATGCCGGGCGGGCGCGGCAGACAAATGTCCAGGCGGTGCGGGCAGCGAGCGCAGGGGCTGAAACGGCGGCGTGGCGACCGCTTGCCAGGGCGCGCGCGACCGCTCAGCGGTAAAACGCCTCGACCTTGCCGCGCAACTTCATCAACAGCGGCTGGCCCTTGCGGTCCATCGTCTTGCCGGCGGGCACGCGCACCCAGCGTTCGCTGATGCAGTATTCCTCCACATCGCCGCGCTCCTTGTCGTTGAACCGGATGCCCACCTCGTGTTCAAACACCGCGGCAACATAGTGCGGGCTGCGCGGGTCGATCGACAGGTGGTCGGGCAGCGGAGGGCGCTGGGGGGTGAGGGGCTGGGGGGCTTCGGGCAGGGGCGCGTCGGTCATGGGGGTGTTCTCTTCAATCAATGCAGACAGGCGCTGATTTTCCCGCATCTGGCGCGTCCAGCCCCAAAGCAGGTATCTGAACGCCGGTGCGCGCCCTGCTTGTCACCTACTTCACCCCGAACAGCGTGGCCCCGTTGTCCCAGGCGACCTTTTTTGCCACATCGGCCGGCAGGTCGCCCAGCCAGGTGCGGTAGCCCTTCATGGTGTCCTCGTAGTACATCCAGCGCTGGTTGACCCAGGTGTCCGAGCCGACCATGAAGCGCCCCGGATACTTGAGCATCAGCGCGCGCCACTCCGGGCAGAGTTTTCCCCCGTCGCACGTGAGCCCCGGCCGGTACGACAGTTCGCCCATCAGGCCAGGATACTTCGCCAGCAGCGCGTCAACCCGCTCCACCGGCGCGCCGCCGATGCCGGTGTGCGCCCAGATCAGCCGCATCTTCTGGCCTTTCGACGGGGTGGCGGCCATCAGCAGGTCGATGGCCGTGTCGTCCACATGCGCCAGCACCACCAGTTGTTTCTCCTCGGCCAGTGCCATGAGTTTTTTCGCGACCGGGCCGTTGGCGTTGCCACTGTCGTAGAGGTGAAACTCGCCGATGCCGCGGTACGGCCCGGCGGGCGTGCCGCGCGCCAGTTCGGCCTGCACCATCTCGTAAATGGTCTCGTCACGGAACCAGTTGTCGTAATCGGCCCGGTTGCGGTACAGGCGGATGAAAGGCACGACCGTGACGCCGGCGGCGCGGGTCTCGGCGCGGGCCTCGGCCAGCGCCCGCGTGCCGTCGTTGGGCCGGGAGTTGGCGACGATGGCCATCACGCCGCTGCGCTGCATGCGCGCCAGAACATCCGGCAGCGGATGCGGCCCGGCGCGGCCGTTCCAGGCTTCCTCGTTGTAGTGCAGGTGTGCGTCGAACAGCGGGCCGGCGTAGTCGGCGGCGCTGACCGCCGCACCAGATACCGCCAAAACAAGAGCAGACAATGACCGTCCGACGCTGGGATAGTGCCAAAAAAGCTTGAAAAACTCTGGGAAATGCATGATCCGGCCTTTCAACACGTCAAAACCCGCCGTGCCCCGCGTTGCTGGCAACCCAGACCTGAAGGCTGTGGCCATCCAGGGTTCATGGACTGCCGCGCCTCGCCCGCTATGACACCCTACGCCGCCCTCAACCCAGGTGCAACGCAAAGAAGGCCAACGTGCGCTCCAGTGCCAGGGTGGCGGCGGCTTCGTTGTACGACGCGCGCTGGTCGCAATTGAAACCATGATGGCCGGCATAGATCTGCACCTGCACGCCGGGCTGGGCCGCCTGAAAAGCGTGGATCGTCTCCAGCGGAATCCAGCCGTCCTCATCGGCAAAATGCGCCAGCACCGGCACCTTCGGCTGGCGGGCGGCTTCGTCTGGCGTGGTCATGCCGCCGCCGTAATAGGGCGCGGCGGCCGCCAGGCCGGACAGCGTGCAGGCGGCGCGCCAGGTCAGCAGGCCGCCCCAGCAATAGCCGACGATGCCCACCTTGCCACCGCTCGTCGTGCCGGCGTAGTCGATCGCCGCTTGCAGGTCGACCATCACGCCGGGCGCGGGCAGCGCCTCGACGGCGGTCTTGTAGCCAAAACCCTCCCCCATGTCGGCCTCGGTGTAGCCCAGATCCACGTCGGCCTTGACGCGGGCAAACGTGGCGGGCGCCACCGCCAGGTAGCCGGCGGCCGCATAACCGTCGGCCACGGCGCGGATGTGCGAATTGACGCCAAAGATTTCCTGCACCACGACGACGGCGCCTTTGGGCGTGCCGGCGGGTTGCGCCACATAGGCGGGAAAAGTGAAGCCGTCAGCGGCGGTGAGGGTGGTGAATGAACCCATGCGGTGCTCCTTGAACAAATGCGTTGCGTGGAATTGGGGAGGGGGTCGGGGGAAAACGGCAGGTGGGCGAACGGTGGCCGCGTTCAGGCTTTTCCGAGCGTGCGCTCGACAAAGCCGAGCCGGTCCTGGCCCCAGAAGATCTCGCCGTCGATCACGTAGCTGGGTGCGCCGAACACGCCGGCGTCGATGGCGGCCTGGGTGTTGGCGTCATAGCGCTCGTGCGCCGCCTGGCTGTGCGACTGTTCCAGCCGCGCTGCGTCCAGGCCCTGCTCGGCCAGCAGTTCCGCCAGCACCTTCTCGTCGTCGATATGGCGCTCCTGGGCCCACACGGCCGCCAGGATGGCGCCGGTGATCTTCATGGCCGCTTCGGCGCCGTCAAACAGGTCGACGGCAATGATCAGGCGCGCCGCATCGTCGCCGTTGACCGGAAAGAATTTGGGCTTGAGGTTCAGCGGCGCGTTCAGGAATGTGCTGTAGCGCTGCAGTTCCACCAGCCGGTAGGCCTGACGCTGCGGCGCGCGCTTGCCCACGGGCAGGCCGCCGGAAATGGGGAACACCTTGCCGCCCAGGTCGATAGGCAGCACGCGCACGGCCGCACCGCTGGCGCGCAGGATGCCGGCTAAACGCTCGTGGCCGAGGTAGGTCCAGGGACTTTGGGGAGCGAAATAATAGTCAACTGAGCGACTCATGGTGTTTCCTGAATAGTTGGGGACAGAGCAAAGTTCACTACGTGTAACTCTTGGACTGTCCCACAAGATCTCACATACTGTTGTAATTGTGGCGTTGACCCCGTGTTGTAACCGGGTCGCCGACATTTTGCAGGAGACGGGTCTTGAACAAAGTGCTATTGGTTACCGGCGCCAGCCGCGGCATCGGCGCGGCCACGGCTTTGCTGGCGGCGCGCCAGGGCTGGGCCGTGGCGGTGAACTACGCCGCCAACGCGCTCGCTGCCGACGCGGTGGTGCGTGCCATCCGCGCCGACGGCGGCAATGCCATCACGGTGCAGGCCGACGTGGCGGACGAGGCGCAGGTGCTGCACATGTTCGAAACCATCGACGCCACGCTCGGCCGGCTGACCGGCCTGGTCAACAACGCCGGAGTGGTCGACGTGACCGCGCGGCTCGACCAGATGAGCGTGGCGCGCTGGCGCCGCATGTTCGACATCAACGTGATCGGCTCGCTGCTGTGCGCGCGCGAAGCCGTGCGGCGCATGAGCACACGGCACGGCGGCGCGGGCGGCGCGATCGTCAACCTGTCGAGCGCGGCGTCCCGCCTGGGCGCGCCGGGCCAGTACCTGGACTACGCGGCGGCCAAGGGCGCCATCGACAGCTTCACCATCGGCCTGGCGAAGGAAGTGGCGGCCGAGGGTATCCGCGTCAACGCGGTGCGTCCGGGGCTGATCGAGACCGACATCCATGCCTCGGGCGGCCTGCCCGACCGCGTGCGTGACCTGCAGCACCTGGTGCCCATGCAACGCGGCGGCACGGCCGACGAGGTGGCGCAGGCGATTGTCTGGCTGCTGTCGGATGCGGCCAGCTACACCACGATGAGCCTGCTGGACGTGTCCGGCGGGCGATGAGCCGCGTCCTTCTGCGCTTCCCCTTCTTCCTCCTTCATTTATGCACTCCCATCAGGCCTGCCTGCGCACCCATCCATGACTGAAAAAATCATCAAGCACTACTGGGAAGACATGGCCGTCGGCCAGACCCGCGACCTGGGCACCGTCACGCCAACGGCCGAAGCAATCATTGCGTTCGCCACCCAGTTCGACCCGCAGCCCTTTCACCTGGACGCCGAAGCCGCGAAGGACTCGGTGTTCGGCGCGCTGTGCGCCAGCGGCTGGCACACCTGCGCCATGGCGATGCGGTTGATGGTGAACAACTTCCTGTGCGAGGCCTCCAGCCTGGGCTCGCCGGGCCTGGAAAACATCAAGTGGCTCAAGCCGGTGTTCCCCGGCGACACGCTGCGCCTGAAACACACCGTGATCGAGTCGCGCCCCATGCGCAAACGCCCTGACGTCGGCCTGGTGCGCACGAAGTGGGACATGGTCAACCAGCATGGCGAGCCGGTGCTGCACATGGAGGGCTGGGGGATGTTCCGGCGCAGGACGCCGGGCGCGCCTGTCCCGGCTGAACCGGGCGCCCCGGCCTGACGGCACAGGGAAACCCGCACAGGCCAGGCGCCGCGCCGTGCGACACTGGCGCATGGACTTCAAACCCCTCATCACCCTGCTGGCCATCGTCAACCCGCTGGCGATCGTGCCGTTCTTCATCCACTACACGCAGGGGTTTTCGCGCGAGCAACGCATCCGCACGATCTGGATCTCGTCGTTCAGCGCGTTCGCGGTGATTGCGGTGAGCGCGCTGCTGGGGCTGCAGATTCTGGAGTTTTTCAGCATCTCGCTGGCGAGCTTCCAGGTCGGCGGCGGCATGCTGCTGATGATCAGCTCGATGAACATGCTCAACGCCCAGCCGGCCGAATCCAAGCCCGCCAGCCACGAGCTGGAAGACGGCGTGGCCAAGGCCGCCATGGGCGCCAGCATTGCCGTGGTGCCGCTGACCATTCCGCTGCTCACCGGCCCGGCCACCATGTCCACCGTGGTGATCTATGCCGACAAGGCCAAGACCTTCTGGCAACTGGCCACACTGGTGGGCTACGGCGCTGTCATTGCGCTGGCCACCGCGCTGAGTTTTGCGCTGGCCGGCCCGATTGCCCGCGTGCTGGGCAAGACCGGCATCAACGTCATGACCCGCCTGATGGGTCTGATCCTGGCCGCACTGGCCGTGGAGGTGATGGCCGACGGGCTGCAAAAGCTGTTTCCGGTGCTGGGGCGCTGAGCGGCCACCCCCGGGGCGAACGTGCCAAGCCTGTTGTTGCTGGAAGACGACCCGGCCATTGCCCGGACCGTCATTTATGCGCTGGAGCGTGATGGCTTCACCGTGATGCATTGCCTGCTGCTGGGTGACGCGCGCCGCGCCCTGCAGGCCCGCGCCTTTGACCTGCTGATGCTGGACGTGGGTCTGCCCGATGGCAGCGGGCTGGACCTGTGCCGCGAAGTCCGGGCGCAGCATCCGACCCCGATCCTGATGCTGAGCGCGCGCAACGAGGAAATTGATCGCGTGCTGGGCCTGGAACTGGGCGCCGACGACTACGTGAGCAAGCCCTTCAGCCCGCGCGAGCTGGTGGCGCGCGTGAAGGCGCTGCTGCGGCGCAGCGCAATGGCGCCCGCGTTGGCCCGCAGTGCGCCGGGCGGGTTTGCGGTGGATGCGCAGGGCCAGCGCATCCTGCTGCACGGTATGCCGCTGGCGCTGACCCGGCGCGAATTCCGCCTGCTGGGCGCGCTGCTGCGCGGCCCCGGTCGCATTCACACACGCGAGCAACTGCTTGAGGCCGCCTGGGGCGATGACAGCGACAGCACCGACCGCACCGTGGACACCCACATCAAGACGCTGCGCGCCAAGCTGCGACAGGCCGACCCGGCGCGCGAAGTGATCGTCACCCATCGCGGCATGGGTTACAGCATCGAACTGGCGCAAGGGCCATGAAGCTGGGCATCCGGCTGCTGTTCGTCTTTTTCCTGCTCAACGGGATAGCCGCCTTTTTCGTGTTGCGGGTGTTCGTGGTCGAGATCAGGCCCAGCGTGCGCGAGGTCATGGAAGACATGATGGTGGACACCGCCAACATCCTGGCCGAACTCGCCAGCGACGACCTGGCCGCCGGCCGCCTCGCCGAGGGCCGGTTTGCCACCCATGTGCGCAACTACGCCAGCCGCCCGGTCGATGCGCGGATCTGGGGGCTGGACAAGCAGTCGCTGGACTTCCGGATCTATGTGACCGATGCCCGGGGTGTCGTGCTGTTTGACTCGGAAAACACCGCCCTGGGGCAGGACTATTCCGGCTGGCGCGACGTCGCCCGCACGCTGCGCGGCGAGTACGGTGCGCGGGCCACGCGCACGGTGCAGACGGACGACCGCACCTCGGTCATGTATGTAGCCGCCCCGGTGCTGCGCGACGGCGCGATCCTTGGCGTGCTGACGGTGGCCAAGCCCCAGAGCACGGTGCAGCGCTTCGTGGACCGCGCGGAGCGCAAGGTGCTGCTGGGCGGCTTGCTGCTGCTGGCGCTGTCGGCCGGGGTGGGCGTGGCCGTCACGCTGTGGGTGGTCTGGAGCATCCGCAAGCTGCGACGTTATGCGCTGGACGTGCAGGCCGGCCACAAAATCGACGTGCCCCAGGTGTCTGGTGAACTCGGTGAACTGGCGCAGGCCATGGAGGCCATGCGCGCCCGGCTCGAAGGGCGCGACTACATCGAGGGTTATGTGCGCGCCCTGACGCATGAACTCAAGAGTCCGGTGGCGGCGATCCGCGGCGCGGCCGAACTGCTGCAGGACGCGCTGCCCGACGCCGACCGCGCCATGTTCGCCGGCCAGATCGAGCAGCAGGTGCAGCGCATCCAGCGGCTGATCGACCGCCTGCTGGAACTCAGCAAGCTCGAACAACGCCAGAGCGTGCTGGCGGCCGCCCCCATCGCCCTGCGCGACTGTGCCGAGGCGGCCATCGCCGAGGCGCAGGCCCGCGCCCGCCAGAAAGACGTGCGCATCACCCTGCAAGGCGACGGGGCCAGCGGGCCGTTCGAAGCCGCGCTGGTAGCGCTGGCCATCGGCAACCTGCTGGATAACGCCATCGACTTCTCGCACGTCGGCGGCACCATCCGGGTTGAACTCGCGGGTAGCCGCATTACCGTGACCGACGCCGGCCCCGGCGTGCCCGACTACGCCCTGCCCCGCCTGGGCGAGCGTTTCTTCTCGACACCGCGCCCCAACGGCGAGCGCACCGGATCCGGCCTGGGCCTGGCCATCGTGCGCCAGATCATGGCGCTGCACCACGGCACGCTGCATCTCGCCAACCTCGACCCCGCCGCCGGGCCGGGGCTGCGCGCGGAACTGGTGTTTCCGGCCTGAGGATGTGGCAGGGCACAGCGGGGGACGGTATGCCTTGCCACATCCTTGTACTTCACACCGGCTTCACACAGCGCATCAAGCCCTCACAGCCGGGCGGGAAACTGGCCTTCCATACATCACGGAGGCTCTCTTGAAACACCCGGTATTCCTCAAAATCATGGCGGTCAGCGGCGTGCTGCTGATGCTTATATTCGGTCTGAACCTGATCGGCGGCATCGTGCGCGACCGCCAGTTTCATCGCGAAGCGGCCACCCGCAGCGTGGCCCAGAGTCTGGCCGGCAGCCAGACGCTGATCGGCCCGCTGATCCACAGCAGTTGCGTCGAAACCTGGGACGTGGTGACGGGAAGCGGCACCGGCCAGACCTCCACCGAACAGCGCCGCGAGTTCGCGCTGACGGCCCTGCCCGACGACCTGAACGTGACGGCCGGCGCCGCCATGGAGCCCCGCGCCCGGGGGCTGCACAAGGTCAACACCTTTGCGCTGAAAGCGAACCTGACGGCGCGCTGGAACGATCTGGCCAGCCTGCAGCCCCAGGCCACGGTGAAAAACTCGCGCCTGCAGTGCGAGGCGCCGGTGCTGATGGTCGCGGTGGGGGATGCGCGCGGCATCCGCACCGCCCGCCTGCGCCTGGACGGGCAAGACCGAGCGCTCAAGCCCGGCACCCATCACCGCGCCTACACCCGTGGCGTGCACACCGTGCTGCCGGAGTCCACGCGGCAGCGCAGCGAGCCGTTTTCAGCGGAATTCCAGATGGAGCTGGCCGGCACCGAGCGCTTCTCGGTGGTGCCGCTGGCCGGCACCACGGCCGCACGGTTCACCAGCACCTGGCCGCACCCTTCGTTTGACGGGCGCTTCCTGCCGACCGAGCGCGCCGTGGGCGCCCAGGGCTTTGACGCCGTCTGGCGCCTGTCCGCGCTGGCCACCACCGCGCCGCAGGACATCACCGCCGGCAAGCCGGTCTGCAGCGAGGGTGCGCCGGAAGAAGGTAGCGCCCAGAAGGGCTGCACCGATGCCTTCGGCGTCAGCTTCATCGACCCGATCAACCCCTACACCCTGAGCGACCGTGCCACCAAGTACGGCCTGCTCTTCGTCGCGCTGACCTTCGTCGCGGTCGGGCTGTTCGAGTTCATGAAAAACCTGCGCGTCCACCCGGTGCAATACCTCCTGGTGGGCAGCGCGCTGAGCATCTTCTTCCTGCTGCTGGTGAGCCTGGGCGAGCACCTGCCGTTCAGCCTGGCCTACGGCATCGCGGCCACCGCCTGCGTCAGCCTGCTGGCCTACTACGCCAGCCACATGCTGGGCAGCGTGCGCCGCGGCATCCCGTTCGGCATGGGCATCGCCGCGCTGTATGGCACGCTGTACCTGCTGCTGCAGCTCGAACAAACCGCGCTGGTCATCGGCGCCGTGGCCTTGTTCGTCGTGCTGACGGCGGTGATGGTGCTGACCCGGCGCGTCGACTGGTACGCGCGGCTGGCGCCCGCTGCGGCACCCACACCGACGCCTTGACGCGCTGTGCGGGCCGTGGCGTCGGTGCCCGCCGGCCTGCATCGGCTGCATCCAGTGCCAGGACGCCAATTTCTTGGATTTTTTCAAGTCTTTTTAGCCATTTCCCATCGTGGGACGGTCATAGTCAGCTATGGAAAAAG